>JBJECR010000097.1:0-40466 GCA_051871275.1 Muribaculaceae bacterium | reverse complement strand
ATGACAATCAAGTGCTTGACGTATGGTTCTCAAGTGCAATTCAAGGTCTCGGCTATTGGACATACAATGGTGTAAAGAGCTCAGACTCAGCAGAAAGCATTGAAGATGAAGTTGCCGCACAGTTCGGCATCATTGCAGATTCAAACACTCTCGCAGTGATTGGTGTAGAAGCCGCAGAAATAGAACTTTACAATGCAGCAGGCATCCTCGTAGCCCGCAATTCAGGAGAACAAACAATTGATGTCACCGCCCTCCGCGGACTTTACATCGTCAAAGTTGTCTCCACTGAAGGCAAAGTAAATGCTGCAAAGGTAATCCTCCGATAAGCAATCTCGTATGCCGCGGCTCACCGCGGCATACTTGCCAAATCGGCAGAAGGCTATAATAGCTAATTTAGCTAAAATAGCTACCTTAGCTAAAATAGCTATCTTAGCTATGATAGCTAAATCCCATAAATTTTCAGCCAAGATGCATCACATTAAATTTGCATCTTGGCTGAATTTCTATTCATTTTTAATCTTATTTTTTAATCTTATTTTTTAATCGTAAAGCGGAATTCAAGTCCACCGCCGCGGCGATTAACGGCTTCTATTGTTCCGCCGTGGAGAATAACGGCATTTTTAACGATAGACAAGCCTAAACCGGTGCCGCCGAGCTTTCTGGAGCGACCTTTGTCTATCCTGTAAAAACGCTCGAAGAGGTGCGGCAAATGGCTGTCTTCCACGCCTACGCCGTTATCGCTGAAAGTGACGGAAACAGACTCACCGATGTCTGCTACATTGATGTCTATCTCCGTACCGCCGGAATAAGCTATTGCATTGTCTATCAAGTTTCTAAACACGGATTGGAGAATAGACGCATTGCCTTTCAAAGCCGTTTCGCCCTGCGGCATTTCCACCTTTATAGCCATATTTGAATCCGGATGTGCCAGCTTTGATTCGTCAACTGCATCTTGGATAGTCTCTGCGAGGTCCAGTTTCGCCATCTCAATGGCTTGCGAGCCGTCCTCCATACGCGTGATGAGTGAAACATCATCAAGGAGCGAACGCAAGCGAGCCGTATTTTCGTAGCAACGCTGCAGAAAATCTTTTTTCTTCTCCTCGTCGAGTTCCGGATGCTCCAAAACGGTTTCCAGGCAAACCTGAATAGCGGCAACGGGCGTTTTAAGTTCGTGATTTATATTGTTTGTAAGTTGGCGCTTTATTCGGATTTTCTCCTGCTCCTCGTGGAGGGCGATTTCGTGCTGGCGGTCACGCTCCAGATTTGCCTCCTGGAGACGAGAATACAGTCGCACGATATGGCTGGAAATAGAGCCTAACTCGTTGTTTGGAAAGGCATCATCGGCATAAATTCGTTCGCCCTTTTCCGCACGGGCTGCAAAATCGTTCAGGCGACGGATAACCTGTCCGGCACGTTTGGTGATGAAATAGCTTATAAGGCTGAAAACGAGCGTGATACCTATCATTATCCAGAGGAAAGTGCCATCGGAAGAGAGGAGCTGTTTCAGCGAGTGATTGTATGGCACGGCACTGCGAACGACGTAATTTTTGCCCTTTGTAGCAGAGTAAAAATATGTTTCGTCAACCGTTTGTGAGAGTCTCTGCACCGTGTAGCCCTTGCCGTCTTTCAGTGCGGCGGCAATTTCCGGGCGAGAGAGGTGATTTTCCTTCACGGCATCGCCGTTTGCTGCATTGTCGTAGAGGATATTGCCATTCAGGTCCAAAACTGTGATTCGCAGGTCTTTCTGTGGCAAGTCCAGGTGTTTAAGTTCCTCAATACCTGCACTTTGCGTGTCAATCACGTCAAGGATATGCGAATTGTTAAGTTGGAGCATATTGTCTATGCTCTCCACCTTAATGTGCTTTTCCCTATAATACTGGTAGCCGATGAAGCAAGCCACCATAGCCCATGAAACAAAAATCAGCAGGGCAAAAAGGCGTAAATGATAAGAAAATCTATAGTTCGAGTCCATAGCCATAACCGGAGCGAGTGATTATTTTATTACCGATATTACCTAATTTTTTTCTCAGTCGAGTAATGTTCACGTCAACAACCCTATCCACCACTATCACGTTGTCTTCCCACACTTTAGCGATAATTTCGTCGCGAGAAAAAATTCTGCCGGGGTTTGAAGCCAGGAGATTGAGGATTTCAAACTCTTTTTTAGGCATTTTTATTTCTTCGCCGTCAATATAGATAGTTTTGGAAGTGTTGTCGATAGTCATATTTTCTATAGTTACAACGTTTTCCGGAGCCTTTTCGTTCTCCGGTGTGCCGTTTACGCGTCGCAGCACGGCATTTACTCTTGTGAGGACGTTGCGGATAGTGTAAGGTTTGTAGATATAGTCGTCGGCACCGATATTCAGTCCTGCCACCATGTCGTCTTCGTTGTCTTTGGCGGTGAGGAAGATAATGGGAATGTTTTTTGTGGCGTCATCAGCCTTGAGGTGTCGGGCAAAAGCGAAACCGCTCATTTGCCCCATCATCACGTCCAGGAGGATAAGATTCCACTGAGATAAAGGCGTCATCTGCAGTGCCTCTTCCGCACTGTGTGCCACATCTACGTCGTAACCGGCAATTTCAAGATTGAATTTCAGTACTTCACACAGTGTCTCCTCATCATCTACCACGAGTATTTTCGCTACTTTCATAAATGAAACGTTTTGTTTATGATTCACTTGCAAAGATAACTATTTGCACCACGCAAAACAGACGCAAAACAAAAATTTAATAAAAATTTAATGTTTCTCCGGAAAAATGGAAAATACACCATACAGCGGCACATTTGCCATCCAGTCCTGCTCCCGATAGTCTGACATTGACAGCCTAAGTCCGTGAAGCGAAGGATTTTTTGCCACAAAAGCGGCAAGACTTTTTGCCTTGAGGTTTTCTTCCGCTTTCACCTCCACCGGAATGACCACACCGCCGTTTTGCACCAGAAAATCTATTTCGCCTTGTGAATTATCTGCGGACCAATAGTAAAGCATATCCACAGCTCCTACTAACTGCTGACAAACGTATTGCTCCGTGAGTGCACCGCGGAAAGTGGAAAAAATTTCATTGCCATTCAGCACTGTTTCTGCCGGAAGCTTATTTATTGCCGTCATCAGACCTATATCTAATAAAAATACCTTGAATGAAGAAAAATCTTCAAATGCATTAAGCGGCAATTCTCCACGCTTGGTGCGTTTCACTATGCTTATAAGCCCGGAATCCCTCAGCCACTCCAGTGCCAACTCAAATTCCTTTGCCCTTGCTCCGTGACGAAGCATGCCGTAAATAAATTTGCGGTTTTCTTTTGCAAGCTGTGCCGTGATGCTGTTCCACACCATTACTATTCGCGGCACTTCGTTTGCCGGGGCATGTTTGGAAAAATCGCTCTCGTATGTTAGCAAAATGTTTGCCTGGATGCGTCTTACCTCCTCAAAATCACCTGTTTCCGCAAAAATTTTCACAGCTTCCGGCATACCGCCCACGATATAGTATTCTTTCAGGCAATGAATCAATTTGTCTTTTACCATTGTCACCAGTTGCCAATCCTGCTTTTCTATGATTTCTACAAATTTGTCTTTTCCAGTTGCCAAAAGAAATTCACGGAAATTCATAGGGAAAAGATTCAGAAATTCCACTTTGCCAACGGGGAAGGAGTCGCCTTTGTGGATAGATATGCCAAGCAGAGAACCGGCTGCAATGATATAATACTGCGGTACTTTTTCGCAAAAATATTTGAGCGACATCACACCGCGACGTGCAGCCTGGATTTCATCAAAAATTATGAGGGTATCGGCATCAATATCCACATTTTTGCGGAGACTGATGGCACTTATTATTCGTTCCGTGTCAAAATCATTTTCAAAAACGTGGTTCAGCACTTCATCTTCCTCAAAATTCACATAGACGAATTTTGTAAACGCAGTGTGAGCAAATTCAAGCATAAGCCAGGTTTTTCCTACCTGTCTTGCTCCTTTTATTATCAGTGGTTTCCGATTTTTGCGGTTTTTCCACTCTTCTAATTGTATTAAAGCACTTCTTTTCATGTGGTTACACGTTTTTTCTGCTGCAAAAATACAAATTTTTTCTTAGTCACAACACTTTTTAGTCCTTAAAAATGTAATTTTCTACATTTTTTAGTCCGTAAAAGTGTAGAATTTCGCATTTTTTCGTCCTTAAAAGTGTGATTTGAGCAAGTGAGAGAGTGCTCTGTAACTTGAGGAGAGAACCTGCATCATCAGCGTGTCTCCGACACACTGATGATGCCTTGTTTATTCCACTAAGTGCCGCAAAATCTCCGATTTTCCATCTTGACGGCGTCCCGGTTTGCTTCACACGGCTATAAATTGCTCTTAACTCTCCCCTGCGAGCTAATTATGAATTATGAATTATGCATTATGAATTATGCGTTAGTTCTAAAAGTATTAAATAAATGTATAATATTGTTAAATAACTGCGGAAAAAGGACACCGATATGGTTTTTATGTTTATCTTTGTAAACCAATCTTACATTTTTACGACATGACAACAGAAGATTTCTTAGATATAGCTCCGTATGACAACGATATGTTCCATCCTAAAATTGCCTCCCTTATCAAGGAGCCGGGCTTCCGGAACGTGTTGACGGCTATTATGCCGGGGCTTGACTATCAGGCGTTTACAAAGAATCTTCTCAAGATTGAAAACCGCGACGACTTCCAGAAAATCATCATGTTGCCTTTCCTGGAACAGCTCGAAAAAGGCACCACTGCGGGCGTGACTATGAGTGGTGTGGAGAACTACGACCGCAACTGCTCATACACCGTTATCACCAATCACCGCGACATCGTGCTCGATGCGTCTTTCCTCAACCTCGGCTTTATCCGTGCCGGTGTGCCCACAACGGAGATTGCTATCGGCGATAACCTCCTCATTTATGACTGGATTACGGATCTCGTTCGCCTCAATAAGAGCTTCATCGTTCGCCGTAACCTCAAGTTGCGTCAGGCTTTTGAGGCGGCTAAGCACCTCTCCGCTTACATCCACTTCGCTATCACGCAGAAAAAGCAGTCTATCTGGATTGCACAGCGTGAGGGCAGGTGCAAGGATTCCAACGACCGCACCCAGGAGAGTCTCATAAAGATGCTCGGACTTGCCGGTGGAGGCTCGCTGCGACAAAACATCGAGGAAACAAACCTCATGCCTACGTCTATCACTTACGAGTACGACCCGAACGATTACCTCAAGGCTCGCGAATTTCTATATCGCCGCCGTGACCCGGACTTCAAAAAGAGCAAACGTGATGACCTTTTCAGCATGGAAACGGGTATAAAAGGCTATAAAGGCAAGGTGCATTTCGCTGTAGGGCAGTGTATTACGCCTGCTCTGAAGGCTCTGCCGCAAGATATCAGCAATGCGGACTTCGTAAAGCACGTATGCTCGCTGATAGACAACGCTATCCATTCCGCTTACCGTTTCTTCCCCATAAATTACATCTCTTTCGACCTCCTCGAGGGCAAAAATCGCTTTGCAGACAAATACACGGAAACGGAGCGAGACAGCGTGCTGCAATACGTTGACAAACAGGTGCATCGCGTTGATGCTAAGGACATTACGGAGGAAGAATACGCCTTTATGCGTAATGCTATCCTGGAAATGTATGCCAATCCGCTGCGTAACCACCTTAATATAGAATAATGTGAGGCTATCGATAGTCATAGTGATAATTTTGGCTGTCGTAAGTATCCTTACTGACGGGTATATCCTGAGAAATCTGCGTAAAAACGGCAAATCCAAGGCGTTACGCATTGTTCACATCATCGTTGCCACCGTTTCATTCCTCACAATCGTGACGGTGATACTCATTCCGCATCGCTCCTCCGGCGACGCACTCGTTGTGGCAAAAATGTGGGCATTTTACACCTTCATGTCCATCTACGTTCCCAAAATACTTTTTATAGTCACAGACCTGCTGGCAAAAACGCCAAAATTGTTTGGTCACAGCAAGTTACGATCGGTGAGCATAGCAGGACTTGTGCTCGCTGCGGCGCTGTTTGCGGCAATGTGGTGGGGGGCGACAGTAAACCGCAAATGCATCAGCGTCACGGAGCAGGAAACGGCGGTGAAAAACCTTCCGCAAGCCTTTGACGGTTACCGACTTATACAGTTTTCCGACCTCCACCTCGGCACCTACGGCAGCGATACCACATACGTAAATCGCATCGTGGAAACCATAAATTCGTTGCACCCGGACCTCGTGGTGTTTACGGGCGACTTTGTGAACCGTCGGGCGGAGGAGATGAAGCCTTTTTGCAGCACCCTCGCACGAATTTCCGCTCCTGACGGCGTTTATGCCATTTTCGGCAATCACGACTATGGCGACTACGTCAACTGGGATTCGCCGGAGAAGAAAGCCGCAAATCGCACGTATTTCCTTGAATATCTGCGAGATATGGGGTGGAAACTCCTTGCAGACGAAACGGCATACCTCCGCCGCGGCAACGATTCAATAGCTCTGATAGGCGTGGAAAATATCGGTGACCCGCCATTCCCCTCATACGGCTCACTCTCAAAGGCTTACGCAGACGTTTCAGACTCCGTAACCAAGATTCTGCTCACGCATAATCCCGCTCACTGGTGCTCGGACATCCGCAACAATCCGGATGCGAACATCGCCCTCACGCTCTCCGGGCACACCCACGCCATGCAGATGGAGCTTTTCGGCATCAGTCCTTCCGCCCTCAAATACGAAACCTGGGGCGGACTTTACACAGACAGCCTCGCACGCCACCTCTACGTAAACATCGGCATCGGCACAGTCCTCATTCCCTCCCGCATCGGTGCCACCCCGGAAATCACTCTGCTCAAACTAAGAGTCAAGAGTCAAGAGTCAAGAGTCCCATTTTTTTAATGCATAATTCATAATGCATAATGCATGATTAATCAACCAATTAACGCAAATCGGTGGAGAGAACCTGAATCAGCATTGTATCGGAGATACGATGCTGATGAGAAGCCTCGGAGAGGCTTCAATTGTGGTAAACGCCGGGTTCAGCCTCGGAGAGGCTTAACCCGGTGAGCGTGAGACAAATAGGATATACGAGCTTCGGAGATGCTCGGTTGTGATAAAGACAGTACATCCAAATCCGTTACCACAACCGAACCCCTCCAGGGTTCGTTATAGAGGTAGTAGCCTGTGGGTCACCGGGTTAAGTGTCTCCCGACACTGAACCCGGCGTTTACCACAACCAAGCCCCTCCAGGGCGTGTAGCCCTATCGTATCTCCGACACGATAAGGCTTCCGGTTCACTCCACAACTTCATCTCGGATGTGTGGCATACCACGGCTTCTGAAACGAGGCAGTCGAGAGTCAAGAGTCGAGAGTCAAAAGTCAAGAGTCAAGAGTCAAGAGTCGAGAGTCGAGAGTCAAGAGTCAAGAGTCAAGAGTCGAGAGTCAAGAGTCAAGAGTCAAGAGTCAACGTCCCTAGACTCTAGACCCTAGACCCTAGACCCTAGACATTAATTTGTCCCTAGACCCTCGTCCCTAGACTCTAGACCCTAGACCCTAGACTCAAAAAATAAATTTGCTTACTTCTAATTAAATTCGTACCTTTGCAGAGCTAAGTCCGCAGATATCACGGAATTGGCACTTTTTGGTTGCTTTGAAGCCCTTGGATAGGGGTGGAAATGTGATTCGGAACTGCTGTTATGACTTTGATACATAGCAAGTTATACGAACTAACCGGTTGTCACCTTGTGTGCTGTTGCCTTTGTCTTGCAAACACGCGAGGAGTGGCTTTGTATCCAAAAAATCACAAATCTATTTTTACTTTTTTGCCCCTTTTTCATGGCTGAAACCCTCCCCGATATCACCACGGAGGCTGCCATTGCACTCGCTATCGCTAACCTCGAAAATCTGGGCAAAAGCACCTACGCCAAGACCTATATCTCCCTCCGCAGCTCCCTGCAGCGTTTCGGAAACCTTGCGGAAAAGCCAATCAAAGACCTGGTTCACAGCGATATAGAAGCCTATTCCGCTTTTCTTGCCGATGCCGGGCTCCGGGCAAGCACCACCAGCTTTTACCTCCGTGCACTCCGTGCCGTTTGCAACAAGCACGTGCCCTGCACCGATATCTTCCGAGATATCACCATTGCGGAAAAGCTTCCGGATGCCAAGTGCCGGGAAATCAAGGCAATAGACCCCGATTCGCAACACTGGTACGCTGCCAAATTTTTTATTCGCGACCATGAAAAAATCCGTAGCCTGGTGCTGCAAACAGCGGAAGACACATACATTCCCATGGTCACCACAGCTGCCAAATGCGGCGGCAAAATCGTGGAGCGGACACGTCCACTCTGCTCACTTATCTTTTTCCATGCCAGGCACTTAGCCGCCATTCGCCTTGCGGACACCCTCCGAGACCTCGCCATGGTATATACCACAGCCGGAGCCGTCGGCAAGCAACCTGCAATAATCCCGGACCACGAAATGGCGATGTTTCGCATCATCACTTCCGCATCCGCCCCAGGCATAGAATATTTCCCGGACGACCTCCCCAAATTCCGTGAAGGCGAGCGAGTCCGCGTCATCGCCGGCGACTTTGAAGGAGCGGAAGGCACCATAGTCCGCATCAAAAAGGACCGCCGCCTCGTAGTCACCATCACCGGTGTCTGTGCAGTAGCCACCCCGCATCTGCCACAAGAATTCCTCATATCAATAGACTAGAGTCAAGAGTCGAGAGTCAAGAGTCAAGAGTGAAGAGTCAAGAGTGAAGAGTCAAGAGTCAAAAGTCAACGTTCCTAGACTCTAGACATTATCCAGCCACGGCATCTGAAATAAATTAGGAAACAGGAAATAGGAAAGAGCAAAGAGTCGAGAGTAAAGAGTGAAGAGTAAACGTCCCTAGACTCTAGACCCTAGACCCTAGACATTAATTTGTCCCTAGACCCTAGACATTAATTTGTCTCTAGACTCTCGTCCCTAGACTCTAGACATTAAAATATCATGTCTGAAATTTCAGAAAATACATTAAACAACAAGAGAATAGCGAAGAATACGCTTTATCTCTATATCCGCATGTTCGTTACCACAATTGTGATGCTTTATACATCAAGGATTGTGTTGCAAGAATTGGGAGTGGAGGACTTTGGTATTTATAATGTTATTGGTGGCTTTGTTGTGATGTTTTCCGTGATTAAGGGGTCTATGGTGCTGTCAACGCAGAGATTTCTTAATTATGAATTAGGTAGGAAAAATTTAGAAAAGGCACGCACTTATTTTTCAACGAGTGTAAATATCCATGCTCTTTTGGCCCTGACATTTCTTGTGTTGGCAGAAACGGTGGGATTATGGTTCGTAAACAGCTACATAAATATCCCGGAAGGAAAAATGTATGCTGCAAATTGGGTTTATCAGTTTTCAATCATAGCCACAGTCTTCCATATTATCAGTGCTCCATATAATGCAGCAATTATCGCACATGAAAGAATGTCGGTTTATGCTTATATCAGCATTTTGGAAGTATTGCTGAAACTGGGAATAGTATATTTGCTTGTATTATCTGAAAACAAGCTGATTACATATTCATTCCTTATGATGGTTGTAATCATCATAGTGATGGCATGCTACGTTTTCTATTGCTTAAAAAATTTCTATGTGTGCAAATACATTTTGAGCAAAGACAAGGCAGACTATAAGGCACTGCTTGGATTTTCGTGGTGGAGTTTCTTTGGCTCAATTGCGAATATGGGAAATAATCAGGGTATTGCGATAATACTAAATATGTATTTCGGAGTGGTGGTAAATGCTGCAATGGGTATAGCAAACCAAATAAATTCTGCGATTTATCACTTCGTTTCCAATTTCCAAACGGCATTTAATCCACAGATAATCAAGTCGTACGCAGCAGGTGATATGGAGTATTTCAAAAATCTTATTTTGAACACATCCAAGTATTCATATTACTTACTGTTTTTTATAGCACTACCCGTGCTTATTTGTGCACCGGAGGTTATAAGAATATGGCTGGGACAAGTTCCGGAATATTCCGTGAATTTCTTTCGCTTGATGATGGCATTTATGCTTATTGATGCGGTACAGGGACCGCTGTGGGTTTCTGCACAAGCAACAGGAAAGATACGTAATTATCAGTTATTTATGAGTGTATTGATAATCAGCAATGTGCCTGTGTCAATAGTCACTCTGTATTTTGTCCGTATTCCCGAAATAGCACTTGCAATAAAAGTGGTTATAAATGCCATAACTGCTTCTGCACGTGTATGGTATCTGCACAGGCTTTACGGATTTCCTGTAATGAGGTACATCAAAGAGGTTGTGGTACTTTGCATTCTAATAAGCATACTTTCTGCAATTATCCCGGTAATAGTAGCAATTAACATTGATAACGGCATATTAAAAATTATTGCCACTTGTGCAGTTTCTGTGATTACAACAGGATTTGCAATATTCCTTCTGGGACTGACTGCACAAGAAAAGAAATACGTAAAACTGGCTCTGAACAAATTTACAAGTAAAATAAAAAGATGAGGACTGCGACAGTAACATTCCACGCATCACACAATTATGGCTCTATGCTTCAAGCATACGCTTTGCAGCAGGTAGTGAAATCTCTCGGACATGAAAACGAGATTATAAACCTTAGGACAAATGCTCAAAAACATGTTTATAGGAGTTATGCAAAGTTGCCTCTCAGAAAAAAGCTGATTTTTCAGATTTTGTTTCATTCAAAGTATTCCGGAGCACTGAAAAAGTATCGGCTCTACGAAGATTTTCTGAAAAATGAACTTCAACTGACAAAGGAATTTCCGGATATTGACGCAATAAAAAGTGCCGGGCTTGACTTTGACTGCTACATAAGCGGTGGAGACCAAATATGGAATACTGCCCCAAAAGACTTTGATTGGAGTTATTATCTGCCATTCACTGATGCTAAAAAAATCTCATACGGAGTGAGTATGGGACCGCGTGGAGAAGAGCAAGTCACTCAAAGAGATAAGGTGAAGCAATACCTTAATGAATATGCCCATTTGGGAGTACGAGAAAATGGCACAAAAGGAATTGTGGAATCTCTTACAGGAAAAACCGCCACTATTACCCTTGACCCTGTGCTGTTGCTACCAAAAGAACAGTGGCTGAAAAAATATCCGCAAGATCCGATAATAGACGGAGATTACATTTTTGTTTATTCTCCGAGATATAAAAAAGGCACTTACGACATTGCACGCCGTTTAGGCAAAAAATATGGATATAAAGTAATAAGCTCCATTAATGTTCACCCCAAAACAGACCTTAAAGGCGAAATGTGCGGCATTACCGAGCATATCGCCACGGGACCATGGGAATTTCTGAACTTGCTGCAACACTCAAAATTTGTGGTGAGCGGTTCATTCCACGCTGTTGTGTTCTCAATTCTCTATAACAAACCGTTTTTTGCAGTGAACGGAAACAAGGACAACAGAATGAGAACAACTCTGGAAAATTGCGGACTTATGGAGCGAACAATTTGCGAAGAAGATTTTGAAGAAAAAGCTGAAATAGCGGAACAATGCGATTTCAGCAGTGCTAATAATTTCCTTGAAACGGAAAGAAATAGGAGTATTGAATTTTTGAAAAATTCTATTGAAAACTAATGATAGAACTCTGCAAATACGAGGATTGCACAGGTTGTGGAGCATGCTATAATGCTTGCCCGAAAGATGCTATAAGCATGCTGGAGGTGGAAAACGGATTTCTGCATCCTGTGATAAATCATAATAAGTGTATAGAATGTAAACTCTGCATTAAATCATGCCCGGTGCTTACACCTATGGAAAAATATGCAGCCGTAAAAGCACCAATAGCATGCATAAATCATGATGAAGCGGTGCTTACAAAAAGCAGTTCCGGAGGAATGTTTTCCGTTATTGCCGACTATGTGCTGGAAAAAGGCGGAATAGTCTTTGGAGCTGTCATGGGCGAAAAAGGTTACGTTTTTCACACCTCAGCAAGCAATGCGGAAGAACTTGCACCAATGCGAGGCAGCAAATACGTGCAGTGTGACACTCAAAAAACTTTCATGGAAGTAAAAAACTGCCTCAAACAGGGAAAAACCGTGCTTTATACGGGCACACCATGCCAGATTGCCGGACTTAGAGCATATCTTGGCAAGGCAGACACAACAAACCTTATCTGCGTGGATATAGTTTGCCACGGAGTGCCTGCAAACAAGATGCTCCGCACATATCTGGAAAAACTCGCAGAGAAAAAAGGCTTCAGCCTCAATGACGTAAAGGAAATCCGCTTCCGCAATTATGAAAAGTGGGGTGGCTTTTACTTATTATTATTATTATTAGACGGCACTACGATACTCTGCGAGAAAGAAGATAACGTATATCTCACACTTTTCTTGCGTTCCTACATCTATCGTGAAAATTGCTATGCTTGCAAATACGCCACGCATGAACGCATCAGCGATATCACAATAGCGGATTTTTGGGGAATAGGAAAAAAATCAGAGTTTAAGTACGACACACAAAAAGGCTGCTCGCTTTTGCTGCCTAATAGCGAAAAAGGCAAAGCACTTTTTGAAGAAATAAAAGATAAAATCCACTATCAGGAGCGGACTTGGGAAGAAGCAGACATGGTAAACCATCAGCTTTTCCGCCCTGCCTACGAGCCAAAAGGCAGGCTTAAAGCTATAAATGCAATTTACAATTATCCCATAGATAAAACCTATAATTGCATTTTCAATACGCCATACCTTCGTCTTCGCCGCTTAGCAGGAAAAATTCTCAAAACCGTAGGACTTAAAAAATAGACAGCATTATGCCTAAAGTAAGTGTGATAGTGCCGGTGTATAAGGCGGAGAAATATATTCGTCGATGTGTGGATAGCATTCTTGCTCAGACCTTTACGGATTTTGAATTGCTCCTCATTGATGATGGCTCTCCGGACAATTCCGGTGCCATCTGCGATGAATATGCAGCCAGTGATAGCCGAGTGAAAGTGTTTCACAAGGAGAATGGCGGTGTTTCTTCCGCAAGAAATGTTGGGCTTGACAATGCGTGTGGAGAGTGGATTACGTTTGTTGATGCAGACGATTGGATTGCTGAAACATTTATAGCCGGACTCTATACTCCGATTACCAACGGCGAGAAGGTGGATTTTGTCCAAGGAGGATGCTTGAATTATGCTAATGGCGAGGTGACTGGCATAAATCAGAAGTACGACTATTACGTTGGGAATGACTATGCAAAACTTTTTGCAGAGTTTAGAGGACTTGTTATTTCCAAATTATTCAAAAATAAATTTCTCCGAGCAGAGGGCGGATGCCTATACTTTGATGAAAAAATTGCAATAGCAGAGGATATGCTTTTCACTCTGGAGTATCTGCCGAAAGTGGGAAAATATGCCTTTGTGGAGGAAACAGGCTACTATTATAGAAAAGATAATCTCCAAAGTGCCACCACGGCTAAGCGAAAAAGCGATTATGAAAAAGAATTATATTCTTTCCGCCGTAAATACAAGGCTGTGATGGACTACAAGGCGTTCCGCAATCTGCCTGATGAAGCTTGTACATTGCGTTTTAATCAGTGTGGCAGAGCTGTAAGGGAATGTGTATTGTCTTTATATAAGGGAAATTATGCGAGAAGTTACAGGCTTCAGCATTTGGCAAGCGATTTTTCCGAAACAGAGAAAAGTCTTTTGCAGTATGTAAAATTTGATACTGTGAAACGAGTTTTGTTTCATTTTTTCAAAAAAGGACATTACAAAACATTTGACATATTATTAAGTGCATTGAGCAAATTATATAAACGTTAAGCTATGATAATCGGATATACTACCGGTGTGTTTGATATGTTTCATATCGGACACTTGAATATTTTGCGAAGGGCAAAAGAGCAATGTGACTATTTGATAGTGGGTGTGAGTACGGATGAATTGGTGGAATCCTATAAGCACAAAACACCTATTATTCCATTTGAGCAAAGAATGGCAATTGTAGAGGCAATAAAATATGTTGATGAGGTAGTGCCTCAAACCACAATGGACAAGACTGAATTTTTGAAACAACGACACTTTGACGTAATGTTTCACGGCAGCGAATGGAAAGGCACAGAATTATACAATGGCTATGAGAGAGAATTTGCAAAATATGGAGCAAAAATAGTGTATCTGCCTCATACAGAAGGCGTGAGTTCTTCAATGCTTAGAGAAAAAATTACAGATAACAAAAAATAAAGAGATAATATAAAAGTATGGATAACTTTGATAATTATCAGAAACTTACTCTGAGAGAATCTCAACTTTTGCAGCTTGACGTGATGAAAATGATTCACGAAGTATGTGTAAAGGAAAATATAACTTATTATTTAATAGCAGGTTGTTTGCTAGGAGCCGTTCGTCATGGTGGCTTTATACCTTGGGATGATGACATAGATATAGGTATGCCACGAAAAGATTATGAAAAATTCAAGGAAGTTTTCTATAATCATTTTAGCCGTGAGGATTATTTTTTGCAAGATTGGACAACAGACAAGTATTATTCGCATTCGCTAATGAGACTGTGTATAAAGAACACAATTGTTGATAAAACGGTAGAAAAGCATTTAAAGAATTGCAAAAATCGCTACATAGATATTTTCCCTCTTGATAATGCTCCGGCTGATATCAAAGCACAAAAACAACAGGAAAAAGATATAAAGTTTTACAAAAAACTCATTTTGTGGCAAAATTATAGAGTTTACAATGAGAATGGGAAACTCTACGTACTTGCGAAGAAAGTGGTATCATTTTTCTTGAAAGCTATTCCGCTGTCTTATCTACAGAAAAAACTTGAGCAGGTGATGATAAGGTATGATGCGGAAGATACGGGTTTCTTGTGTTCAATGGCAAGTAAATATTCATATAAAAAACAAACTATAAGCACAAAAATATATGGGAAACCAACACTAATAAAGTTTGAAGATGTGGAACTCTTTGGACCGGAGAAAACAATAGAATACCTAACGCAGTTATATGGTCCGGACTATATGACACCTCCGGATAAAAAGGATATTGTGTATCCATGCACGGTATATGTTTTGAAAAAGAATAAATAGCATTTCTTTTCACCTCTATGATTGATTTTTCTACAACAAGACTAACGATTCCATTAGCATTGTACTGCTTGGTGGGATATCTTGCTGTGTTTGTTCTATTCAAGAACTACGCTCTATCACTCAAGTTGTCTAAGTTTAAGGACAAGACGCAGTGGATAATTATGTTTACGTCTATTCTCGTTCTTTCCGTGACATGCTTTGTTGTAGGTGACTTCTATAATTATATGGACTGGATATACGGGTATAAATATGGTGGGCATAATCATGGAGAGCCTATATATGAGACTATTATCCGTATTCTTGACAAAAATTATCTGATTTTCAGAATACTGATATGGGGTGGAGGATTGCTTTTAATTAAAAATGCGTGTGATAGACTGAAAATAGACAAGGTTTCCGCTATTTTCATTCTTTTTGCAGTCTATTATATGGTGTATTCATACGCCAGGGCATCATTTGCCATGGCAATGTATTTTTGGGGATTGTCATTTCTCATTTGCGAAAGACGAACTCGTAATAGACTGATTTTGGGAATCTTTGGTATTCTGCTTTCATATACCTTTCACCATACTATGCTGCTCTGCATTTTAATCACGCCACTATCTTTGGTGCCTTTGCGAAAAAAGACTATTACTTATTTAGTAGTATTATGCCCCATAATTTGCTATATTCTCGGCATTATATTCGCAGATGTCTTTTCTCAGTTGCCAATGATGATTGAAGATGAATATATTTCAAATAAGTTGACAGCTGTTGGAAATAGAGCAGATGAAGCATCAAACTGGAAAGGAATGATATCAAATGCTTTTAATTATGCTCGCTTTCTCCTTCCAATGTATATTGCATTGAGATTGGTGTATTTTAAAAATGTATATCAAAACAGTATTCCGGTCAGTATCAATGTGCTTTCAATAGTCTCTTTTTATTTGATACTCATTGCAGTTTCAACTCTATTTATCGGACTTGATAATAATCTGTTTTATGCCAGAATCTCCTATATGACACATATCCCGCTGTCACTTATAATGGCAAAACTTTATCAAGATGGCAAAATTTCCAGACGTAAAATGTCAGCCTTGATTGTATTCCTTTTTGTGTGCTCAATGTATAGATTATTATATGTTGTATATTCTACGGTGTCTTGATAGAAATTTTTAGCATGATAGCGGATTTTTGGGGAGTAACAGGGTATTAAGTTTCCCAACTATTTGAGTGCAAAAGTTATTTATAATTGTCATATTAGAGTGTTGTCCGGTATTAGATTAAAAATATTAAAAATTGCTTTTTATGGATAATAATTCCTGTTTGAATCCATTTTTAAGATTAAAAATATTCAGGTAAATTTGCAATTGCTTAAAAAAAAGATTAATTTTGCAGAAAAAACGAAAACTATCCGAATCTTATATTTGTTAGTAAGATAAAGTTTAGAAAAGCGTATGGATAAGAAATTCCCATTGTTGGCAAATCCTCCAATTGTTGTAGCAATTTGTCAAATAAAATTTCCGTTAGGATCTATTCCTTTAGATGGATTTAAGCAATATGAGGAGAAGATTCAGCGTAGATTCCCGATTAGAGTTGACAATATTAATGCCAAAATAGATGTGCCTAAGGAAATCAAGCTGGGAGAGAATCCGTTTAACGCAACGTCTATCGCTAGAATCAATGCGTATGATTATCGCAATAAGGAACAAAATATAAGGTTGCACATATCTGAAGATTCAATAATCATTACAGATGAGCAAAAATATTCTTCTTGGGATAATTTTAAAGAAAAAATTCAATTTATTCTAAATACATATTCAGAATTACTGGAGGGAAAAAATATAGAGAGAGTATCAATAAGATTCATAAATCGTTTTATTTTTGACACTTTTGAAGACCCATCAAAGTATTTCAATATAATTATCTCAACTTCTGATGGTCATGATTTTGACTATGATGTTATGAAGTATGGGTTTAGGTTTACTATGTCAATACCGGATTCTGATATAATCTCGTTGGTAAATCATAATTTGGAGACCTCTCCTTCTCAAAAATACGTATATACTTTAGATATTGACGTGCTAGACCATGCTCAATTGGTATTTTACAAAGACACTATAGAGGCTCAACTGGATAGGTTGAATTCAATATTGACGGGTATATTTTTTAATAATGTGACAGAAAAAACATTGGAATTATGCAATTGAAAAGTTCTATGGGTTTTAAGCCTTTA
The DNA here is from genome assembly GCA_051871275.1 of Muribaculaceae bacterium. Classification (GTDB taxonomy): domain Bacteria; phylum Bacteroidota; class Bacteroidia; order Bacteroidales; family Muribaculaceae; genus CAJUPY01. The sequence continues at coordinate 23,182 of JBJECR010000097.1, read as the reverse complement.
TTGTTGTCTGTAGCTGCGTTGATGCCGACGGCTTCATTTGCATATAGTGATTTAGACAATTATTCCAAGGTTTACAATGTGTCTAATTCTTGGATGGGAAAATATTTAAATGATATAGAATATCAAGCTTCAAATCCTATCAAAGATAAACTGATGTTTAATCAATTAGTATCTCAGTGGGAGAATGAGACAATATTTTTATCATCATTACCTGCTATAATTGATAATCCTTATTTTAGGGCAATAGTTAGTATGGGAGAAAGTGCAACTCCGTTCATACTTGATTATATTTCTCAGAAGCCTTCTACTTTGGTTTGGGCATTAAATTTAATTTACAAAACAAAAATTTCCGATAACCCAAAACTCACCATTCCTGAAGCTTGTAAACTATGGCTAAAGGCTTATCAGCACAAGAACTGAGTATTATACAAAAGAACTTTCCTAAGTTGCTTTCAGATTCAAACTTTAAAATAACCAGCAAAGCGACTCCGGAATATAATTGCATCTCTTGGGCATTGGTACTAAGTGATAGGTGGACTCAATGTCCTGCCGGAATGAAAGTGTTTGATGGAGTGACATGGTGGCCTCCCGATGCGAAAGATGGTATGGAAATATCTTGTCTGATTGATGCTTTTGAAAAAACAGGGCATATTGTTTGTGATAATGGGGAACCTGAACCTGGTTTTAGAAAAGTGGCATTATACTGTGATAACAATAATCAATGGACGCATGCGGCTAGGCTTCTGAGTAATGGATTTTGGACCAGCAAATTAGGTGCATGGATAGATATTCAGCATGGCAATCCGTATAGCATTGAAGGTCCTGCTTATGGAGCAGTTTACTGCTTTATGAAATATCCGATGTTTTAATTATTATAGTGAGGTACTTATTTGCAACGGTAAATATTTACTTGTCCTACATATTTGATAAAGGGGAAAAGAGGAAATAATAATTTTTTTATTTCTTTTTTGCTACTATTTTTGAGCAAACTTTACACATACCTTTATCGCCTGTATTGTAGTAGAAAATAAAAGAAAAATATACCTTTCCTTTGAAACTACCTCTGAGGCTCCTATGTGGTAGTGGATTAGTAATGGAGCATTTAGTTAAATTTTATAAACAATTAATAATATGGTAAAGCATATTTATAATTGGTTTTAGAGTTTGACAAGTAAGCCGAACTCTAAGACTAAAAGACAAATTGAGTGCTTAATTAGCATAGTTTTGAAGGTTTCAGCATAGTGGGTATGCCCGGGATATGCATGGATTTTAACATCATTGAACATAGCTAGATTAGTAAGAAATTATTACAAGCAATTGAAATAGTTTCCATAGTTCAGAAATGAATTAAAAAAGGCACTTGTTGTTGAGCTTTTTTTTGAGGTGACGCAATATTTTGTTCCCGGTGTTGGTGAAATGATGACCGTTGTGAGTAGTTTCTGCGATTGTCTTGAAATTTTTGAACTGTTCAATGCTGATTAAGCGGAAGTTGTTTTCAGACCTTGGATGAAGGCTGAAAGGTTAGTTTGATGAGGCTGTGTCAAAAAGGCACAGTCTCATCTCACTAGCTGAAAAATTAGGTAAAAAACAATAAACATAAAAATACGAGGGCGAGAATTTAGGGTAAGCCAATTTATTTGTTTGGCACTTTATTATGGCATATTTCGCTATCTGCCTGCAAGTTATGAATGGGGGTAGGTAAACGCCTCAGATATTTTGCTTGCAAAAGGATTTTTAAGAAATGCGGCAAAAATGTAAATATTGAGAGAATGGCAAATTCCGGAATATTCTATCGTAGGCGGCAATCCTTCGCGTCTTATCAAGAATAGAAAAGAATTATAACTCTTTATGACTATTGCCGTTGTTCCGGTTTGATATCACAACCGAACCTCTCCAAGGTTCGATATATTGGTAGTTATCTATCCATCACCGGGTTAAGTGTCTCCGACACTGAACCCGGCGTTTACCACAATTGGAGCCTCACCGAGGCTCCTCATCATCAGCGTGTTTCCAACACACTGATGATGCAGGTTCTCTAGACACTGAATCCGGCGTTTGACTTGTTGCTTTGTAACGTGCACCAAGACAAGCCTTGACTAGCACTAAGCAACTGCGTCCGGCTAAAGGGTTTACCACAATTAAAGCCCCTCCAGGGCTTTTCATCAGCATCGTATCTCCGATACAATGCTGATGCCTGTTCATTCCGCAGGTTTATTTGGGATGCCGTGGCATGCCACGGCAATACAATTTGATTCTTGACCTTCAATAATAATATATTTTTTTATGAGAATAGTGGAAGTGATTCCCCAGCTGTGCAGTGGCGGTGGGGAACGATTTACTGTGGATTTGTGCAATGAGCTGGCAAAGGAGCACGATGTGATGCTGCTGGTGCTTTTTCCGCTTGACGGCTATGGATTTTATGCCGGAGAGATAGCGGATGGCGTGAAAGTGGTGTCTATGAATAAAAAGCTCGGGGCGGATTTGCTGCTGCCCTGGCGTGTGTATAAGACTATCCGTGATTTCAAGCCGGACGTGGTGCAGACGCATCTGCGTGCTATTACATACACTGTGCTTATATCTCTGCTGCTCCGTGGAGTGAAGTTTTTCCATACTGTTCATTCTGCTGCAGAGAAAGAGGCTTCCGGCAGAATCTCACGAATGGTGCGGAAATGTATGTTTAAGTCCGGGCGTTTTGTGCCTGTGACGATATCCGATGAGTCGCACCGGAGTTTTGTGGATTTTTATGGCATGGATGCTCCGATGATTTTCAATGGCAGAAATATTCCGGAGGATTTTGAGGCTTGCACCGAGGTGAAAGAGGCGATAGCTGGTTTCCGCAGCAAAAATGGCGGAAAAGTGCTTGTAAACCTGGCACGGCACAGTGAGGTGAAACGTCAGCCGCTGATAGCACGGGTATGTCGCCGCCTGGAAGATGAGGGCTACCGTTTCACTATGCTTATGATAGGCAAGCAGTATCATCAGGCATTTACAGACGAGATTTTGGCTGCAGGGTGCGGCAAAATCGAGATGCTTGGTGAGCGAAAAAATCCGCTGGATTATCTTGCGGAGGCAGATGCGTATTGCTTGATGTCGTCTTACGAGGGCATGCCTATTTCGCTGATAGAGGCGTTAGGCGTGGGGGCAGTGCCGGTGTGCACGCCCGTCGGAGGCATAGTAGATGTGGTGCAAGACGGAGTAAACGGCTATCTTGCTTCAGACCTCACGGAAGATGCTTGCTACCATGCACTTAAGCGATTCCTGGATATGGATGATGCTGCCCTTGCCTCCATGAAGTCTGCCGCCCGGCAAGCATACAAGCCTTTCAGCATGACGGAGTGTGCAGGGAAATATATTCAGCTTTTTGAGGAGGCTTAATGCGTAATGCATAATTCATAATGCATGAGGCATAATTAATTTTTTGGGGCTGAAATTTTTTTTTGTTTTTGTAGATGAAGGATTTGAAAGAGATATGGGCTTTTGTTTGGAGCATCGTGTGGTATTGGCAGTGCTATTCTTTATCATTACGGGAGCATGTGTGCTGCTCACCCAAGACTTTGGCTTATGTGTGTCTATATGACAGCAGAGTGATACATTTCAAGGATGTTTTATTTAATCCGGATTTGGGAAATGCTTTATAGAGCGGAAGTTAAAAGATAAAATCTTAATTTCTTGAAATAATGAGTAAAAAATTGAAATAAAGGAAGTTTAAGTGAAAATATAAATTTTATAATAATTATATAAAATGGGTTCTTATTATTACGAGAAATTACCTGATAGAGCAAAATCTGATTTTTTAAAAAGTGTTGAAGAGTTTTCAGAGCGTAGAAAAATTCAGGTTTATGTGCTTTCAGGTCTATTATCTCAAAAAGAAGATGAAAAAATAAATCATAATAGTTATATAGTTTTAACGCCAAAGAGAAAAATCCTGTTTGTTAATCAAAATCAGTCTAAACAGGATTTTGAAGAATTTATGGAAGATGTTAAAGATGATGTAGCATATATTTCAAAAAAGTATGATGCGGAAAAAACTATAGGAAGAAGAAGATCTTGGAATGATTGTTTTGTTGATTGCGAAGAAAAAGGATCCAATTTTGAGAAATTGTATTCTCAGATGCTATTGATTGATGATAGCAAGTTTCGTTTAGTAGATATAATTATTTCTCTTTTTATTGGAAGTATAAATGATGCGAGTAAATTACTTTTGCAGGAACCTGATAGTTTATTAGATAAGATTAAATATAAAATACAGCTATTTGACACTGATCAAACAAGGTTTATATATGAAGATTTGGAACAGCAGGTGATTAGAATTCAAGGTTTGGCTGGTACTGGTAAAACAGAATTATTGTTACATAAACTTAAGGAAATATATATAAATGACAAAAACAGCAGAATAGCATTGACTTGTCATAATAAGGTGCTTGCAAATTCGCTTTCTGAGAGAGTCCCAAAGTTTTTCAATGCAATGAAAGTTGAAACCCAAATTGAGTGGAACGAACGAGTTTGGTGTTTTAATGCCTGGGGAAGAGCAAATACTGAAAATTCTGGATTATTAAAGCTAATTTGTTCATATTACGATATTCCATTTATTTCATATCAATCTGCGCAAACTTTTGACAATGCGTGCAAGTATGTTATGAAAATGTTGAAAGAAAATAATTCTATCAAAAATTATGGTTTTGTTTTAGACTATATCTTTATTGACGAAAGCCAAGATTTTGAAGACTCGTTTATAGATTTGTGTACAATTGTTGCCAAAAAGAAAGTATTTGTGGCGGGAGATGTTTTTCAGAGTATTTTTGAGGAAAGGCCTGTAGATAAATTGCACACTGACTATTTGTTAAGTAAATGTTATAGAACTGACCCTAAAACACTGATGTTCGCTCAAGGATTGGGCATGGGATTGTTTGAGGAAAAGAAATTATATTGGCTAGATAAGGAGAAATGGGAAATATGCGGTTATTCAGTACAAGAAGATATAAAACATAATACATATACTTTGACAAGAGAACCAATAAGACGTTTTGAAGATTTATCACCGGATTATCCAAGCATCGTTATAGACGAAACTCAAGATTTTACTAAGGCAATTATACAACACATTAAAAATTTGAAAATTGATTATCCTAGTATAACAGCTAAGGATGTTTGTATAATTTTATTAGACAACGAAAACTATATTTATGAGTTTGCTCCAAGATTAGGTGATAGTATTTTTCAAGAAACTGGTTGGAACTTTGTATTAGCACATGAAACAAAGTATGTTGGAGGTGATTGTTTTGTTATTACTAATAGAAACAATGTTAAGGGATTAGAGTTTCCATTCGTATTTTGTGTGACAAATCAAATTACGCGAGACCATAATTATAGAAATGCAATATATACAATGCTCTCACGTTCTTTCCTCCGCTCTTATCTGATAATAAGAAAAAGCGAAACAAATGGATTGACGGAAGAAATGAGAAGAGGGGTTGAGCATATAATGAATGAAAAAAATATTATTGTAAAAATACCTAGCCCGGAAGAAATACGAGAGATTAAACATGATTTTGAAATTAATAAGAATTGTCGTTCATTAAGGGAAAGAGCAGAAAAAATGATGAAAGAAAAACTAATTCCGGAAATCTTTTTTGAGAGAATAATTAAATCTTTAAATGAACTTAATGTTAATAATCCAAGTGATGATAAATTAGAAGCTTTCATAAATAATACATTCTCTTTATTGAGCCATGAGTAAACATGATATATATTTATCAACAGATGGTTCCAAATTGACAGATTCTATTGGGCGTATAATTTGTGTTTGGGATCAAATAAAAATGGTTCTGAAAATAACTCAATTTGTTTTATCCAATAAAGATAAAATATCTTATTTGAAAACGGATAGGAAATACAACTATTTAAAAATACATAATTCCAAATTTCCAAGATGCTATATATATTTCTCTCCACAAAAATATATGTGTTTCGCATTTCCATTTAGGTATTCTGAGAAGGACAATGTCTTCTATTGTGAAAGTCTTAAATTAGATTCTGAAGTAATATCCAATGCGTTGTCTTTAATAGACCAATCAAGTAGTAAAACTTTAATTGATTTGTATAATCTGATAGGTGACGATAGCGAGATATACAATGATACTGTTTATAAACTTGTTGAAAGATTAGCTTTATTTGAATATGGATATGTTAGATTTGATGATGATTCCAAACATGAGTCCGGACTAATACATCCCAGAATGCATTTAGATTTAAATTATTCTCAACAAGTGTCTTTTAAATTAGGACTTTATAAAATACCAAATCAACAAGAATATGAAGATATATTTAACAAAAGTGCAAAATGTGCTTTTGTAATTAAGAATAAAAAGGGGTTTTATTTAAAATTTAATAAAAACAACAAAATTGTTTCAAAAAGAAGCAAAAACAAATAAACGGGCAAAAGGTATTTAATATATTTATAAGTTTTTCTATACATTCCTATGAATTTTCTGGCAAAATAGGAGGTGCTTTTTATAGAAATGAGTTAATGACACAATCGGATTGTTGAAAGAATACTGAAAAATAATGAGTAAAAAATTACTGATAATAGGGACTTTGCCTGAAACAGCTGGAATTGGAGGCGTTACTATTCATGTGCAGCGGCTAATTAAATGGCTGAATATTAAGAAGTTTTGTGCTGATTTTTGCGACTATAAGAAAGAACCGTTTTTTAGTCAATTGAAAACAATAGCCTCGCACAAAACAATACACATACATGCATCAAATCCGTATCTGCGGATTATTTATTTAATGCTTTGCACATTCTTATTTAAGAAAACAATTTTTACTGTTCACGGAGATTTAGGGCGTTTTTCTAAGTTTAAGAATTTTTTGGATAAAATGTCAGTAAAGTTAAGTAGTGTGCCGATAGTTATAAATAAAAGTAGTTATGGAAAAGCAATCAAATGGAATAAAAACACAAGATTGATGTCGGCTTTTGTTCCTCCTTACGAATCAGGTTTTGTTCCTGAACATTCTTTACAGTTGATTAGAGAAGCAAAAGATATTGGAAAGAAAATTTATGCAACGAATGCTTATCACATGAGTTTTGACAAATATGGTAATGAGATTTATGGCATAGATTTTCTTATTTCATTTTTTAAGAATAAGACTGATTCTGTTTTGGTAATTTCTGATCCTTCTGCTGATTATAAGAAATTATATGAAGGTCAACAATTTGCTAATATCGTTTTTATTAGTGAGCCACACTCTTTTTATGCTGTAATTACGGAATCGGATTTTGTGTTAAGAGCAACGTCAACCGATGGAGATTCTCTCTCTGTAAAAGAGTCTCTTTATGCAAATAAAGTAGTGATTGCAACTGATTGTGTTGATCGCCCGGAAGGTGTGATTCCTTTTGTATATAATGATTCTGCGAGTTTTGCTATTGCACTTAAAGAGTCTGAAAATCATAGTGTTTCTTCTTTTTCAGAGAATACTGTTGATGAATTGATCTCATTATATAAAGAATTAATCAAGGACTGAAATTTTTAAAATAAAAAAAACTAACTTAATATGTTGAAACACAATATCTTACTGGGGGGGGGTAAATCGCTTGATTGCCTAAATACGATAAGACTCCTCGCGGCTTTTGAAGTGGTTTATGGTCACACAGTGGCACATTTGCATTTGGCTTTGCCTCAATGGCTGTCTTACATTATAGGCTTTTTTGATGGTGTTCCAATCTTTTTTACGTTAAGTGGTTTTTTGATATGGGGTTCAATATGTCGTTCAAAGAATTTTAAGGATTATAGTCTTAAAAGGTTTTGGCGTATTTATCCGGAACTATGGTTGGCTGTTGGTGTAGAGTTGGCAGTTTTGCTGTATCTCTATTCTGAACCTATAAATTGGGTTCAATTTGGTGGATTTATCTTTGGTCAAGCCACAATTTTTCAGTTTTGGACTCCGGATTGTTTGAGGGGCTATGGTTGTGGCTGCCCAAACGGGTCTTTGTGGACTATTAGTGTGCTGATTCAGTTTTATTTAGTAGCGTACTACACATACAAGAAATTGCAAGGCGCTTCTATACGAAAATGGGCACTTGTTATAGCGTTTTTTGTGGTAGTATCGCTTTTTACTGAATTGGCTAAGGATAAATCGGTGGCTTTCAAGCTTTTTCGCCAAACTTTTGTGCCGTATTTCTGGATGTTTTTGCTTGGCGGATTTGTTGCGGAGAATAAGGACAAACTTATATCTATAGCTAAGAAATATTGCTTGCTTTTTATGGCAGGTACATTCGTTATAATGCTGACAAAATTAGATATTCCTACTTATCACTATGGACTTATTCGCACCATATTCTGTTTTTTTGCATGTTTAGGCATTGGCTATAGTTTGCCATTCTTAAATATAAAAACTGATATTAGTTATGCGGTGTATATTTATCACATGACGGTGGTGAATGCAATGATTGAGCTGGGACATACCGGGAAAGCGAGCTATTTGTTAGTGGTGATTTGCATAACCGCAATAGTTTCTTGGCTATCAACGGTAACAGTTGGCAAATACACAAAAATTAGAAAACAAAAAATACAAAATAGAATATGAAACAGATAATACAAGATTTGAAGAGCGGAGCAACGATTCTGGAAGAAGTTCCCGCTCCATTAGTGAAGTCCGGAAGTGTGCTGATAAAAACTACTTGCACGCTTGTGTCGCTGGGTACTGAACGTATGCTTGTTGAATTTGGTAAAGCAAATTTGATAGATAAGGCTCGTCAGCAGCCGGATAAGGTGAAGCAGGTGCTTGACAAGATAAAAACAGATGGATTGATGCCTACTTTAGAGGCTGTGTTTAATAAACTTAATCAGCCGTTACCGCTTGGCTATTGCAATGTAGGTACTGTTGTTGCCGTTGGCAATGGAGTGACGGAGTTTAAGGTCGGTGATAGGGTGGCAAGTAATGGAAATCATGCGGAATATGTGTGTGTGCCTAAAAATCTTGTCGCTAAAATCCCGGAAGGCGTTTCCGATGAGGAAGCAGCCTTTACTGTTATCGGCAGTATTGGTCTTGAGGGTATTCGTCTTCTCAAGCCGGAACTGGGTGAAACGATAGTTGTTGTAGGTCTTGGACTTATAGGTCTCGTTGTTTGCCAACTTTTGCGAGCAAATGGCTGCAGAGTGGTTGGTGTAGAGTTTGACCAGGCAAAACTTGATATGGCGGCAAAGTGGGGCGTAATCCCCGTAAATCCAGCCAAAGGCGAAGACCAGGTGAAAATTGTGGAAGAACTTACCGGTGGCATAGGTGCGGATGGTGTGATAATCACAGCGAGTGCAAAAGATGATTCTATAATCCACAATGCTTGCCAGATGTGTAGGAAGCGAGGCAGGGTAGTTCTTGTGGGTGTTATCGGTTTGAATATGCGTCGCGATGATTTTTACAAGAAGGAATTGACTTTCCAGGTAAGTTGTTCATACGGAGCGGGCAGATATGATGAGGAATACGAAAATAAAGGTCATGATTATCCTATCGGATATGTGAGGTGGACTGAAAAGAGAAATTTTGAGGCTATTCTGCAAACAATCCAAGGTGGTGCTCTTGACGTAAAGAGCCTTATCACAGAGAGGGTGAAATTAGATGATTATCTTGAGATTTATGGTGATATGCGTAAGCGTGGAAGCATAGCAAGCATCATCAATTTCCCGAATTCTGATGAGATTTGCCGTGTGGTGCCTATTGAAAGCAATGTTTTTGAGGCTACAAGCGGCAAAATAGGTATTATCGGTGCCGGAAATTACACAAGCAGCACAGTTGTGCCATGTCTCAAAAAAGCAAAGGCAATGGTAAAATATGTGGCGAGTGCAGGTGGTTTGACTGCAAAGATTGTTGCAAAGAAAGTGGGTGCTGAAAATGCCACAAGCGACTATAAGCAGATTTTGTCTGACCCTGAAGTGAGCCTTGTGATTATCACTACAAGACACAATATGCATGCTCGTATGGTGCTTGAAGCACTGCAAGCCGGCAAGAGTGTTTTCGTAGAAAAACCTTTGTGCCTTAATGCTGACGAAATGAAGAAAATTGTTGAAGCATACAAGGCTGCTCCTAAAGGAGTTACGCTGACTGTAGGCTTTAATCGCCGTTTCTCTCCATTTGCGGTGAAAATGAAGAATTTAATGGGTGAAGGCCCTAAAAATATTATTGCAACAATGAATGCCGGAAATATTCCTCTTGATTCATGGGTGCAAGATATGGAAATTGGTGGAGGTCGCATTATAGGTGAGGCTTGCCATTTTATTGATTTGTGCTCTTTCCTTGCCGGTAGCAAAGTAGTGTCTGTGTGTATGAATGCACTTGGACCTAATCCGCAAGAAAATACGGACAATGCTTGCATTTTGCTGAGTTATGAAAATGGCTCTAATGCTGTAATCAACTATTTTGCAAATGGCTCAAAGAGTTATGACAAGGAAAGAGTTGAGGTTTATAGCCAGGAACGAGTTCTTGTTCTTGAAAATTGGAGAAAACTTAAAGGTTATGGTGTGAAAGGCTTCAGTAAAATGAGTGGTAGCCTTAATAAAGGTCAAGAAGACGAATTTAAGATGCTTAATGATAGAATCGTAAATGGTGGCGATGCCTTGATTCCGTTTGATTCTATTATAAATACCACAAAGGCTTCTTTTGCTGCTATTCAGTCGCTCAGAGAACGTAAGTGGATTGATTTGGAAGATTAAATTTCCGAAAAAATGAATATAGGCTTACTATTTAGGACTGTACGTCATTTGCGGTGGCGGCAGGTGTTTTGGCAGGTGATAAGCAGGGTGCGGAAGGTGAAGTATGTGCAAATGGAGGCTCCTGTGCATGGTGCTTGCCGTTTGCGTGCCGTGCCTATACCGCGGTATGTGTGCCGGGATGGTGAGCGTTTTTGTTTTCTGAATGTGGAGGATGTTTTCTATGGGTGGAATGATACGAGCCATGGTATGCTTTGGGCTTATAATCTGAATTATTTTGATTTTTTGAATCAAGGTAATTGTCAAGAGTCAAGGGTCAAGGGTCAAGAGTCAAGAGTAAAGGGTCAAGAGACGGTTTTTTGTCAAGAGTCAAGAGTAAAGGGTCGAGGGTCAAGAGTAAAGGGTCAAGAGTCAAGAGTCGAGAGTCAAGAGAACTCGGAGTTATCGGAGCACTCGGGTGGCTCGGCTGACGCCGAGGATGGCAGTCAAGGGTCAAGAGTCGAGAGTCAAGAGACGAGTGGCGAGGGCGAAGGGGCGGATTTTAGTCAAGAGTCGAGGGTCGAGGGTCAAGGGACGGATTGGATTGACCGGTTTATTGGTGAGATTGGTGAGAATCGGATTGGTCTTGATGCTTATCCTACGGCTTTGCGGTGCATAAACTGGGTGAAGTTTTTTTGCCGTTTTCCGGAGTGTGCCACAAAGGTGCGAGAGGATAGCACGTATTCTCAGCTTGTGTTTTTGAGCCGTAAGCCGGAGTTTCATTTGCTTGGTAATCATTTGCTTGAGGATGCTTACAGCATGTTTTTCTGTGCGGCGTATTTTGAGGATGATGTTTTGCTTTCAAAGTCTCGGAAGCTTTTGTTTGGCGAGCTTTCGGAGCAGGTTCTGCCGGATGGTGCTCACTATGAGCAGAGTGCGATGTATCACTGCATTTTGCTGGATCGTCTGCTGGACTGCTATAATATGGCGTTGTCTCGCGGTTTGGCTGCGGATGCGGATGTGCTTCGGGGCTATGCCGTGCGTATGCTGGGGCATCTGGAGAGCATTGTGTATGGGAATGGTGATATTCCTCTGATGAATGATGCTGCTCGCGGGATTGCTCCGGAGGCGAGTGCGATTTTTGACTATGGGAAGCGTCTGGGGCTTGAGTGGGATGCTATACCTCTGAATGAGTGTGGCTACCGCAAGCTGAGTGACGGAGATTTTGAGGTTTTGATTGACGTGGGCGAGATTGCTGCTGCGTATCAGCCGGGTCACAGCCATGCGGATGTGCTGAATTATGAGCTTCGTATCGGTGGTGTTCCTGTGGTGGTGGATACGGGTATTTCCACTTACGATAAGTGCCCGAGGCGTCAGTATGAGCGGAGCGGAACTGCTCATAATGTGGTGACCGTTGGTGACCGCAGTTCTGCTGAGGTTTGGGGCGGTTTCCGAGTGGGCTATCGATATAGTTGCAAGCCTGTGGGTGAAAATTCGTGGGAGGTGCGAGGCTATGGCGATGGAACAGTTGTTCGCCGCACTTTTGGCTTGGCTGACGGCGTTTTCAGCGTGGAGGACAGCACGGATAGCGATGAGGAGTGTGTTAGTTTTATTCATGTCAAGAGTCAAGGGTCAAGGGTCGAGAGTCGAGGGTCAAGAGTAAAGGGTCAAGAGACGGTTTTTTGTCAAGAGTCAAGAGTAAAGGGTCGAGGGTCAAGAGTAAAGGGTCAAGAGTCAAGAGTCGAGAGTCAAGAGAACTCGGAGTTTTCGGAGCTCTCGGCTGGCTCGGCTGACGCCGAGGATGGAAGACCGGAGACGGTTGTGGTGCTTGATTCGGGGCACAGAGTTGAGATTTGGGGTGCAACGAAGGTTGAGATAAAAGGGGAGCGGATTTCACGAGAATATAACATTTTTGAAGATATAAGTGTGATAGAGCTACACTTTAGAAAGGGTGTAAGGTATAAGATTTTATGAAAATACTTATCGTGACTGAGCGATATTGGCCGGAGGTGGGTGCAGCTCCATCTCGTTTGACTAATATGGCGGAGGGTCTTAAAGGCAGTGGGTGCGATGTTGACGTGCTGACTTGTTTGCCTAATTATCCCAAAGGAAAAATTGAAGAGGGGTATAGGGGAAAATTGTCTATGCGTGAAAGTCGCAACGGAATAGACCTTTTCCGGTACTGGATTTATGCTACAGTGAGCAAAAGTGCCATTGCAAGGGTGCTGAATATGTTTTCTTTTGCAATCACGATGTGGCTTTTTGCTTTCAAGCGTAAGCGGATAAAGGGTTATGACAGAGTTTTTATCCAAACACCGTCGCTGGTGATTGCTGCAAGTGCCATGATAATTTTTAAGAAGCTTTATGGCAAGTGTTGTGTCTTGAACGTGAGTGATATATGGCCTCTGACGGCATTTGATATGGGCGCTATGACGAAGGAAAGCAAAAGTTATAAGTTTATGGCAATGCTTGAGCGTTTCCTTTATCGCAATTCAGATGCAATTTTTGCTCAAAGCCAAGAAACAATAGATTATATCAGAAATTTGCATCCGGAAAAGGATTTTTTCCTTTATCGCAATTTGCAGCGATACCAAGTTTCACAGCCTAAAACAGCGAAGGGCAAAACGCTAAAAATTGTATATGCAGGGTTGTTGGGCGTGGCACAGGATATCCTTTCGCTTCTCAAAAATATTGATTTTGCGGGTCTTGGTGCGGAAATGCACCTTTATGGCGGTGGAAATCAAGTAGCGGAAATTGAGTCTTACTTGAAAGAGAATCCGAGCGGAGTTTTTTATCATGGTTTTGTGGAGAAAACTCGTATGGCGGAGGAGCTTGGGAAATACGATGCTTCAATAGTGCCTTTGGCTGTTAGAATCACGGGGGCTGTGCCTTCAAAAATTTTTGATTTGATTCCTATAGGCTTGCCTATCCTTTTTTGTGGTGGTGGTGAGGGAGTTAACATTATAAATAAATATGGTGTTGGGTTTATTTCCGAGCCGGGTGATTATGAAGGACTTGCTGAGAATATTCGCAAACTTGTGGAAATGAGCGATGAGGATTTTTCCGAGATGTCTAAGAATTGCATAAATGCGGCAAAGACGGATTTGGACTTTGATTGCCAAATGGGAAAATGCGTAAAATATCTTGAAGAAATAAGTTAAACCAAAATTAAAAATATGAAGAAAGTAATGCTTGTCTTTGGGACGCGCCCGGAGGCAATAAAGATGGCTCCGCTGGTGAAGAAGTTTCAGGAGCGGAGGGAGGATTTTGAGACTGTGGTGTGCGTGACGGGTCAACATCGTGAAATGCTGGACCAGGTGCTTGAGATTTTTGATATTAAGCCGGATTATGACTTGAATATCATGAAGCAGGGTCAGGATTTGTATGATGTGACGGCTCGTGTGCTGACGGGAATGCGTGACGTGCTGCAGCAGGTGAAGCCTGATGTGGTGCTTGTACACGGTGATACTACCACTTCTACAGCGGCTGCTCTGGCGGCTTTTTATCAGCAGATTCCTGTTGGTCATGTGGAGGCGGGTCTTCGTACTCATAATATTTATTCTCCGTGGCCTGAGGAGATGAATCGCCAGATTACGGGTCGCATTGCGGAGTATAATTTTGCTCCTACTCCTCTATCGGAGCGTAACTTGGTGGATGAGAAGGCTCATGGCAAGATTTATGTTACGGGTAACACTGTGATTGATGCTCTATACATGATTGTGGATAAGCTGAAGAATGATAAGTCTCTGGCTGAAGAACAAAAGGCTGTGCTTGCAAAGGCAGGGTATGATGTGACGAGGGTTGAGGGTCAAGAGTCAAGAGTCAAGGGTCAAGGGTCTCCAGACTATAGTCTCAAGTCTATAGACTCTAAATCTAGCCGTAAACTTGTGCTAATCACCGGTCATCGCCGTGAAAATTTCGGTGATGGCTTTATACGAATGGTGACTGCGATGAAGGATTTGTCTGAGAAGTACCCGGATGTGGACTTCGTATATCCTATGCATCTGAATCCGAATGTTCGTAAGCCTATTTATGAGGTTTTTGGAGAGGATTTTGTGAAAGGTCAGGAGCGCTCAGAGAACTCGGAGCACTCGGCAGGCTCTGCTGACGCAGAGGGCAAGCATAAGAATTTCTTTTTTATAGAGCCTCTGCAATACCTTGAGTTTGTGTATCTTATGGAGAAATCCACGATTGTGCTTACGGATAGTGGTGGCATCCAGGAGGAGGCTCCGGGTCTTGGAAAGCCTGTTCTTGTGATGCGTGACACTACTGAGCGTCCTGAGGCTCTTGAGGCGGGGACGGTGAAGCTTGTGGGCACGGATTATGATAAGATTGTGGGTGAGGTTTCTCGCCTGATAGAAGATGAGGCATACTATCGTCAAATGAGCCAGGCTGTGAATCCATACGGTGACGGCAAGGCATGCGAAAGAATAGTTGATGCGTTGAGGTAAGGGTCGAGAGTCAAGAGTCAAGGGTCGAGAGTCGAGGGTCGAGGGTCGAGAGTCAAGAGTCGAGGGTCGAGAGTCAAGGGTCGAGGGTCGAGAGTCGAGGGTCAAGAGTCTATAGTAAAAAAAGGTATGGCTGAGAGAAGTTTTGAGAATTTAAGGGTTTGGCAAGAATCACGAGCGTTTGTGAATGATATTTATGATATGATGCGAAATTGCCGCGATTTTGGATTTAAGGATCAAATTCAGCGTGCGGCGGTAAGTATTATGAATAATATCGCAGAAGGTCAGGAATCCGGCTCGGATGCTAAATTTTCAAATTTTCTCAATATAGCAAAAGGCAGTTGCTCTGAGGTTCGTTCAATGTTATACTTATGTTATGACCTGGGTTTTTGCTCTGAAGAAAAACTCAAAGAACTTTACTCAAACGCGCAGTCAATATCAAGTGGTTTAAACAAATTAATTTCATATTTAAATAATCAAAGTAAATAAAGTCAAGAGTCAAGAGTCAAGAGTCAAAGGTCTCTAGACTCTAGACACTAGACTCTAGACAAATAATTAGTATTATGATAAATGTAATCGGACTTGGCTACATCGGGTTGCCTACGGCACTGATGATGGCATCTCACGGCGTGAAAGTTGTGGGAACAGACTATAACAAGGAACTTGTGGCAACACTGAATGCGGGTCATACCACATTTAAGGAAGATGGTCTTGATGAACTTTTCAAGGCTGCTCTGGCTGCCGGAATACAGTTTACAACGGAATACCAGAAAACGGATACATACATCGTGTCCGTGCCTACGCCTTACGACAAGTTTTCCAAAAAAGTGGATGCTTGCTACGTGGTGGCAGCGGTGAAAGATGTGCTGAAGGTGTGCCCGAAGGGTGCTACGGTGGTTATTGAATCTACTGTTTCTCCGGGTACTATCGACAAGTATGTTCGTCCGGAAATCGAGGCTCTGGGCTATAAAATCGGCGAGGACATAAACCTCGTACACGCTCCGGAGCGTATCATTCCGGGCAATATGGTGTATGAACTGCTTCACAATAACCGCACTATCGGTGCTGACAGCCGCGAAATAGGCGAAAAAGTGAAGGAATACTATGCTTCTTTCTGCCAGGGCGAAATCGTGGTGACTGATATCCGCACTGCGGAGATGACAAAGGTGGTGGAAAATACTTTCCGTGCGGTGAATATCGCTTTTGCAAATGAGCTGAGCCGCATCTGCCGTCACGACAATATGGATGTGTATGAAATCATCAAAATTTGCAATATGCACCCGCGTGTAAACATTTTGCAGCCGGGTCCGGGTGTTGGCGGTCACTGTATTTCCGTGGATCCATGGTTCCTGGTGGGTGACTATCCAAGTCTTGCAAAGGTGATAGATGAGTCTATGAAGACAAACGACAGCCAGCCTACTTTCGTGCTGAACCGCATCTACGAGATTATGCAGGAAAACGGCATAAAAGATAACCGCCGTGTGGGTCTTTATGGTTTGACATACAAGGAAAACGTTGACGACTGCCGCGAATCTCCAACTTTGCAACTTCTTGAGGCTCAGGAACGTCACCTGGCACGTCCTCTGAAGTGCTACGACCCGTTTATCACGAAGGATATCGTGGAAAATCAGTACCACGATTTTGACAAATTCCTTGAGGAAGTTGACTTGGTGGTGATAATGGTTAAGCATGATGAAATCAAGGCTAATTGGGATAAACTGAAGGGCAAGGTAATCCTGGATTGCCACAATATCTGCCCGTTAGAGGGTGTTTATCATATTTAAGTCAAGAGTCAAGAGTCGAGGGTCAAGAGCACTCGGAGAACTTGGCAATTTCGGCTGACGCCGAGGGGAATAGGTCAAGAGTCGAGGGTCAAGAGTCAAGAGACTGTAGTGCCGTGGCATGCCACGGCATCCCAAGTGAATCAAGTTCAAAGCACTTGGCAGGCTCGGCTGACGCCGAGGGGAATAGGTCAAGAGTCAAGAGTCGAGAGTCAAGAGACTGTAGTGCCGTGGCATGCCACGGCATCCCAAGTGAATCAAGTTCAAAGCACTCGGCAGGCTCGGCTGACACCGAGAACCCCCATTAAATAATGAGAGCGGGGCATTGCGATTTTGCAATGCCCCGCTCTGTTTTTTGCGGCTATTTTTGCTTTTTTCTTAGCGATTTTAGCTAAGATAGCTATTATAGCTAACTTAGCTATTTTAGCTATTTTAGCGGTGATAGCTGATTTTGCCTTTCTGCCGATTTGGCAAGTATGCCGCGGTGAGCCGCGGCATACGAGATTGCTTATCGGAGGATTACCTTTGCAGCATTTACTTTGCCTTCAGTGGAGACAACTTTGACGATGTAAAGTCCGCGGAGGGCGGTGACGTCTATTGTTTGTTCACCTGCATTGCGGGCTACGAGGATGCCTGCTGCATTGTAAAGTTCTATTTCTACGGCTTCAACGCCAACAACTGCGAGAGTGTTTGAATCTGCAATGATGCCGAACTGTGCTGCAACTTCATCTTCAATACTTTCTGCTGAGTCTGAGCTCTTTACACCATTGTATGTCCAGTAGCCGAGACCTTGAATTGCACTTGAGAACCATACGTCAAGCACTTGATTGTCATTGCGTTTCTGAACAAGAAGGTTCTGGATAAGCTGTCCATTTGCAATTCCCGTTCCGAAAGCTTCTGCCGGATATTTAGCGATTGCAGTTTCAGCGGCGGCAAATCCGCTTGTGACGTTTGCGAGTGAGAACTGACCGCCCATTGTAGTAGCTTTGGAGCTTGAATCAAATACAGAGTATGTTCCTGCAAGTACGTATTTCTTTGAACCAAAGGAGAATACGTTTATTGCAGTACCGTAAGAGTTATTACCGCAAACATTTGCTTGCATCTGCTCGATGAGTTTGCCGTCTGACCCGAAGAGTGCGGGATAAGAACCATGTGCAGCCACATAAATGTTGCCGTTTCCGGCGTCTTGAACACATGCGGAACCGCGGCCTTCACCGAGAGTAAAGGCTGTTGTGCCGTCTGCCTTGTAAAGAGGAAGTTTATTTACAGTTGCGTCAATATTTCCTCCGGTTACGTTGAAGTAAATGAGATTGTTAGTATTCAAGTCGCTTGCCCAAATGCGTCCGCTGTTTAGGTCGCCTGTGTAAGAGATTTGGTTACCTATAGCGGAAGAGCAGTGAGAACCTGCAGCGAGTTCAAGTGCAACAACCGGAGCGGCAGTGTCGCTATCCCAACGGTAAATGCGGAACACTTGAGTGCTTGTGGAAGTGCTTGAAGCAAAGATTTTACCTCCTACGGCAACAATTCCTGAGATAGCACATGTACCACCGGAAACTCCTGTCATATCAAGGTTCCCTTTTTCCTCGCCCGTGTAAGCATCAAGGATTTTCACTTCGCAAGAGCCCCACGGTTTGCCCACGATAACATAAAGTTTTCCATCTTGGAAGGCGATGCTGCGGATATATGGACTATTAACATCTGTCCAGGTAGTATTTGTCCAAACTTGAGTGAGTTCCGTGATGTTGTCGTCGAAGTAAGTAGGATTAGCGGCTTCGCCTGTAAGAGAGACGGTTACGTCCGGAGCACCTGTGGAAGAGAGAACGATTTGTGCAGAGTGGCTGCCTGTGCTTGCAGGAGAATATTTCACGGTGATGTTTCCGCCCGTAGCGGCGAGGGTAGTTGTGGAAAGACTGAAAACGTCAGCATTGTCGCCTGTGAGTGTGACGGAGATTACGTCTGTGAGTTTGCTGCCGATAACTGAAATTTCCTTGCTGTCCTCAGAGCCTGCGGTGCAGGAGAAAGAGAGGCTTGTTGCACTTGCGGAGATGTTTGGAGTAAGGATTTCCACAGGTTCCGGGTTTGTTTCCGGCACGTTTCCGAAGGTGTAATAAGCGAGACCCTGATTAGTGGAGAAAATCCAAGCTTCCACAAACTTGCTGCCGTCTGTGTTAATCATCACGTCTGTAGTGCAGTCTGTGTTTTGAGTTGAGCCGAGACCCTCTGCCGGGTATGAACCGCGGTTGTAAAGCGTGGAGTGGTCTGAAACAGCTACGATGTCGAAACGCATTTTAGCACCTTTATAGAAAGAGGAAGCGTCATCGCCTGTGCGGTTATTAAACTGAGGCACAACGGCATAGAGATAATTGTCAAACAAAAATTCGTGATAAGAGCCGCCCCAAGTTTCGCCGAGGTTGTGAGCGTATTTTTGTTTTATAGGAGAAGGATATCCGTTGCTCCAGCTGCAAAGCACCGGCTGAGTATTGTTACCCGTAATCCACCAAACGCCGCCGTTTGGATAAGCGCGAGCGTTGTCGCCGACGTTGAAATAGTTTGTGCCGTCTGTAGTGAGGTTGCGGTGATACTTGTTCCACTGACCTGAACTGTTGCGGTTAAGTTCCACAACGTAAGAAGCCGAGCCGTTGTCGCAGCAGAAGTTAATCCAGAGATCCTTGTCGTAGTTACAGTTCACGGCAACGTCCATAGCATCTCCGAGGGATGTGCAATCCTGGAGGTCGTCTGTGTTGTAAAGCAGATAAGGAGCAGCTTTATCGTCGTCCCAGGCATAGATTCGGAGTTCTTCGCCTTTCTTGGCGAGGTTACAAGCCACGATGTGACCTTGGAAACACTTCACGTCGCTGAGAGTGAGCGTGCCGCCTTTTACGATGTCGCCGAGGTTGAGGTTGCCGTAGTCTTCACCGGTCTGAGCGTTGAGGACTTTAATCACGCTGTTGTTATAAACGCAGTAGAGTTTGCCGTCTTGGTAAGCGAAATTGCGAATTTTCGTTGCATCGTAGCCTTTTTGAGTGGCATTACCACGCTGCTCAGAGAGATTCCAAACTTCCTTTGGAGCGAAAACGCCTGAAGGAGTAGGTTCAATGCGTTCCACATTACCGTAAGCGAGGTAAGCGATGCCTTGACCCTCCGCAAATACCCAAGCTTCAAAGTATTGTGAGCTGTCTGTGCGGATAATCACGTTACCTGCACCGGAAGAGCAAGCCGTAGAGCCGAGACCTGCGGCAGGGTATTCGCCGAATACGGAAGTGCTTGAATAGTCGCCTGTTATGTCTTTAGTGAGAATGATACGGGCGTTTTTCTTGTTGTCAAAGCGGATATTAGCCGCCAGTTTTGCGTCGCCCCAGTTAACTTCTTGGTGACTTGCACCCCAGTTGTCAGTGGCAGGCACGGAGCAGACTTTTATTTTAGCCCCGGCAGCTTCATTCCAAGCCAGGAAAGTAGGAGCACCTGCGTTACCGTCAATCCAGAACGGACCGCCCCACGGATAAACGCGGCAGTTGTCGCCCATAGTGAGTTCCGTGTTAGCGTCCAGTTTAGTACGAGTGGAGTAAGCGCTCCAGTTATCGCTTGAGTCGCGTTTGTATTCATAGATAGTGGTTTTAGTGCCGTCGTCTTCAGCAAAAGCGATCCAGATTTCGCCGGAGAAAGAAGCATCTTTTGAAGCCTCCATACATTTGCCGAGAGCATTTGCCCCTTGGAGATTAGTAGTGGAGTAGAGCAGTCTCGGGCTCATCATATCGCTGTCCCAAACGTAGAATTTGAGAGTTTCGCCGGATTTGGCGTAGTTGCAGGCAATAATTTTGCCGTCAACGTATTTGACATCGCTCAGGGCGTAAGTTCCGCCGGAAATCACATTGTTGCCCATAGGCAGGTCGCCGAGGACTTCGCCTGTTTGAGCATCAAGAGTTTTGATTACGGAGTGGTCATAGACGCAGTAGAGTTTTCCGTTAGCGTAGCAGAAATTGTTTATCTTGCCGGCATCGTAACCTTTTGAGTTGAGAGTATTTGCATTTTCCGAGCAGTTCCATTTTTCTTCAAGGTTAAATTCACCGAAGATAGTAGGGATAGTTGTCGGGAGGTTACCCTGTGAGTAGCAGGCGAGACCTTGTTCCGTAGAGCAGATGAAGAATCGGACATAGTTTTCACCGTCAGTATCCACAACCACGTCGCCCGTGCCGTTAGAATTCTTAGTGGTTCCACCAAGCCCTGCGGAAGGAAATTCGCCGAGCCAAGTAGTGTAATTGAAGTCGCCGGAATCGTCTGTTTCAATACGGCAACGACCGTTCAGCCTGTCGTCAAACTTGAGGTTAGCACAATACTTGTTTCCGCGGAAATTAAATTCGTGGTGAGCTGTACCCCAAGTGCCAACGTCCGTAATATCAAGGTTACGAACGAGCTTTCCGTTGCTGATAGTGAAGAAAGAAGGGTTGCAGGCAAGACCGTCAATCCAGAACACGCCGCCGTTCGGGTAAGAGCGAGCAGTGCCGCCTGTTTTGAACTGAGTGGAGCCATCTGTAGTAACTTCAAACACGTTTGAGTTCCAGCCTTCAGCCTTGTGACTGAACTCAATAACACGAGTAGTGCTACCGTCATCGTGTGCGAAGTTGAGCCAGAAATTAGTCTCCCAAGTGCTGTTTGGAGCAATTTCCATACAGTCGCCCAGTCGAGTGGCACCGTGGAGGTCCGTGGTGCTCATGAGCAGAGTAGGCTCTGCGTAGTCGTCAGCCCAGGTATAGACGCGGAGTTCCTGTCCGCTAACGGCGAGGTTACAAGCCACGACGTGACCGTCGAAACATTTGACATCGCAGAATTTGTGAGTACCGCCGGTGCAAACGGTTCCTTCCTTAAGTTTTCCGAGGAGTTTACCGTTACGAGCATCGAGCACAATTATGCTTTCGTTGTTATATACGCAGTAAAGTTTATTGTCTTTGTAGCAGAGATTGCGTATTTTGCGAGCGTCGTAGCCTGCAGCCGTAGGATTTCCGTTTTTCTCGGAGAAATTCCATCTTTCTGCGATATGGCTGAAAGCTTCCGTAGCTCCGAGGGGACGGAGCACCTGATTCCCGGACCATTTGAGAACGTTTCCGCTGAAATACATATCACCGATGTAAAGTTTGCGAGGGTGAATGGAAGAAGTGGAACAGTGAGCGTGGAAAGCAATCTTGAGGTTTCCGGCTTTGTCATAGAAAAGAGTGTGGTGACCTGTACCCACGAGGTCTTCCACTTTTTGGAGAATAGGGTTACCGCTATATTTTGTCCAAGAGCCTGAGCCTATGGAGCTTGAAGTGGCATAACCCACGCCATAGTTTTGGCTCTGATAGTCGTTTGCGGAGTAGGTGAGGTAATAAATACCGTTGTGCTTAATCACGTTAGGTCCTTCCGTTACTCGCCCTAAAGCGGTTTCCCAAGATTGAGAGACGTTTATGCACTTTTTGAGCGTGCCGGAAACAGGCGTGATAAGGTCGCTGCCGAGTTTGCAGGACCAGATGCAGTTACCGTCCGTGAAGCGAACAAAGAAGAGCCAAGCCGTGCCGTCATCGTCAAAAAAGACGTGAGAGTCAATGCACTTTTCGCTGCCGAGAATGTTTTCTACCTGGTAGTTGCCCTGCTGGTAAAACGGACCGAGCGGAGAGTCTGCCGTAGCCACAAAAAGGTGTTCGTTAGCAGAGAAATACATATAGTATTTTCCGTTTTTGTGATAAACTTCCGGAGCCCAGAACCATTGTGATTCCGTGCAGTTGTTTTTGTGGAGTGCCAGACCGTGGTATTCCCAACCTATAAGGTCCTTTGAACGCCACACTTCAATTCCGTCACCGTGGTTCGTACCGTACGCATAGTAATAATCGCCGTCAAGCAGAATGTAAGGGTCTGCAAAATTTACGGCACTCTGTCTGATGTCCGCATTAGCCGTAAAAGGCAGTAATGCAGCGAGCAGAAGAAACGTTAAAAGTAGTTTTCTCATAGAAACTTTAATTAAAGCGGCTTCTCGCCGACTGTGGGTTTATGTAAATGATGTTAGTTTTCGGGCATTAAAATATTATAATGTGTTTATGCCGTCAAAGTTAGGACTTTTTTTGCGAAATATTTATAGATAAATATTAAAAAGTGTGAAATTGGAAGAAGGTTGGCAGAAATGGCGAAATAGCTAAGAGAGCTAATCTAGCTAATCTAGCTAAAGTAGCTATAATAGCTAAATTAGCTAAAATATGTAGATTCCAAAACGAAGTGCAACGTTATTGAGGTCTAAATTATGTAG
>JBJECR010000096.1:0-10044 GCA_051871275.1 Muribaculaceae bacterium | reverse complement strand
ATGATGGCTTTTCAATAGCAGTTATGTAATGCTTTCGGATAGCTGAATAGTTACAATAATGATTGTGAATCTCAATTTGTGTTAAATTCTCAAGATAAAGACTTTGAGGTTATTCATCTCCCTAGTATTTCTCATTCTATATCAAGAACAACTTCGGAATCAAATCAAGACTCAATCCAGATTTTAAGATTTAAAGACCAAGAAGCTTTTGATAGAACATTAGAGTCTGTAAAAGCAATGAATGATACAGAAAAAAAAGAATTTTTTAATGAAATAGGGTTTGAAGGTGCGTATTTAATTCTCAATAATGCTGAAGAGGCACTTGATGAAGCATTTGACCTCGCTGAAACGGTTGATTCAATCACGGGGGTAGATATAATCAATGATTGTGTGGCAAAATACAATGGGGTATTGGTATTTAATGAACTTGACTCGTGTGATGTAACTCCGTCCTTACCTTTCTTTGGCGAACAAGCTGAATTTCTTGGCAATAAAGAAGGTTTTATTATGATTGGAGATGAGCTAGTTGCTCCTTCTACTCAATCAGTAAGTCCTGCATATAATGGTAGCTTTATCAGATATAGTGCAGAAGTTAAAGTGAAAAATGGTAAATACACAAGCTTTTTTAGATTGGGAAGAATTGGTGTAAATATGGCATTTCAATTGGAAACTTATCGCAAAATTTTGTGTTTCAAGAAACACGATAAAAAATGCTGTTATGATGGAGAGTTGTACATATATAGCAACGGAAAGTCAGAAAAAGCACAAATTCATAATGGGAAAGGTAATTGGAAACTATATTCTCCAGCTTCTAATTACTCACCAAGGGTAAATATGAACTTAAAGAATTTTTCTTCAACTCGAAATTCTAATAATAAAGTAACTAAATCAGTTTCTAATATTTTGGTAAAATAAGTATACTTTAGAAAAATACTTTATGTGAAAATTGGCAGAGTAATACAAGACCCTGCCATTTTTCATATATTAGCATCAAAGGCTTTGCAACTTAATTATGCTTTAATTTTTTAAGCAATTTGTATTACGCATTGAATCTTACAAAGTCATATCAAATATGTTTAATTGTTACTGACCGCGTTTTTAGCCTATAATACAAATAGTTGCAAAAGATTTTGTGTATATGTGACTGAAAATTCAAAAAAAATGAGTAACTTTGCAGTCACAAAAAAGAAAAATAATAAATTTTTTAACTATATGATTAACGCTCAAGACATTAAGAACGGTACTTGCATCCGTATGGACGGCAAGCTTTATTTCTGCATTGAATTCCTCCACGTAAAACCGGGCAAAGGTAACACTTTCATGCGTACAAAACTTAAAGATGTTGTAAACGGCTACGTAATTGAACGTCGTTTTAACATCGGTGAGAAACTTGAAGACGTACGCGTAGAACGTCGCCCTTATCAATACCTCTATCAGGAAGGTGGCGATTACATTTTCATGAATCAGGAAAACTACGACCAAATTCCTATCCACAAAGATGTTATCAACGGTGTTGATTTCATGAAGGAAGGTGATGCTGTTGAAGTTGTTTTCGACGCTTCTACAGAAACAGTTCTTTATGCCGACATGCCTGCTAAAACTCAGCTCAAAATCACTTATACCGAGCCGGGTCTCAAAGGCGATACAGCTACAAACACCCTCAAACCGGCTACTGTTGAAACCGGTGCTACAGTACGTGTGCCACTGTTTATCAACGAAGGCGAAACTATCGAAGTTGATACTCGCGATGGTTCATACGTTAGCCGAGTAAAAGCATAACAGAATTTGCATTTTTTTATAAAATCCCCAAAGTGCATCGCAAGTGATTGTGGTGCACTTTTTTTTGTGCTGCCCTGCAGAAATAATTGCATACAAATATTATCAAATTAATTATTTTTTGGTGCAAATTGCTTGAAAATCAAAAAGTTTTGTTACCTTTGCATAAATATTAATTATTGCAAAGGAAGAGTGTCGTGTATAAATATGCATTTGTGTGCGGCATTTTTTTATATATGTATCAATTATTACCAATATATTCATTTTTAATCAATCAATTTTTCAAACTTTATGCAAAAAATTAAACAATTTTTGATGCTGATAGTCATGGTGATGACATTCAGCTTTTTTGCACAGTCTGAAACTTTGGCACCGCAGAAAGGTGTGATTCGTGTTAAGTTGCAGCCGGAAGCTGCTTCACAAGTTGGCACGAAATCACTCAAATCTGTAAATGGCAGATTAAACTCGGGCATCCGTGCTCTGGATTTGACTGCACAAAAAGCCAAAGTGGTAAAAATGCAGAGAGTATTCCCATACTCGCCTCAGTTTGAAGACAGAATGGCTATCTACGGTCTTGACCGCTGGTACGAAGTATGCTTCGACGAGGAAATGAACCCGGAAGAGGTTAAGGCGATGTATGAGGCTACTGCAGGTGTGCAAGTTGCAACATGTAAAGTTCCTATGTCTCTCAGAGACGGAACAGGTGCGTATCATGTGGTTTCTGCAATGTCGGCAGACCGCGGCAGTGCTATGCCTTTCAACGACCCGCGTCTTTCCGCACAGTGGCATTACAACAACGTTGGTGCGAACTCCGGAAGCCGTGTTGGTGCAGACGTAAATCTTTTTGAGGCTTGGAAAACCACTACAGGTAAGAGCAATGTTATTGTGGCTATTATCGACGGTGGTATTGACTATACTCACGAAGACCTTGCTGCAAACGTTCTTATCAACGAGGCTGAGCTTAACGGCACTCCGGGAGTTGATGACGACGGTAACGGCTATGTAGATGACGTTTATGGTTGGAACTTCTGCACAAATACTAAAGACGTTTATCCTCACAACCATGGTACTCACGTTGCAGGTACTGTTGCAGCCGTGAACAATAATGGTATTGGTGTCTGCGGTGTGGCAGGTGGTGACGGTACTCCGGGCAGTGGTGTGCGTCTTCTTTCCGCACAGGTGTTTGACTCCCGTTCAGGTTCCGGTGATGCAGACTTTGCTTCAGCAATCGTTTACGCTGCAAATCGCGGTGCATCTATCGCAAACTGTTCTTGGGGTTGGGCTGAAGACGGCTATTACGAACAAGATGTTCTTGATGCCATTGATTATTTCGTAGGCACAAAAGCATCTGCGGAAGCTGCTGCAGGAGTAAGCTCTCAGCGTAACCTTGCAGGTGGTATTATGTTCTTTGCTACAGGTAACGACGGTCTTACAGGCAACTTCTATCCGGGTTGCTACGAAAACGTTGTGGCTGTAGGTTCTATGACAGACGATTTCACTATTGCTCCATATTCAAACAATGGTCCTTGGGTAGATATCGTTGCTCCGGGTGGTCTTATGACTTACAACAGTGCATCCGGCGTACTCAGCACACTCCCGGGTGACACATACGGATTCAATGAAGGTACTTCTATGGCTACTCCGCACGTGACGGGTATTGCAGCACTTGTGGTTTCACAATACGGCAATCCGGACATGTCTGCAGAAACTATTCGCCAGCAGATTCTCACTTCCGTAAATGATATTTATGAATACAACTCCGCACTCGTAGGTCTTCACGGTGTGGGCTACATTGATGCTGCTAAAGCACTGCAGATGAACCCTGAAGGTGAAGCGCCGGAAGCTATCACTGCTTTCAATGCTCTTCCTGCACAGGATAACATCACAGTGGAATGGGTGATTCCTAATTCTTCTACAGGAAACGTAAATCACCATATTCTCTACTATAGCACTGAAGAATTTACTGCAGACAGCGACCTTTCAGGAGTAAACAGTGTGGTTGTGGATACCAAGTTTGCAAACTCCGGTGAAACTTTCACATACGAGCTTTCAGGACTTAAATCCCTCACTACTTATTACATTGCAATCAAGGGTGTTGACCGCTGGGGTAATGCTGCACCGCTTTCACCGGTAGTTGCAGCTACAACGAATGCCGGTCCGCTTATGACTGTGGATAAGTCTTCACTCACAATGACTATTGATGCCGCTTCTTCACTCAGCGGTTCCGCTATTTTCAATATCGGCAACAATGATGAAGGTCTCCTCAAATGGTCCGGCAAGATTGCTACAAAAACTTATACTCCGGCCACCAAATCCCTGAGCGGCAATTTTTCCGCTCCCGGCGTAATCGGTAAACTCAAGAGCCGCATCGGCGCTGAATTGTATGCAAATACTTCCGAGAAATTCAGTACTGCGGATTTCAGTGCAACAGACTATCCTATTTCTCTCCAATACTATTCTGAATACTGGGCAAGCATAGGAGAAGAAGACAAGTCTCTGCCAAACTCTCAGGCACAGTATTTCCTTGTTGACGAAGAACTCTATCCGGAAGGATTTAACCTCACTCACGTTCAGGTTACTTCCACTTATGGTAAAAACCCTGTAGTTCAGATTTACAAAGGTGGTGGTGCACTTGTTCCGGCAAATATGCTCCAGGACATCACTCCGTCTTACTTCTATTCAGGTATGCAAATTCAGCTTACAGAGCAGATTCACTTTGCTCCGGGCGAATCATTCTGGGTAGTGGTACATTATCCGGCAGAAAGCAACTCAAACGGCTATCAGCTCGGTCTTGGTAAGTCTAACTCCGCATGGGCAGGCTACAGCTACATGAGCTGCGACGGTGGTGCTACATGGACTCCACTCGTAGAAGCTCTCAAAGGCAGCCCGTATGAATCACTTGGTGAAAACATTTCCTGGACTATCGCTGCTGTCAGCAAAAACCCGGCTTGGGACAAGGTATTCAGCCTCAACCCTGCTGAAGGTACTGTAAAACAAGGTGAAACTCAGGAAGTTACTATCCAAAACGACGGTCAGAAACTCGTGAATGGTACATATAAGTTCAATGTTTCTTTCACTACAAACGAAAGCGAAAAGAACAGCATCGTAATCCCCGTTACCGTCACAGTGAAGAACAATAAACCGGAAATGGCTCCTGCAAAAGTTGTTGACTTCGGTTCACTTCTCCTTGGTCAGAGCAAAACTATTGAAGTGGAAGTGTATAACAATGGATACGGCGTATTTACAGGAAATTACGGCTATCTCCAGTCCAGCAGCTGGACTATCAGTTCTTCTGATTTCACTCTGAAAGACGTTCCTACAAGCGGCTTTGCAGCACGCAGCTCCGCTAAATTCAAAATCATCTACACTCCGACAGTTGCAGGTGTAAATTCCGCTACCGTTACATTCAAGAGTGCGGCAGGAATTGAATTTAAGGTATATGTTCAAGGTGTGGCGATTGACCCGGCTAAGATTGTTGTTGACCCTGCTGTAACAGAACTCGGTGACATTGATGTGGCTGCAGAACCTGTGGAAAGCAAGTTTACAATCAAGAACGAAGGTAACTATCCTCTTGAATACGTATTCCCGAAATTCTCCGACCAGCAGATTGAGGCATCAAACGGCAAGGCTTCTCACAAGTTTGGCTATTCTACGCTCTCAAACCTTGGTGATGCTACAAGCTTTACTTATGACGGCAATCCTGAACTTATCGGTGAAACTGAAGTTACTTCCGTATTCACAGACAATGTGAAAAACACCAAGCCAATAGCTCTCGGTTTTAACTTCCCGTTCTATGGAAAGTATTACAATGAAGTTTATATCAACAGCCTTGGCGGTCTTGCATTCTCTGTTGGTGAATACAGCCACTTCCCACCGTTGTATCCTGCTTCTCCAAGTCTTGAAGGTGTGGCATATATTTCAGCATACGGACACCAGCTCCAGTTCGGTCCTAATTCACACGTCACATACGCTAAGCAAGACGGTAAATTCGTTGTAAAATACGATAACGTCCTTGCCGTGAAATACGATGTTGAAACTTCTCCGATTTCATTCCGCATCATGCTCTCTGCAAACGGTGACATAGAAATCTTCTACGATGACTATGAAAGAACTGAAATGGGCTACGATGATTGGGGTGATGAAGTTGAAGTGGATCGTCTCTTCCAGGGTGGTTCAACACTCTTCTGCGGTATTAAGGACGAAGCAAATGCAGATGCACTCGTTGTTACATCTTCAGACATTGCAGACTACTGGGGTACAAGCGAAGATCCTGCAGGACAGGTCTATAAACAGTTCCAAACTAAAACATCAGTTAAGTTTGAAGCTCCGGCTCCATACCTTGTGAAAGACATTACTCCTGCTTACGGTATTGTAAGCCCTGGTGAAAGTGTGGAAGTTACTGCTACTATTCAAGGTGATGATACAATGGTTGCAGGCGAAATCACAAACCGCCTCGCTATTGAAACAAACGACCCGAATAATGCCACTGCATACGCTACTTTCAATGCAAATATTATCGGTGACCTTATCCCTGAAGCTTCTGTAAAACAAGAAACTATTGATTTCGGACAAGTATTCCGCAATTCTGATGCTAAAGCAGTATTCACAGTGGAGAATATCGGTCGTGATAACCTTGCTGTTGAGGTAGCAGGAATAACTTCAGATGTGTTTGCAATAGAGTCTGTCACCACCGAGATAAAACCGGGTATGTCTAAGGACTTCATTATCACAATGAATACAGACAACGAAGGTACTTATTCTGCACAATTGAATGTTATCTTCACAGGTGATGATATCAGAACTTATTCAATTAAAGGTCAAGTAATCGGTAGCCCGGAAGCAGACCTCAGCATTTCAGAAATTTCTGAAACTGTGGAAAGCGGTGCGGAACTTTCAAAAGAACTCACTATCACAAACTCCGGAAATGAAACTCTCGTTTATTCTATCGTTCCGGGTGCATTCACAAGCGTAAACGACCCGAGTATTGCAGATGCAAAGGTTTCATACGTTTATAGTGCATCTGTTGATGATGAAAACGTGAAGTATGAATGGGTTGACATTGAAAATGGACTTGGTGACCGCAACAGCTTCTCTTATTACAATGCTAACGATTACCTTGAAGTAAATCTTCCGTTTGAATTCCCGTTCTATGGTCAGAAATACTCTAAGATGTATATCTACAACACCGGTTTCGTTTCATTCACTAAACGTAGTGATGAAAAGATTTGGCCGGAACCTCCTGCAGAATTCCCGACAGGCTCTATCTATACCAATATCATAGCACCTTACTGGGGTCTCCACACTATGGATAACAACGCTACTGCCGGTACTTACCACTATATGACTGAAGATGAAGTGGTTGTTTCTTGGATGGAATACGGTAACTCAATGAACATCGGAGTATGCTTCCAGCTCATTATGAAAAAAGACGGTTCTTTCAAGTATCAGTACAAGGGCGTGGGCGACTATGCTATTATCTATGATACATTCGGTCTTGCAGGTGCTTGCAACGAAGGCGGCAGTCAATACTTCCTCCTTCCGGACCGCTACATCCAGTTTGGCAATGCCGTTCAGTTCAGCCCTGTGGCAGAAGCATCTGTCGAGCCTTCCGCAAGCAAGACTGTAACTCTGAACGTCAATACAAACAAGATGGCAGGCGACTATAGCGATGCCGTTACTATAAACACTAATGTTCCTCACAAGGAAAAAATCTCATTCCCTGTAAATATCACTATTACAGGTGCGGCTAACCCTGTTTTCCCGGGTGCTCTCTCACTTGAACACGTGGCAGGATACCAGGAAACTCCAAGTGAAGAATCAGGTCCGGGCGTGCTTTACAACGGTAGCCCGTATGAAATCCAGTTCCGAGTTCAGAACACAGGTACTGCTCCTATGACTATCCTTGACATTGCTTACGATAGTCCTCTTGATGCAGATGAATACCCGATGTTCATGCTTCTTGCACAAATGATGATTCCGGACTGGTTTACAGGAGAAACCACTCTCCAGTGGCAAGTTTACGATTACTATCGCGGCATGCCTATTGAGGTTACTCCTTCACAGCCATTGCTCCTCTCTATGCCAATGTCTTGGGATTACTACGCTACTATCGGCGAATATTCACTCCCACTCACATTTACATATACTCTTGATGGTGTAGAAGAACTCACTCAGACAGTGGACCTCAAGTTTATCGTTACCGATGTTCCGGAACTCTGGCTTGACAAGAGCGAAATTGCTATCGTTAATGCAGCTCCGGACTTTACAAGCGAAGAAGTGCTCAATATTTCTAACGAGGGTAACTATAAGCTCACTTATTCTCTCCGTCTTGACCCGACAGGTGTAGGCGAAGTGGTTGAAGGTGATGAAGGCGGAGGCATTGCTCCACTCTCTGTGAAGGCAGAGCTCTCTGAAGCTCAGCTCGCAGAACTTCAGAAAAATCTGAGCAAGGAAATAGAACCGCTTTCTGTTACTACAAACTTGTATGATGGTCCTGACGACTTTGAGTACAACAACATTCTCTTCCATACGTCTGTAGATAATCTAACGTACTCTTATGGTGCGGGTAATACATACTCCAAGTACATTTCCGCTACTCATTTCGTAGCACCGGAAGAAGGATTCAATCTTTCTCATGTTTACTTTGCTACTCGACTCAGCAACTCAGATGGCTCATACATCACAAACGCAGAGTTTACAATAGAAATCGTGGCAGGTAGTGACTATGAAAACGGCAATGTGATTGGCAAGGGTTCACTCGTTATTGATAATATGACAGGTGCACGCTTTGTTATTGCTCCTCTGGATCGTGCGGTATATATCTATCCGGGACAAGAATTCTACGTTCGCATTCATTACCCTGTGGGAGTTCAGTATCCTGCTTACATTGTATATAAGGAAGATCCTGTAATAGACTTCCGCTATATGGGATTTGTGGAAGGTTACGGCTGGTTTGACCTTGCTGCAATGTTTAAGAATCAGTATGGTTCACTTGGATATATAATGTCTTGTCTTGAAACGGTTCCCGGCTCACCGTGGGTTAAGCTCCTCAACTCTGAAAAAGAAGGTGAAATTGCACCATCTGAATCACTTGACGTGAAATTTGCTATCAATGCAGCTTCCGCTCCTCTGGAAGAAGGAAACAAGGCTGTCCTTGTAATCAAGAGCAATGACCCGTCTATGTCTGTTGTCAACTTCCCGATTACCCTTGATCGCAACCATGCTCCTGTAGTGACTGTTCCTTCAGAAGCCATCGTTGTTCCTGAATTTAGCGCTCCTGTTGTAGAAGTAACCGTTAGTGATGTTGAAGGTGACGATATGACGATATTGTTCACAGACAATGCCGGTATTTCTTCTATCAAGAATACTATTGTTCCTGATGGTGGCAGTATTACTGATAATGGCGAAGATGGTCTCCTCGTCAAAGGTGGTAAGGCTATACTGGAAGTGGAAATCATGCCAATGGCTGAAACAGCAGGTGAATACTCATTCACAGTTGCAGCTATTGACTCTTACAACCAGGAAACAAGTGCTACTGTAAACTATACAGTTGAGCATACAAACCGTATTCCTTTGTATGATCCTATCGGTAAATTGATTATCGGTCTTGAAGAAACTTCTCCTATTATCCGCTTTGCAGATTACTTCTCAGACCCGGATGGTGATGAACTTTCCTTCAAAGTAAAAGTTGTAGATGAAAGTATTGTTTCTTTCTATCAGTCTGCTACCGGAGTAATCTTCTACGGAGAAAAAGAAGGCTCTACAAATGTTGAGGTCACTGTAAGTGACGGATATGCTAATCTTATAGTTGTAATCTCAATTGAAGTGTCTAAAGACGCAGGTGTGGAAGGAATCGAAGTTGATGCTGAAGTTAGCGTTTATCCGAATCCTGTAGTTGAAACACTTTATGTCTCTTGCGACTTCAACGGTGAAGTTGAGTACAGCATTTACAGTGAAAACGGAGCCAAAGTCTTCAGTCAGAAATCTGAAAACATCGTTGGTGTTCCGGCTGCACTCAATGTTGCACATCTCTCGGACGGACTTTACATCCTCCACGTCAAAGCAGGTGATAAAGTTCTCACACACACTATTGTGAAGAAGTAATTCACTCTTTCATAATAATTCCAAATGCGGAGGTGGCTCATTGCGAGTCGCCTCCGCTGTGTTTTACTCTCATAAATGCAAGGGGTATTTTTGTAGATATATAATGATATATAGGTAGTGTTTCACTGAGTGTGTCTGAGGCGAAGGTACTTAAGCCTGTAGACC
>JBJECR010000095.1:0-2325 GCA_051871275.1 Muribaculaceae bacterium | reverse complement strand
TATTATGTATCAATTTTTTACAAAAAAAATTTTATTTGCAAGTGTCAAACTCCCGAGTATTCACTCTCAGCCCTGCCGCAGAATAAACACTAACTAACTAAATACGTGAGAGAGGCATGCCGATGATGGCAAGCCTCTCTTTTTCTATATATACTCAATCCGCTACTATTTGCTCACACGAAAAAATATTGCTATCTTTGTGCAATATTTTAATAGAATCAAATACACATTATGGCAGAAAATTCCCTCCTTTCACGTCTTGACGGCATTGAAGCCCGTTTTGCGGAAGTCAGTACACTGATTACAGACCCGGACGTGATTAGCGATATGAAACGTTACGTGAAACTTACCAAGGAATACAAAGAACTGGAAAAACTCACTAAGGCTACTCGCAAATACAAAAATCTTCTTGACAATATATCCGAAGCCAAGACTATCCTTGACACTGAAAGCGACGAGGATATGCGTGCTATGGCTAAGGAACAGCTCGACGAAGCAAACACCGCTCTCCCCGTGCTGGAGGAAGAAATAAAAATTCTCCTTATCCCGGCAGACCCGGAAGATTCCAAAAATGCTATCGTGGAAATACGTGGCGGTACAGGTGGCGATGAGGCTGCAATCTTTGCCGGAGACTTGTTTAAGATGTACACAAAATATTGTGAATCAAAAGGCTGGCAACTTTCTGTGACGAACTTCAACGAGGGCACGGCAGGCGGCTACAAGGAAATAGTCTTTGCCGTGACGGGCGATAACGTTTATGGCACTCTCAAATACGAAAGCGGCGTGCACCGCGTGCAGCGTGTGCCTGCCACGGAAACACAAGGACGTGTGCACACATCTGCCGCAACAGTGGCAGTGCTGCCGGAAGCGGAAGAATTTGATGTGGAAATAAACGAGGGTGAAATAAAGTGGGATACTTTCCGAAGCGGTGGTGCCGGCGGACAGAACGTGAACAAGGTGGAATCCGGTGTACGTCTCCGCTATATGTGGAAAAACCCTAATACCGGTGTTACGGAAGAAATCCTCATTGAATGTACGGAAACTCGTGACCAGCCTAAGAACAAGGAACGTGCACTCTCTCGACTGCGTACGTTTATCTATGACAAAGAACATCAAAAATACCTTGATGATATAGCTTCAAGACGTAAAACTATGGTTTCTACGGGTGACCGCTCCGCAAAAATCCGTACTTACAACTATCCGCAAGGACGAATTACGGATCACCGCATAAACTATACTATTTACAACCTTCAAGCATTTATGGACGGTGATATCCAGGACTGTATAGACCACCTCATCATTGCGGAAAATGCAGAAAAACTGAAAGAATCCGAACTGTAACTTTGCCGTTTGAGAAAGTAATCCCTTGAAATCATTTTTATAAAACGTTAATTCACTAAAAACCAAGTATTTGATATATTATGACACGGGAACAACTTATCCAAAACATTCGCTCCAAAAAGTCTTTCCTCTGCGTGGGACTTGACACGGATATCAAAAAAATTCCGCAACATCTTCTTTCTGCAGAAGATCCGATTTTTGAGTTTAACAAGGCTATTATAGATGCAACGGCACCATACTGCGTTGCTTACAAGCCAAACCTCGCATTTTACGAAAGCATAGGTGTGCAGGGCTGGATTGCACTGGAAAAAACCGTGAAATATATCAGAGAAAAATATCCGGATCAGTTTATAATCGCTGATGCCAAGCGAGGTGATATCGGTAACACTTCCGCTATGTATGCTCGCTCGTTTTTCGGACATCTCGGTGTTGATGCAATCACCATAGCACCATATATGGGCGAAGACAGCGTGACACCGTTTCTCGGTTTTGACGGCAAATGGGTTATTCTCCTTGCATTGACGTCAAACAAGGGTAGCGGTGATTTTCAGCTTATTGAGGATGCAGAGGGCACTCCGCTTTACAAAAACGTGATAAGTCGTTCAAGCCGATGGGCTACAGACAGAGAAATGATGTATGTGGTGGGTGCCACACAGGGTAAACTCTTTGAGGAAATACGCAAAGTTGCTCCAACGCATTTTCTCCTCGTGCCCGGTGTGGGAGCACAGGGTGGCAGCCTTGATGAAGTGTGCCGCTACGGCATGACCGATGACTGCGGACTTATAGTAAACTCCTCTCGCGGAGTGATTTACGCTTCTTCCGGTACAGACTTCGCGGAAGCGGCTGCCGCAGAAGCAAAAAAACTTGCAGAGCAGATGGCGGCACTTCTGCCGGAAGCACTAAAGTGATAATTTACAGTCACTTGTGAAGTGTAACTATTCAGCTATCGGGTGGACGCAATGAAGCGGGTGTTCTATTTTCACA
>JBJECR010000094.1:0-40922 GCA_051871275.1 Muribaculaceae bacterium | reverse complement strand
ATTCCGCCCAAAATCTTCTCAAAAAATTTCCTTAGGGTGAAAGTTGGGCTAACTGCATATTCAGTCCTGCCTCACGGTTACATTCGTCAATAAGCACTTGAAGCTGAGCAACCACGTCTTCCGGGATTGCTTTATCCGTGTATTTACGCACACTGTGGCGTTCAAGAATCGCCTGATAAATATCTTTCATGTCAAAAAAAAATGCTTTTTGCAAAGTTACGAATAAAAACACAATTCGCAACAGTAATTGCACTTTTGCACAAAATATCTATAAAAAAAGACAGCCGCCGGGAAAAGGCGACTGTCCACATAAATATTACTATTCAAAAGAAAGATTATTCTTTGATTTTTGCACAAAGGTACTCACGGTTGAGGCGTGCAATGTTGCTCAAAGAGATGCTCTTAGGACATTCAGCAGCACAAGCGCCTGTGTTTGTACAGTTACCAAAGCCTAATTCATCCATTTTAGCCACCATAGCACGCGCACGGCGAGCACGTTCTACCTGACCTTGCGGCAGGAGAGCAAACTGACTTACCTTCGCTGAAACGAAGAGCATAGCAGAACCGTTTTTGCAAGCTGCCACACATGCACCGCAACCGATACATGTAGCGGAGTCCATTGCAGTGTCTGCCACTTCTTTTGAGATAGGAGTAGCATTTGCATCAGGAGCACCACCGCAGTTGAAAGAAACATATCCACCTGCTTGCTGGATTTTATCAAAAGCATTACGATCCACCATAAGGTCGCGAACTACAGGGAAAGCAGCAGAACGCCACGGCTCGATAGTGATAGTATCTTCGTTTTTGAATTTACGCATGTGAAGCTGGCAAGTAGTGATTCCCTGTACCGGACCGTGTGGGTGACCGTTGATGTAAAGGGAGCACATACCGCAAATACCTTCACGGCAATCGCTGTCAAAAGCTACCGGTTCTTCGCCTTTTTCTACAAGCTGCTGATTAAGCATATCAAGCATTTCAAGGAAAGAACTTCCCGTAGATACGTTTTCTACGCGGTAATTGGCAAACGCACCTTTTTCTTTAGGACCGCGTTGACGCCAAATTTTTAAGTTTACATTTATTGTATGTTCCATTGTTTTAATCTTGCAGTTAAAGGGTTAAGACTTGTAGTTACGTGTTTGAACCTTAATAGCTGTGTATTCAAGAGGTTCTTTAAGGAGAATAGGCTTGCTGTCTTCGCCGGTGTATTTCCAGCAGCTGACATACATATAATCCTTATCGTTACGAGCAGCCTCGCCGTCTGGAGTTTGGTATTCTTCACGGAAGTGAGCGCCGCAAGACTCATTACGGTGGAGTGCGTCGATAGCCATCATCTTAGCCATAACGATGAAGTCCTCAAGGCGGAGAGCCTTTTCAAGTTCAAGGTTAAGGTCATCGGCACGTCCTACTACGCGGAGATCTGAATAGAACTCTTTGCGGAGTTTTTCAATTTCTGCGAGTGCGTGAACAAGACCCTGGAGTGTACGTCCCATGCCAACGTATTCCCACATGATGTGACCGAGTTTCTTATGGAGCTGGTCCGGAGATTTTGTACCCTTGATGTTCATGAGGCGTTCAATACGTGCACGTACTTCTTTTTCAGCTTTGTCAAATTCCGGAGCGTCAGTAGTAAAGTGAGGCACTTTAATCTGGTCGCTGAGGTAGTTTTGCATAGTGTAAGGAAGTACGAAGTATCCGTCTGCAAGACCTTGCATAAGTGCGGAAGCGCCAAGACGGTTACCACCATGGTCTGAGAAGTTACATTCACCGATAGCGAAAAGACCTTTGATAGATGTTTGGAGTTCGTAGTCCACCCAGATACCACCCATAGTGTAGTGGCTTGCAGGGAATATCATCATCGGAGTTTCGTATGGGTTATCATCGGAAATCATCTGATACATGTCAAAGAGGTTACCGTAGCGGTCACGGATAGCCTTTTCACCATCGCGAGCAATAGCGTATTTGAAGTCCAGATAAACAGCGTTACCTGTACCTACGCCGTAACCTGCATCGCAACGCTCCTTAGCTGCACGGCTGGCAATGTCACGAGGACAGAGGTTACCGAATGCCGGGTAGCGACGTTCGAGGTAGAAGTCGCGGTCTTCATCAGGAATATCAGTAGGTTTCTTCTTTCCTGCACGGATAGCCTCTGCATCTTCTTTCTTTTTAGGAACCCAGATACGTCCGTCGTTACGGAGAGATTCACTCATAAGTGTGAGTTTAGACTGGTCTTCGCCGTGAACAGGGATACATGTCGGGTGGATTTGAGTAAATGCGAGGTTTGAGAGGTATGCACCTTTCTTGAATGCCTGGATAGCAGCGGAGCCGTTGCAACCCATAGCGTTTGTAGAAAGGAAGAATGCACGTCCGTAACCACCGGTAGCGAGAACAACTGCATGTGCTGCGTAGCGTTCTATTTCACCTGTGATAAGGTTACGCACAATGATACCGCGAGCACGACCGTCGATAATTACGAGATCCAGCATTTCGCGGCGGTTGTATGATTTTACTTTGCCTTTCTGAATCTGGCGGTTCAGTGAAGCGTAAGCACCGAGGAGGAGCTGCTGACCTGTCTGACCTTTAGCGTAGAAAGTACGAGACACCTGTGCACCACCGAAAGAACGGTTTGCGAGCAAGCCGCCGTATTCGCGTGCGAAAGGAACACCCTGCTGTACGCACTGGTCAATGATATTGTTAGACACCTCTGCAAGACGATAAACGTTTGCTTCACGAGCACGGAAGTCACCACCTTTTACAGTGTCGTAGAAAAGACGATAAACAGAGTCACCATCGTTCTGATAATTTTTTGCTGCGTTAATGCCACCTTGTGCTGCAATAGAGTGTGCACGGCGTGGAGAGTCCTGAATGCAGAAGTTGAGTACGTTGAAGCCCATTTCTGCGAGAGTGGAAGCAGCGGAAGCACCTGCAAGACCTGTACCTACAACGATGATATCGAGGTTACGTTTGTTTGCAGGGTTCACGAGTTTCTGGTGAGCCTTATAGTTGGTCCATTTATCAGCTACGGGACCTTCAGGAATCTTAGAATCTATCTGATATTCAGGTTTAGAAGCAGATTCAATATCAGCATAGTCTTTCATTATTGGGGTTGAATCAATCATCCCTTCAAGTTCTTTTTCGTTTGCCATATCTGATAAGAATTTTAATTGTTTTCAGGATTAGTTACTTCTTGTTGTGCTTGGCAACATTCTTCCGTGCCTGCTTTAGGGCATTGTGCACAGTCGCCTTGTCCACATTCGCCTTGGCACTGACCTTCTTGGCATTTGCCGCAGCAGCCTTCCGGTTTGCCGCAACCTTCGTGTTTGCCACAGCCTTCGTGCTTACCGCAACATTCGCCTTGCTGTTCCGGGCATTGTGCCTGGCAGCAGTCCGGAGCAAGTTCTTGCTGACGGTGTGCTTGAAGCATTTCCATGTACTGACCTTGGAGTTTAGGACATTTTACATAAACTTCATCGTTTGCCTGGATTGTGAACCAAACAGCCTGAATTATGAACAGACCTACAACGATAGTTGTCCACCAGTTAGCGATTGTTTTAAGACGGTCAATCCAAACCTGACCGTTCCAACCGCAGGACTGGAACATGGACCAGAATCCGTGAGTCATGTGGAACCAGAGTGCTACAAGACCGAGAACATAAACAGGAAGTGTCCACCATTCGCCGAATGCCATCTGGAGGAAGAGTGTACCTGCAGCAGGCGGAACAGGGACTTCATGACCGCAAGGTGTTTGCATTACTGCTCCACAGCATGGGAGAAGTTCTGCAAGCTGCATCTTGGACCAGAACTGGATAAGGTGAATTGCGAGGAACGCAATAACTACGAAACCGAGCACGAGCATGTTTTGTGAAGACCATTCAACCTGTGCAGGCTTTGAAGTCACTGCATAGCGGTCGTTACCACGTGCGTTGCGGTTTTGGATTGTAAGCCAAATTGCATAGACAATGTGGAGGAGGAAACCTGCTGCGAGGATTGCACTACCAATGAGTGCATACCAGTTTGCACCAAGAAACTCACAAATAACATTGTAAGCAGCCGGCCAGAAAATAGCCACAGCGTTCATCAAAACGTGAAACGTGACAAATAAGACAAGAAATGCTCCTGTCAGGGACATAACGAGCTTTCTGCCTATTGATGAGTTAGTTAACCACATAAATTGATTGTTGATGTTAAGTTTATAAATTTGTTTAATTGATTATTTCGTTTTTATGGGCTGATTTATTCCACAAATTTATGATAAAAAAATGAGTTCGCAAAGATTAGTGAAATTTTTCTTTATTTTTTTTCTTTATCTCTGCTTTTCTCGCCCCATATTCTATGTGTGAGAGGCTGAAAAGCGTTCTTTTTGTGGAAAAATCCGGAGTATTATTCCATAAGTTTGCGATAGCGGCGACGTGGAGGTTCTTTTCCGTCGTTCATCATTTTCTTGTAGTCCTCATAGTCTGAGTAAGAACCCTGATAGAACACCACTTTGCCGTCTCCTTCAAATGAGAGAATATGCGTGCAAATACGGTCCAGGAACCAACGGTCGTGACTAACGACAACGGCACATCCGGCAAAGTCGTCAAGACCTTCCTCAAGTGCACGGAGTGTATTTACGTCAATATCATTCGTAGGTTCGTCAAGGAGAAGAACATTTCCTTCCTCTTTGAGTGCCATGGCAAGGTGGAGACGGTTTCGCTCACCACCGGAAAGCACTGCTATTTTCTTTTCCTGGTCTGCTCCCGTGAAGTTGAATTTGGAGAGGTATGCACGTGCATTTACGTCAC
This sequence comes from Muribaculaceae bacterium, assembly GCA_051871275.1. Taxonomy (GTDB): domain Bacteria; phylum Bacteroidota; class Bacteroidia; order Bacteroidales; family Muribaculaceae; genus CAJUPY01. The sequence goes on along the minus strand of JBJECR010000094.1, from coordinate 36,141 downwards.
GTCCTCCCATACGGAATGTCTCCGTGCCCTGTGAAATCACGTCATATACGCTGCTTTCCGGGAGAAGGTCGTGGTGAGTCTGGTCCACGTATGCTATTTTCACTGTTTCTCCCACTTCAAAGCTGCCTGCATCCGGTTTTTCCTGTCCCATAATAAGGCGGAAAAGAGTGGTTTTACCTGCACCGTTAGGTCCAATCACGCCCACAATGCCGTTTGGCGGAAGTGAGAAGCTAAGGTCTTTGAAAAGTTGCTTGTTTCCAAATGCTTTTGCAAGTCCTGTAGCCTCGATAACCTTGTTTCCGAGGCGAGGTCCGTTAGGGATAAATATTTCAAGACGTTCTTCTTTTTGTTTTTGGTCCTCATTGAGAAGTCTGTCGTAAGAAGAAAGACGTGCCTTTCCTTTAGCCTGACGTGCTTTAGGTGCCATGCGAACCCATTCGAGTTCTCGTTCAAGTGTTTTGCGACGTTTGCTTGCCTGCTTTTCTTCCAGTGCCATACGGCGTGTTTTCTGATCCAACCAGGAAGAATAGTTACCTTCCCATGGAATACCTTCACCGCGATCCAGCTCAAGAATCCAACCTGCCACATGGTCCAGGAAGTAGCGGTCGTGAGTGATTGCGATAACCGTTCCCTGATACTGCTGCAGGTGCTGTTCAAGCCAGTCTATAGACTCTGCGTCAAGGTGGTTTGTAGGCTCGTCAAGGAGGAGGACATCCGGTTGCTGAAGGAGCAAGCGGCAAAGAGCCACGCGGCGACGCTCACCACCGGAAAGTGTTTTGATTACCTGGTCGTCCGGCGGACACTGCAGAGCATCCATAGCCCTTTCCAGTTTGTTATCAATATTCCACGCATCAGCGGCATCAAGTTTGTCTTGCAGTTCTGCCTGACGTGCTATGAGAGCGTCCATTTTGTCCGGGTCTTCCAGCACATCCGGATCCGCAAAACTTTCATTCACCTTGTCAAACTCTGCAAGGAGATCCATGATTGGCTGAACACCTTCGCGTACAACGTCAATTACGGTTTTTTCCGGGTCAAGTTGCGGGTCTTGTTCAAGGTAGCCAACGGAATAGCCGGGAGAGAACACCACTTCGCCCTGGAAACTCTTGTCAATACCGGCAATAATCTTGAGGAGCGAAGATTTACCGGAGCCGTTAAGACCGATAATGCCTATTTTTGCTCCGTAGAAAAAAGAGAGGTAGATGTTTTTGAGTACTTGTTTTTGTGGAGGGTAAGTTTTGGAAACTCCCACCATCGAAAAAATTACTTTTTTATCGTCTGCCATAATATTTTTATATAATTTATATTCAAAAAGTCTTATTTATTTGCCCGGATAGCACTTATTTACGCTTTTTAGTAGCAAATTTTGCAGGATATTCGCAGCGGATTTTACCTTCCATGATATTGTGGAGTTTGCCGCGGATAAGTTGCTTGCGAATGAGCGAAATATGGTCTATGTACAGTTTGCCTTCCAGGTGGTCGCACTCGTGTTGAACTATTCGTGCAAGGAAGCCGGAAATTTCCTCTTCGTGCGGCTGAAAGTTTTCATCTACCCATTTAAGGCGGATATGCTCCACTCGGCTCACGTTTTCCGAAAGTCCCGGCAGGCTGAGACAACCTTCCGCACGGCTGCATGAATCGCCGTCAAGAATTTCAATTTCAGGATTTATGAGAGTGAATTTACGTCCTGCACATTCGGGAAAATTTTCACTCACTGGGTCGGCATCAATCACCACGATACGGTCGTTTCGACCAATCTGCGGAGCTGCAAGTCCCACGCCTTCAGAGGCATACATTGTTTCAAACATATTGGCAACCAGAGTTTTGAGTTCCGGATAGTCTTCTTTCACAGGCTGTGAAATGTTTCTCAAAACAGGGTGTCCGTATAGATATACCGGTAATTTCATTGGTTATTGGTTATATAGTTTGCTTTGTAAATAATCGTTCAGAATTATGGTGGCGGAAATTTCATCAACAACAGCCTTATTTTGGCGGTCGCTTTTCTTCATTCCGGATTCCAGCATGGATTTGTGTGCGAGGACGGAAGTGAAACGCTCATCAAAAAATACTATTTCCATTCCGGGCAGTTCTTTTTTAATTTTGTTCACTCCGGGTGTGATATAGTTCATGGATTCGGAAGCCTCACCGCGAACGGTTTTAGGCAGTCCCACCACTATTTTATCCACAGGTTCCTTTGCCGTGTAGTCTTTGAGAAACTGCACAAGCTGATGCGTAGCCACTGTCGTAAGACCTGTAGCCACGATTTTCAAGACGTCTGTCACGGCTATTCCGCAGCGTTTACGTCCATAATCTATTGCCAGGAGTCGCCCCATAAGATTTCACTTGCAAAGTTAGCAATTTTCTTTGCTATTGCCAAGTGTATATAAAGCAAAAATTGGCAAAGTGATACGAGCCTTGCCAATTTTTACCCAATTTTTAATCTTAGTGCTTATTTTCTGATTTCGATATTTGAATCTTTGAAACCGATAAAATACAGCACACCGTCAAGACCTATTGTGGAGATGGATTGCTCTGCTGTTTGTTTGACTTTCGGTTTTGCATGGAAAGCAATGCCAAGTCCGGCTGTGGCAAGCATAGGGAGGTCGTTTGCACCGTCACCCACAGCGATAGTTTGTGCGATATTCACATTTTCCACCTGTGCTATGAGTTTCAACAGTTCCGCCTTGCGGCGACCATCTACAATTTCTCCCACATAGTTACCTGTAAGTTTGCCATCTACAATCTCCAGTTCGTTCGCATAAACATAGTCTATGCCGAATTTCTGCTTGATATAGTTGCCGAAATACGTAAATCCACCGGAAAGAATGGCAATCTTGAAGCCTGCACGTTTAAGCACGCTCATCATTCGCCCTACTCCCTCCGTAAACGGCAGATTTTCCGCAATTTCTTTCATCACGCTTTCGTCAAGACCTTTGAGGAGAGCCACACGCTCCGTGAAAGATTCCTTAAAGTCTATTTCACCACGCATAGCACGCTCCGTAATAGCTTTCACTTTGTCGCCCACTCCGGCACGCATGGCAAGTTCGTCTATCACCTCCGTTTCAATGAGAGTGGAGTCCATATCAAAGCATATCAGGCGGCGACAGCGACGGTAAATTGTATCTTCTTGGAGTGAGATGTCAAATTCCTCTGTCTGAGAGATTTGCATAAATCGGCTCTGCATCTGACGCAAGTCCTTAGGCATACCGCGGACAGAAAATTCCACGCAGGATTTTGCGTATGGTTCTTCTTTTTCCACCAGTGGCGGACGACCCGTAAGTCGCTGAATACCATCAATATTAAGTTCCTGACGTGCTATTTCTTCCGTCACGAGTGCTATATGGCGTGCTGTGAGGCGGCGACCGAGGATAGTGATAATCCAACGATTTTTACCCTGACGACTTACCCAATTTTCATAATCTTCCTTGGTGATAGGTGTGAAGCGGATTTTCACATTCAGCTCGTAAGACTTGAATAGCAAATCCTTCATAATGTCACCGGAGACGTCCGGAGTAGTCTTGAAAAGAATACCCAGCGAAAGTGAATGATGAATGTCCGCTTGACCGATATCAAGGATTCCGGCATCGTATTTGGCAAGTACTTCCGTGAGTGAAGCTGTCACTCCGGGGTGGTCCTGACCGGAGATATTTATAAGTATCAGTTCTGAATTGTCCGGCATAATATTAATCTTTATTCAAGTACGTATGGGAGGAGGAAATTTTTCCAGTGGATATACCCTGCACCGAGCAGATGAAGTCCGTCGTTTGTGTAGCGGACGTCAAGGTTTCCGTTTTCATCTGCAAAAATAGGATAAGAATTTATCCAAGTGAAGCCTTTTTCCTCTGCCATTGCCGCAAGTTTCACATTGATGTCACGAACTACCTGTTCTTTGCCGAAAATTGCTTTGTAACGACCGAAAGAATTGTTGATAGGCAGAAGTGACTGCACATAAAGGTGAGTTTCCGGCGTTGCCGTGCGGATATAGTCAATCAAGTTGCCAAGTGCCGTAGCGATAGAATCCGCAGTAAGGTTATGTGACACGTCATTAACTCCTGTGAGGAGGAAAATTTTCTTTGGGTGACCTTTCACCACCGGTTCTATGCGTTCAAAAATACCTTGCACCACATCGCCGTTGATACCTCTATTCTTGATAGGCATACCGAAAAGTTCATGCCATTCGCAACCCTGAGTGAGCGAATTTCCCAGGAAAACGATGTCTGTGGAATCTACAGGCAAGAGCTCGAAGAGTGACGCTCTCTGATAGTAGAGTTCCGTGTATTTTTTCTGTGCACCCGCAATCAGTGCTGTGGCGAGAAGGAGGAGAGTGATAATCTTTTTCATCTTTAAATTTTTTTGTTGATATTATTTCAGAGCACACGAAGCACTCGGATTTTTATCATAAAAAAGAGTGCTCGGGAAACTCGGGTTTTCCCGGAGCACTCAAAAGTTTTTTAGATTTAGTTTTCAGCACGATAAGCGTCTGTGGCTTTTTTCACGGAGCCGTGGAAAAGAAGGAGACGTTTTGCTTCATCGTACGGCAAACCGAGCTCATCTACAAGCATACGAGTACCGCGGTCCACGAGTTTTGCATTTGAAAGCTGCATGTTTACCATTTTATTACCTTTCACGCGACCCATTTGAATCATCACGGAAGTGGTAATCATATTGCAAATCATTTTTTGACCCGTACCTGATTTCATACGTGAGCTACCCGTAACGTATTCCGGACCTACAATCATTTCAATAGCGATGTCGGCAGCTTCAGAGATAGGAGCATCCGGGTTTGAAGTGATTGCAGCGGTGAGGATTCCGTGTTCACGGCAAGTTTTGATAGCACCGATAACGTAAGGCGTAGTACCGGAAGCGGCAATACCAATCACAGTGTCTTTTTCGTTGATATTGAACTTTTGGAGGTCTTTCCAACCTTGTTCCGTATCGTCTTCCGCATTTTCAACAGGGTTACGGAGTGCTGTATCACCACCGGCGATAAGTCCTATTACCCAAGACGGATCCATACCGAATGTAGGAGGAATTTCTGATGCATCAAGCACACCCAGACGTCCGGAAGTACCTGCACCCATGTAGAAAATACGTCCGCCGCGTTTCATACGGCTAACTATCTGAGTCACAAGTTTCTCTATCTGCGGAATAGCTTTTTCCACTGCGAGAGCCACTTTTTTGTCCTCATTGTTTATGTCATGGAGTATTTCTGAAACACTCTTTTTCTCAAGGTCGTTGTAGAGCGACGGTTGCTCACTGATTTTTACGAACATAGCGTATTATTAATTAGAGATTTATAACTTTTTTCATTAACTGTGGAATGCAATAAGTCCTTCCATCGGGCTCTTGATGATAGTGCCGATATGGCAGTCAACTGCTGCGGCAGCTTCACGGAGCACGTCTTGATAATAATGTGCGATAGAACCGATGAAGTTTACAGGCAGATTCTTGTAATTATCGTAGTTTGCGATGTTGCGAACAAAAAACGACTTGAAAGAATTGAGCACAAGGCGGTGAACGGCAGGTTCTTCAATATTCTGAATGAGGAACGGAGTAACCGATGCGAGGAAACGGTTTGCACCCGGCTGTTTATATACTTTTTGGATAATAGTTAGGCGATCCAGCTCATACTGTTTGAGGAATTTCTCACAGAGTTCTTCCGGCAACTGCTTTTTAAGCACGTCGCCAACAAGGAGTTTGCCAAGCACGGCACCACTACCTTCGTCACCCAGGATATATCCCAGAGGAGAAACGTTATCCACTATTTTTTCACCATCGTAGTAGCAAGAATTAGAACCTGTGCCGAGAATACATGCAATACCCGGTTCACGTCCGCAGAGGGCACGTGCCGCTGCAAGCAAATCCGTATGCACTTCAATCACACCGGCAGGAATGCTCTGTGCTATGGCACGGCGTACGTTTCCACATACTTCGTCGGAAATGCAACCTGCACCGTAGAAATAGGCTTCATCTATCTGATAGCCTTCCACCTCGCTGCGAAGTTCGTTTTTTATTCTCTCTGCCATTTCCTCTTCCGTGAGCATAATGGCATTCATACCACAGGTGAAAATCTGTTTCACCACTTTTCCGTTTTCGATAACACACCAATCTATTTTTGTGCTACCACAATCTGCTATTAATTTCATATCTTGATATATATTTTTTTCTTGTAAAGTACATAACCAACGCACCAGTTGAGACCTACGAACAACAGTGCAAATATAAGTGATGCGAGCGTTTTGTCATCGCAGCACAATGGGGTGAGCCACTGTGTGTAAATAAAGCCTTTGAGCGACATCATACCGGATTCCGCAGCTGCACACGGAACCTGAATACAACCTATGATTATACTCAGCACACCGCCCAGAACATAGAGGAACAGCGGATTTATGCCGAACGCCTCAAAGAATTTACACCATTTCTTGTAACCCTTGATATCTATCACCCATATAAGGATGGCAAGGAGGCTGGAAGCAAGTCCGCAAGTCACAAGAACGTAAGACGGTGACCATATTTTTTTGTTGATAGGAAGTCCGTAGTCCATAAGGAAGCCGGCAAAAGTGAGGAGAGTGCCGAGGATGAATAATTTTTCTATGCGTTTGTCATTGTCCTTGGTGTTCATTATCAATAAGCCTGCCATAAAGCCTATAAGCACATGTGCTATTGCAGGCAGAGTGCTGAGCAAGCCTTCAGGATCCAAAGAGAGGCTTACGTCACCCACGGTGTCTGTGTATAAGTGATTTTCACCCAGGATTTTATGGTCCACAATGTAGATAATATTTTCCGCAGAAAAATCAAATCCGTGTCCCGTGATAAGCAGTGCGGAATACACCACAAGTATAAGTGCTATGAGTGCCGGAATGTATTTGTGCTTCATAAACATTGCCACAAGGGCTGCAGCACAGTAGCACAGTGCCAAACGCGGCATTACGCCTAAAATGCGGATTGTGTCAAAATGGTTTATACAGTCCGGAAACGGCACACCATTCACGATAGCACGGAGAGTTTTGCCAAACCATGCTATTGCGATTCCTATAAGGAATATCACCACGGTGCGGCGGATTACTTTCCACAATGCACTGCCGGAAAACTCAAAGTTGAATTTTCGCATGGAGATAAATGTGGAAACTCCCATAATAAACATAAAGAATGGGAATACCAGGTCTGTGGGCGTAAGTCCGTTCCACGAGGCATGTGCCAGCGGAGGATAAATATTGCTCCACGAACCCGGATTGTTCACAAGCAACATTCCCGCAATGGTGATACCGCGGAGGATATCCAGTGCAAGAAGTCGTTTTGGTTTTTCGGAGGTTGTCATTGTTTTATATAGATTTAAGGGGTTTATCGAGTTGCTTCTTCTACTAAATATACTATTGATTTATACGGCACTCCGGCATTTATGCTCAGTCCCACCTCACAGGTGCGGCTGTTTGAATAGCCTTCCGTCACTGCATTTGCCTCTATCTGCGGACGCAGTTTGCGGAGTGCGTATTTGTTCAGAGCAGGCATGGTGAAACCTTTGTCACCGGCAAAGCCACAGCAACCTATTTCTGCCGGGACAACCACTTTTGTGACGCATTTTCGTGCCACATCAATAAGTTTTGGTCCTACACCCATAAGTCTTGAAGAACAAGTCACATGGATTGCCACTGTTTTGTCTATTTTTCTGAACGTGAGGTTCGGAGCCAAGAAATCTGCAATAAATTCCGCAGGCTCGTAAAGTTTCAAATCCTTGATATGGTTACGCATACGGTGCAAACACGGACTCTGGTCGCAAACAACGGGGATTTCGCCATCGTTTGATGCCGCTTTCAGTGCTGCTTCAAGTTCTGCCGTTTTGCGATCCGCAATATCCTGCATACCTTTGCTTTCCCAAATCATACCGCAGCACAGTCCGTCACGGTTTTTAGGGATAATCACCTCATATCCGGCTCTGTTGCAGAGTTTTATGAATGTGTCTATCAAGTCTGCCGTCATTTTGCCTTTTTCCTGAGAAGCACCCATAGTGCGGTTTATGCAACTCGGGAAATAAACTATTTTCTTTGTCAAGCCCACCGTTGGCTGACTTGGTTCGGAACTCTGATAGTGGGCAGAAGGAAGTGCGGAAGACCACAGAGGCATGCCGATTTTGCTCATCACACCACCGATTTTATCAACAGTTCGGCAACCGATGATTTTTCTCACACCATTTGCCGTGGAGAGTATCGGACGGAGCGTTGAACATATTCCTCCAAGGTGGTTTGCCGCAAAATTACCCGTTTTGTAGCCGAAACTGCCTTGTGGCAAGAGTTCCGCACGCAAATCGTGTATCATTTCGCCCGTATTTATTCCCATAGGGCAAGATGTGCTGCAAAGTCCGTCACCGGCACAAGTATCAGTGCCGAGTTTCTTGAATTGCTCTATCAGTGACTCTCTCAGAGCATTGTTTTCTCCCGTAAGACGCAGACGCTCTATCTCTCGCTGAAGCACAATTCTCTGTCGTGCGGAGAGTGAGAAGCCGCAAGTCACGCAGTTCACCTCGCAGAAGCCACATTCAATACATTTGTTCACCCAGCGGTTTGTGACAGGCATAGCCTTGAAGTTCTTGATGTAACATTCAGGGTCATCATTGAAAATCACGCCCGGGTTCAACAAACCTTGCGGATCAAAGAGATTTTTGAGGCGGTGCATAATGCTCCACGCCTTTTCGCCCCACTCTTTTTTCACGAATGGAGCCATATTGCGTCCCGTGCCATGTTCCGCTTTTAGGGAACCGTCGTATTTATCCACTACGAGTTTTTCCACGGCTTCCATAAGGCTCTGATAGCGTTTCACCTCTTTTTCCGAGTCAAATCTCTGAGAAATAATGAAGTGATAGTTGCCCTCCAGCACATGGCCATAGATGCAGGAATCGTCATATCCATGCTCCGTAAGCAGGTTCATCATATCAATAGTAGCGTCAGGCAAGTCATTGATATGGAATGCTATATCCTCTATCAACACCGTTGTGCCAAGCGGACGAGTACCACCTACAGACGGGAAAATGCCGGAGCGTTTCTGCCAGTATTCGGAGTAAACGGCAGGGTCGTCCGTAAATTTGGCAGGAACATAAAGTTTGAAGGGCTTGAGGATTTCAAGTATTGCGTCTATATTTGCTTGCAGTTCTTCCTTTGTGTCCGCCTTTGTTTCAGTGAGGATTGCCGTAAGTCCGGTGCCCGTGGTATCGTTTACGGATTCAAGCGACTTTTTGTCCAGCAACTCGGCACTGAAAACCGGTCCTTTCTTCATTGCAATGACAGCTTCGCAAGCCGTGCGTACATCATCAAAATATAGCATGGCACTTGCAGAGAACTTGTGGAGGTGCGATGTGTTTACGGTCACTTCACTCATAAATGCGAGCGTGCCTTCACTGCCCACCATGCAGTGTGCAATAATCTCGAAAGGATTCGTAAATTCCACAAACGGCAGGATATTAAGTCCTGTCACGTTTTTTATGGAATATTTGTATTTTATGCGTTTCACGAGTTCCTCGTCAGACATAATCTCGTCACGCAGTTCTTCAATACCCTTAATAATTTCCGGGTGACGCACGACAAAGTTTTTCTGCGATTCTTCATCGGCAGTGTCCAGCACGGTGCCGTCCGCAAGGACAATCCGCACGGAACGCATCACCTTGTCGGAATTGGCATGCGTGCCGCAGTTCATTCCGGAGGCATTGTTTATCACAATACCGCCCACCATTGCACTCTTTTTGGAAGCTGGGTCCGGAGCAAACATACGTCCGAAAGGTGCAAGAATTTCATTCACTCGTGCACCTATGATTCCGGGCTGGAGCGTAATGGTGGAGTAGTCCTGTGAAATGGAGTATTTTTCCCAATGTTTGCCCGCCACTATCAAGATTGAGTCACTTATAGCCTGTCCGGAAAGGCTTGTTCCGGCTGCACGAAATGTCACCGGCAGTTTCATAGCCGATGCTATCGCCAGAAGGCGTGATACTTCCGTTTCTGATGCTGCACGCACCACCACTTGAGGCGTCAGATGATAAAATCCGGCATCCGCACCCCATGCAAGGCGTCGCAGCTCGTCTGTGTATATTCTGTCTGCGGGCAGAAACGTCTTTATCTGATTGACAAATTCTTGATATTCGGGTTTCATTTGGGTTTATTATATGCAAATAAAAGTTCTAATATTATTTATACAAGTGATATTTGGCTTTTTTCTCCGTAAACCACTGTACGTCTTTATTCCAGTATTCTTCAATATCCGCTACACGATAATTTTCGCAGAAACGTTTGCGGATTTCCTTGCTTCCCATCACTTTGTCAAACATTGAGTAGCGGCTCTTGTCGCCAAGGTCAAAGAGGAGTGAATCCGGGTAAAGTTTTGCAAGTTCCTGCATTGCATAGAAGTTTGTGAGCGAGAGCGGTGCTTTTTCCTTGTCTGTCACATAAACTTCCACGCCTTGGAGGTTTGTACCTTTACCTGTGGAATAGAACGGCTTGATGTGGATAGGACGGAAGTTCATACCCGGTAATTTGAGGTCCTGCATAGCCTTGCAGAAGTCGTTTGCGTCTATCCATTCCGCACAGAAAAGCTTAAACGGCATAGTGTAGCCCACACCTATGGAGATGCAGTACAGTTCGCCCACAATTCCGCTCATAGGATAGTAGATGGCATAGTCCGGTGTCGGGATATGCGGTGACGGAAGCACCCAAGGCATACCTGTTTCAGAGAATTTCATGTCTCGTGTCCAGCCTTCCATAGGGATAACCGTCAGATTCACTTTCTTTCCGCTTTCCAGGAGTCCTTCTTCGTTCAGAAACTGTGCAAGTTCACCCGGAGTAAGACCATAAAGGTAAGGAATCGGGAACTGGCTCACGAAAGAGAAGCAGGAATCTTCCACTATGTTACCTTCCACCTTATTTCCGCCAACAGGGTTCGGACGATCCAGCACCATAAACTCTTTTCCGAGTTCCGCACAAGCGTCCATAGCAAGCCCCATAGTGGAGATAAATGTGAATGAACGGCAACCTATGTCTTGAATGTCATACACAAGCACGTCAACGTCCTTGAGCATTTCCGCACTTGGTTTGCGGTTTTTGCCATATATTGAATAGACTGTAACACCTGTTGCAGGATCCACCATGTTATCTACATGGTCGCCTGCATGAACGTCACCGCGTACACCGTGTTCCGGTGCATAAAGTGCAGTAAGTGTCACTCCTTCAGCTTCGTGAAGAATGTCAATAGTGGATTTAAGGTTATTATCCACACCGCTGGGGTTTGTGATAAGTCCCACACGTTTGCCTTTGAGCTGTGCAAAACCGCCGTCTCGCAGCACTTCAATACCCGGTTTTACAGCCGGTGCGGAAGAAGATGCAGCTTCAACTTTCACGTCGCAGCAACTTGCAGTGGCAAATGCTATTAGTGTGGCAAAAAATATTTTTTTAATCATGGTTTTATCTTCTTTATTTATTCTTTTTTCTTTGCACCGTAAGCAGGGTCTATATGGCGGCGTACAAGGAATGTAACAGTCCAAGTGGCAAGGTTACAAGCAAGAACCCACCAGAAGAAGTTTATATATGAATTTTCAAGGATGGTTTCTTTAATGTAACCGGCAGCCATACCCGGAAGCATCATACCGAGTGCCATAAAGGCTGTGCAGATTGCATAGTGTGATGTTTTGTATGGTCCGTCTGCAAAATACATCATAAAGAGCATAAATGCAGTGAAACCGAAACCGTAAGCAAACTGCTCGAGAATGATAGCGCAGAAAGTGATTATTTTACCTGAAAATTCAGAATAGTCCGGCTGAACATTAGACAGTATGATGTATGCCACACAGTTCAGTGATGTTGCAAGTGCCATTGGCCATATCCACTTTCTGAGTCCTCCGTTTGACGCACAAATACCACCGATAATACCACCGATTGTGAGACCGATGATTGCAAGCGTTCCGTATGCAAAACCAACTTCCGTCTGTGTCATTCCAAGACCTCCGGCATCACGTGAAGCAAGGAGGAACGGCTGACAAAGTTTTACAACTTGTGCTTCCGGCAAACGATAAAGGAGCATGAACAAGAGTGCAAGCACAACGTGTTTTTTCTGGAAGAACGTAACGAAAGAACCGGTAAATTCTTTGAGAATATCCATAACACTCTTCTGTGCCACATCGCCTCCGCCTACAGCTTTGTCTGATGCAGGCACAGGCAAGATAAATGCATGCCACAATGATACTATTCCAAAGAACACGGCACAACCGATTACGGTGTATTGCCATGCTGTTGCCACATTGCCTGTTTTTGCTTCAAGGAAACCTGCTATCATAACAAGACCGCCCTGACCGAAAACGTTTGCACAACGATAGAATGTGGAACGGATTCCTACGAACATACTCTGCTCGCTCGTATCAAGGGCTATCATATAGAAGCCGTCTGACGCAATATCATGTGTAGCGGAGCAGAAGGCTGTGATAAAATAGAAGAACAAGCACACCATAAATGCACTTACAGGCACACCTGCCGCTATTTCTTCCTTATTTGGCAATGGAAGTGTGAATGCTATTGCGGCAAGTCCTACTGCCACACAAATCTGCATAGCCACTGTCCACCAGCGTTTTGTGCGAATAATATCCACTATCGGTCCCCAGAATGGTTTTATTACCCATGGTAGGTATAGCCAACCGGTGTAAAGCGTTGCGTCTGTTTCAGACATTCCCAACTGGGTAAAAAGCACCATTGTCACCATATTGATAAATATGAATGGAATACCCTGTGCAAAATACAGCGTGGGAATCCAAGACCATGGTGAACGTTTTTTCTCTGTATTCATTTTTGTAAAAATAGTCTTTTTTTTTAGTAAAGCGGGCGTATTTCAGCACCTATAAAATAATGTAATAATATTTGGCGATAATTGTAGCCTTTGCTACCCATTACGGCTGCACCAATCTGGCAAAGTCCTACACCGTGACCCCAACCTGCACCGCGGAGGGTGAAAGTTTCAGGAAGTCCTTCCGCATTCAGCTCACCTTTTTCCACAATGAAAGCACTGCTGTAAAGGTGACTTGGCGAAAGTGTACGGCGGATTTCAAGTTCTTTTCCTATAATTTTAGTAAGTTTTGTACCCACTATTTTCAGTCGGAAAAGACGTCCGGAAGTACCGCGTTCCACCGGAATAAGGTCTATAATTTTGCCGTAATCCGTGCCGGAACGCCGCTGAACGAGTTCGGAAATCTCGTCTTGAGTGTATTCCACTTTCCAGCGGTAGAAATCCGTAGTTTCCTGGTCGTAATTGTTGAGTACCTGTGAAAGAATTTCTTTGTCGGTTGTGCCGCAGAAAGCATCGGGACGGGAGAGAATCCACTCGCGTGCATTTTCTTCCACACGCAAATCCGGGAAGTCCATTTCATTTTCAGAGTCACGACGTGCCGCGAGATAACTGTGATGAACAGGTTCCCAGCAGTTTTCAAATTCTTCATAGACGCCGCCGCAACTCTTGGAGAAACGTGCGTCACAGAGTTTGCCGTCGCTGTAAAGGACTTCACCCCAAGTGGCTTTTATAGCCTCAGCCACACGCTCTGTGGTCTGGCGAGTGATGCCCTGGTAACGCTGGCAGTGGTCGTCGGCACAAACATCAAAGTTCACATGATCTTCACGGTCAAACCAGCGGATAAGTTCACCGTCTTTTTCCGTGCAAGCACAGTATTTCTCGCCGGAATCCACGATATTTTTATTCTTCTCTATTTGTGCAAGAAGCCAACTGCGAGAGATAACGGCATGAGCCTTAAGGAGTTCCAGCGATGCCGTAGCACTCATTTCGGAAGAAATCACACTCAGGAGATAGTCTTCCACGCCTATCACGTTCACGGCTGTAACTTTTCCGTGCTCGTTTATGAGTCGCAATGAGCCTGCAAACTGCTGGTCCTCACGGCGTTCCCAGTGGAAATTCACACCTATGGTAACGTCTTTCAGAGTAAAGTGATTTTCAGCCGATACAGGTGCAAAAATCACCTCATCGTAGAGCTTTCCATCCCATTCTACCTTGCCGTCAACAGCACGAGCGGTCTGGTCTGCCGTCACTTTTCTATCGCACACGGTATAGTCTCCGAAAAAACTGAATTTCAGTTCTTCCACAGACATAATACCAACATTTACAACCGGTTGACTCATATTTTTTCTATTATAGCGTTCATTTCATCGTCGCTCAAACACAGTTCTTCATATACCTGGCGGATAATGTCCGCATCAAGGCGATTGAAGTCTTTTTCAAGTGGGGTGATAAACACTCCGCCCATATCCACGGATGCCGGACTGAGGAGAATGGAGTTTTCTCCTTCCGTGCCGTAAAACGACGGGCGGTGACGTTTACGCGGAATAACCACGATACGTACCTCATCATCTTCCGTAAGATAGCAGAGAATGTTCATCATCGGTTCTTTTTCACCTTCCGGAACGGGCATTGCTGCGTAAAGACGGTCAAAAAGTGTCTGTGCAGCCTGTGCTTCCGTGGTGTCTATGATAAACATGTTCAGCGGCAGGTCTTGTGCTACGGAAAGCACTGCTTCACCGTCGGCTTCCACCTGAAGCGGCACTATTTCAGCCTCGTCAAGGATTTTGCCTATAGTGAGGAAATCCGAGTTGCCTGCTTGAAAGTGCATGTGATCCGGTGCGGAAGCTCCGCACTTCGGTCCATTATAGAAAACGGTGTAACCTTTAAGGTCGCCTGCAAGTGACACCATATCCGCAATGCGTCCGCTGATAAGCTGATCCACATGATTGTTATCAGGTATTGTGAGGTGACGCGGGAAGATTGGAAACGGGTTGATGAGAATAGTGTAATGTCCGCCCCACTCTATTCCACGCTGCACTGCAGGACGATTTGCCGCACAAAGGAAGCATTTGCGTTCCTTGAGCGACTTTGCGTCAACCTTTGCAGCGGAGGAGACGATGCGTGCAGGGTTAAACTGCACTTTCACCGTCATTCCGTCTATATCTATTTCTTTAACTTTCACTCCGGAGAGTGCAGCAAAATTGTTGCGTGCTTGTTCCCATTCTGCGAGTTGCTCCTGAAGAAAAGCATCAACAAGTGCTGATGTTACTTTTTCCGCCATTAGCTGAAACTTTTTTATTATTTCTTGTTCATTTCCACGCGTGCCTGGAGTTCCCAAGTACGGATGCGATCCTTATAGAGATTGTTTGCGTTAGTCTTGTTAATGTCCAGAGCATGGTCTGAGTTATCTTCCCAGCGACGGCAGAGATAAACCACGTCATAAACACGTCCAATCTGGCAACGACGAGAGAATGCAAGACCGAGTGCATAGTCTTCACCGTAGCTTGTGTTAGGCACGTTTATTTTGCGGAGCATAGGAGTGTAGAATGCACGTGGAGCACCAAGTCCGTTGATGCGGAGTGCATTGTTGCGTCCGTTTTCCGGAGTCCATTCTTTGTGGTCGATAACACCCGGCGGAATCATCTGCATATTGATGTCTGTGAGCATGTATGTACCCACAACCATTGCACAGTTCTGGTCGTAGAACGCCTGAACCATTTTTTGGAGTGTATTTTCGTCGGCATAAACGTCATCGCTATCAAGCTGAACAGCGAATTTACCGCATTTAGGGTGATTTACACCTACGTTCCAGCAACCGCCGATACCGAGGTCGTCACGTTCCGGAACAATATGCACGAGGCGTTCGTCTGCTGCAAATTCGTCAATAGCTTCAGTAGTGCCGTCTGTAGAACCGTTGTCTATAATGATAAGGTTGAATTTAAAGTTTGTTTTCTGGCTGAGTACGCTGCGGATAGCGTCGCGGATAGTGCGAACACGGTTGCGAACAGGGATAATAACAGATGCTTCGTATTCAAATTCGCCCTTGTCAAATTCTATTTTGTCGAATACCGGTTCAAGGTAACCGCCTATTTTCTTGAGGTGATCCGTACAAGCTGCTTCCATTTCAATCTGCACGCCGCGGTTTTTCGGGTCAACGTAGCTGAAATGAGATTCGCCGTCTTCTTTCTGCGGTATTGTAATGTCTGTGTAAAGATATTCATTAATGTGTACGAGCGGTGCAATGCGAGAAACTTTCAGGCGGAGGTCGTAAAGACCTGCAGCAACGTATTGTGCATCAATTTCAGCAGCTGCATCCTTGAATGCTTTTGCACAGAAGAAAAGAACTGAACCAAAGTTGAAATCATCACGGAGTGAACCGAATTGATAGTCGATAACAGGAGCATTTGTGCGTTTGCCATCAACTACGGAATAGCTGTCGGCATAGAGCATAGAAGCTTTGGAGTCACCTGCAAGACGTACGAAACGTTCAAGTGCGAGGTATCCCATCACGAGTTTGTTGTACTTGGTGTAGAGGAGGATGAAGTCACTGTCTGCCGCAGCGGCAATTTTTTTCATGGTTTCGGAGCTGTTCAGAGAGTCAATCTTTATCAGTTCGCAACCTTCCACAGGTTCTGCGTTTTCAGCAGCGGAAAGAAGGAAGATTTTTGTTACTAACTGTGAAGATTTGAGTCCTTCTACAGTTGCACTGACCTGTTGACGGTCTGCATAAGGAATGAAGCAATTAATAGTAGCGCTCATCATTGATTTGGGTTAGTTATTTATATTCAGTTAATATTTTTATTTGTTGCTAAAGAAGTTTAATATTTGCTGCATCAGCGAGTTACGTGCCGCTTCACCCTTGATTGTCTCAAACGGGAAGCCTATCACGACAGTGCGGTATTTTTCATCTGCCATAGCAATACCGCCGATAAGGTTATTTTCGCCGTAGCGGATAATTGTTTCGCCGCGTGCATCTGCCGGATAGAAAGAGTCCGGTGATTCCACAACGTAACATTCGTCGTTCAGTTCGGAATAGAAGTCAAAAGATTCTCGTCCGAAAGCATGGAAGCGTGACGGACATTCAAATGCTTCTCCTGTGACGGATGCCTGGTCCACACGCCAGTGGTAACCGAGAACTTTTGTTGCAAATTCTTGGTCTGCTTTCAGTGTTTCCGGGTCTGCGATACTGTTATCCCAGAGGTCTGATGCCACAAATGCTCCGGAAACAAACACGTTTCCTCCCGCAGCACAGTAGTCTGTGATTTTTTGCTGCAATTCTTTCGGGAACGACTTAAATTCACTGCCGTAAAGTCCGGTACCCGTCTTTGTTTCTTTCTGCTTGCCTAAAATGAGGTCTAAAACAGGGGCGGTGCAAGTTGTAGCGGAATCCAAGTATGCTTCAAGGCTCATGGAAATGAAGCCCTTACCTGCATTTCGGATAGCGGTTCCGTGAACGTATGGATAGTCAAACGTATTGCCCGCTATCACTTTGTCCTCGTAGTTTGCACGGCTGGCACCGAAACCTGCAGCATCGTCGTCCATCCATGGAATATTACGGCGGAATTCAAACTGTGAACCTATGAAGTTTATATCTTTAATGTATGGCACGCCATGGTCTCGCATATCGTTGAAACCGGCAATTTCACCGGCATCAAAGGTGTCCGGACCGCAAACGCGAGTAAAGCCGTTCACTATCAGCACAGGGTTCTCATCACCCTTATTGCAGAGAGAAAGCACCTCTGACGGGAAACTGTATCCGCCTTCGTTTATCGCCGTGATGCGGAATGAATAGATGTCATCACCCGGTGCCTGAAACTCAAAGGTATTTGTAGTGCTTGAAGCGTACTGCACAAACGGACCGTCGTTAACTCTCAGTTCTATACCGTAATAGCTCGGCATTGCCGTAGGCTCGAGAGAATCCTCCGTTGGCTGCCATGAAAGGGTGTAAACATTTTCTCCTGTCTTGTTTATGGCAAATGCACGCACGGGGAGTGGCTGCACAACGTAGTCTCTACCGTCACGCATAGCAATAAATTTGAGCATACCTTTGTAGATTGCACGGCTTACAGTGAAACGGAATTTAGGGTCGAGACCATACTTCATATCCGCAAAGTTCTGATGTGAAAGCAGTTCCAGAAGCATTGAAGGCACGAGCGGTTCACGACATTCACGGTATTTCTTGTCCCAAAGTCCGCGACGAGTCCAGTTCGGTTCATGTTTTGCACGCACATCGTTCACAATCTGCGTCATAATCAAGTCTGTAAGGTCGCGTGACTGAAGTCGGGAAGTATTGTTACCCAGAGTGTTACCATCGTCTGTGGAATAGATTCCGAGAGTACCGATGATAGAGTCGTTATACGTTGTTCCTGCGTCGGAGTGGAATGCAAACGAAAGGTCGATAGGTATTTTCAGACCTTCTTTGTCCGGCAACATGCTGCTACCGCCGGCAAGCCAGTTTACCCACATTCCGCGGCAAGTATAGTCGTCGTTATAGTCGTTTTCATTGTGGTATGGGCTATAAACGCTGTCCGGCACGCCTGCCCATTGGAGCCAGTAGCGAGCAGCTTCCGTGTATTTCGGGTATTTGCTGGAGATATATTCCACTTTTTCCTCGCCAAGGTCGTTCACTGTTTTTGCAGGACGCTCGATAATGCCGTAACCACCGCCTATTTTCACTGCATCCGCAGTCACCACTTCGTGTTTTTTGCCTGTGGCAAACAGTTGCACAATCGGTTCCTTTGATTTACCTTTATTAAGCTGATAATGACCAAGATAAATCCATATGCCGCCACCCATTTTCTGGTTCACAATCACTTCGTGTGGCATATCTGCGGCATTTATTACGTATTTTGCACTTTCCGTGCTGTGTTTTTCCGTTTGGTAAGACACATACACGGCATAGCTGCCTGTTTCCGGAATTTCAGCGTTCCAGTTTGCTACAGCATCCGTATTTGCATGTGCAAGGCGAGTTGTGCCGAGAGTAAACGGATTGCTACTGCCTTCACGGTCGTTGTAAGCGGCATAAAGGTGTGCAAAACCGGGATTTTCCGTGGTGCTCCAGTCACCGTTTTCCGCATACTCGCCTGAGGCAAGTCCTCCGTCGTTGTCAATGATTATTTCCGTGAGATTTGTGTCACGTTCACGCGGCGACATCACGTAAGCACCCGCATTTTCAAGCATTGGCATTAAAAATGGCATCACAAAGCTTTGAGTGTAAAGGTCTTCCACTGTCTGCATCACTCTTGCACGTTGCCATTCCCAGCGGTTCAGTTTTTTCTCAAAATAATAGCCATGACTTTGCCAAACGGTAATGTTGCGTCCTAAAAGTCCTTTCACAGGCTCTACTCCCCAATATTTATCGGGGTATGACACAAACGGAACTTCTTCGCTCGGACGTCCGAATTTTCTTCCATTGCCGATAATGAGGTCTTCCACGTCTTTCCCGTCGGCAAGAATCACTACTTTGTAATTTTTGTAAGAAGAACCCATTGCGGCGAGCATATTTTTTTTCAGTTTCGTCACATAGTCCTGAGTAAACGGAAGATAAGACGTTGGCTCATTGCATTTTACCGTAATTTTATGTGCCTTTGAATTAATGGTTACGCTTTTCACTTTGACACTCCCGACGGATATTCCTTGCTCAACGGAAGCGGCAAGAACATCGGTGAGACGGTCACTCTCGACAGTGGCAGACACACTGATAGCACCTGCCGAAAGTATCGTCATTGCCAAAGCAATTAAATGTTTTTTCATGTTAGGGTATATAATTTTATAAGTACTTATGTTTTGCTTTGCACAAAGTTAAATATTTAACTCAATATTCACAATATTTTCACATAATTTAATAATCAAACACATTTATTAAATTTTCATCATTTTATAAATAGCTATCATCTATATTCGTCAAGCTTAAGAAAAACAGTAGCTTGTTGTGCCGCAGCATGCCACGTCACTACAAGCACATTATGCATTATGAATTACGCATTGCATAAGCTCCACAGAGCTTGCATCTGAGCATCAAAAGTAAACTCTATGTCTTTAATAATCTGATTGGCCCATCTTTTATAAATTTTCAAAAAATCACTTTTTTTCTTTGAAAAAATAAATAGAAAAACTAACTTTGTGGCACGAAAATTGTTATACAAAAACAAAGACAAATAAAACCATATAAAACAAACACTTAAACTTAACTATTATGCAAAAGAAATTTATTTGCGCTATCTGCGGATACGTACATGAAGGTCCGGAAGCACCGGAACAGTGCCCAATGTGTAAAGCCGGAAAAGATAAATTCAAAGAAGTTGTTGAATCTGAACGTCCTCAATTCGTTACAGAACACGTTATCGGCATCGCTGCTGACACTGACGACCAAATGAAAATGGACCTCAACGCTCACTTCAACGGGGAATGTACGGAAGTAGGTATGTACCTCGCTATGTCTCGCCAGGCTGACCGCGAAGGCTATCCTGAAGTTGCTGAAGCTTTCAAACGCTACGCTTTTGAAGAAGCCGAACACGCTGCAAAATTCGCTGAACTCCTCGGCGACTGCGTTTGGGATACTAAAACAAACCTCGAAAAACGTATGATGGCTGAAGCAGGTGCAAACGCAGACAAAATGCGTATCGCTAAACGTGCCAAAGAACTTAACCTTGACGCTATCCACGACACTGTTCATGAAATGGCTAAAGATGAAGCTCGTCACGGACAAGGTTTTGAAGGTCTTTACAACCGTTTCTTCAAAAAATAATCCGAACCTCAAACAAAACAACTCAAAAAGGGGTGTCAAAGCACCCCTTTTTTAATATACCATCACTCTAACACAATTCTCAATGAACAAAAAAGTATTACTCGCCGCTTTCGCTGTTCTTTCCTTTTTCAGCGTTAAGGCAGACGAAACGCCGGAAGCCGCAGACACTGCATACGTCTTCACTGACGTGAAAGTTATACCCACTACTTCCGTCAAAGACCAAAATAAAACAGGCACTTGCTGGTGCTTTGCAACTACTTCCTATTTTGAAGAAGAAATTCTCCGCAAAACAGGCAAAGAACTGGACTTGTCTGAAATGTTTACCGTTTATCACTGCTACGCCGACAAAGCGGACAAATACATCCGCATGAATGGCAAAACAAACTTTGCTCAGGGTGGCAGCAACTTGGATTTGCCCTACGTTTGGGATAGATACGGCGTGGTGCCTGAAAGCGTATATTCCGGACTGCTTTATGGTGAAGACAAACATTCTCACTACGAAATGGAAGCGGCTCTAAAAAGTTACCTTGACGCAATAAACCGCAACCCTAACAAACGTCTCTCGACTGCTTGGAAAAAGGGCTTTACCGCAATTCTTGACGCTTACTTCGGCGAACTGCCGGAAACATTCGAGGTTGACGGTGTTACATATACTCCGCAGTCTTACGCCAAATCACTGGGATTGAATATGGCGGACTATATTCCTTTCACTTCTTTCACTCACCATCCGTTTTACACTGCTTTCGGACTTGAAATTGCAGACAACTGGCTCTGGGGACAGTACTACAACATTCCTCTGGAAGAATTGAAAGCAATCGTGGATAACGCCCTGGAAAAAGGAGAAACAGTTCTCTGGGCTGCAGACGTGAGCGAAGGCGGATTCAAGTGGTACGAAGGTTTTGCCGTTATGCCTAAGGAACGTACGGAAGCCGATATGGACGGCACGGAACTTTCTCGCTGGGTGAAAATGAGCGACAAAGACCGTGAAAAAGCAAAATGGGAAATTAAAGGTCCGGTGGAAGAAATAACTGTCACTCAGGAATCTCGCCAAGTGATGTTTGACCGCCAGGAAACTACAGACGACCACTCTATGGTGATTGTAGGCTACGCTGTGGACCAAAAAGGTAACCGTTTCTACAAGGTTAAAAACTCATGGGACACAAACCACATTTACGATGGTTTCTTCTATGTTTCAGAACCTTATTTCCTCGCCAAAACCGTAGATATTTTCGTTAATAAAGACGTTGTTCCAAAAGATATCCTCAAAAAGCTCAAATTATAATCATTCTAAATAGGCTATTAGGGCTGCAAGCAGTGAAAAAAACTGTTTGTAGCCCTTTGCTTTTGATGAAGATTGGGAAGATTGGGAGATTAGGGAATTTAAGGTTTTTAAGGCTTTTAAGGCTTTTAAGGTTTTTAAGGCTTTTAGGGTGCTTGTGCAACAATTTTCCGGCTCTGATGATAGCTATCAAATCCAACACACAATTTCATAATAATGTTTTATAAAAATCTAAATTTAACAAAAGAAATGTTAAATTCTTTGAAAGTAAAAATTAAAAGCCGTACATTTGCATCTTGAGAAAATTTGGAAAAATAATAACATAAAATACTAATAATTAAAACCTAATTATGAAACAATTAAAAAGCATGCTTATTATATGCCTGTTGGCTTTAATGGGCATAACTTCAGCAAAAGCTGCTGATACTCCGGTGAAAAGAGAGTTCCGTGCAACATGGCTTTCCACGGTATGGCGACTTGATTGGCCGAGTTCCCTTATCAGCGGTGCCAATCAATCCGCTAAAGACTACTACATCAACCAGCAAAAAGCAGAAATGATTACTCTCCTGGACTCTCTGCAGAAGAATAATTTCAACGCTGTGATGTTTCAAGTTCGCGACAGAGCTGATGCTTTCTATAAATCCAGCTATGAACCATGGTCATCAGACCTTGTATCTACACGCGGTATGGACCCCGGCTATGACCCACTGGAGTTTGTGGTTGACGAATGTCATAAACGCGGCATGGAATGTCATGCTTGGATTAACCCTTATCGATATGAATCCGTAACCGGACAATGGAACGGACTTCCCGGCTGCTACCGCACAGACCATCCGGACTGGATTATTGACGTTGGCGGTGCATCAATCTTCAACCCGGGTAAAGCGGAAGTAACTGAACTTATCTGCAATATCATAAAAGAAATCGTACAAAATTACGATGTTGACGGCGTACTTTTTGATGACTACTTCTACCTTCAGGGCATTTCCGACCAAGATGCAGACCAGTACAGCGAATACACTGCAGCAGGTGGCACACTCTCACTTGCAGACTGGCGCCGCAACAACGTAAACAATATGGTAAAAAGTGTTTATAGTACGATAAATAGCGTAAAGCCATGGGTGTCTTTCGGCATTTCTCCTGCCGGAATAGCCTGCACAAATGCTTCACTTGCAAAGAAATATGGCATTTCCGCTTGTCCTACAGGTAGCGACTGGCAGTATAGCGGTATCTATTCCGAACCGATTCAGTGGCTCAAAGACCACAGCATCGACTTTATTTCTCCGCAAGTTTATTGGACAATCGGACACACCACGGATTATGAAAAAGCTGTGCCATGGTGGAGCGAAGTGGCAAACACTTTTAATAGACACCTCTACGTTTCTCATTCTATCACATCTCTTACTTCTTCCAGCAGAAGCACGGAAGAACAACAGATGTCTGAATTGGAAAAATCCAAGATTTCCCTTAAATCCGACGGTCCGAACAGTACTACTTTTGCAGAATATGCAAACGAAGTTCGCCTAAACCGCAGTTCTTCTCTTGACGGTAACCCCGGCTCCGTATTCTATTCCACAAAATACGTATATAAAACTGCTCCGCTTTTCGGACACTACCTCCGAGTAAACGTATTCAACACTCCGGCACTCCGCCCGGTGATGACTTTCAAAGCCGGTAACAACCCCGGTCTTGTGAAAAATATCACTCTCAGCGGGAGCACTCTCACTTGGGACGGCTACGACAATGTTCGCTACACAGTATATGCCGTGCCTACAACTATTCCTGTGGAAAACTTCCAGAAAGAAGTGGAATACCTCCTCGGCGTAACTTACACAAACTCATACACAATTCCAAGCAACAAACTTGCAGGTTACAACTATGCAGTTTGCGTTTACGACCGCGTGGGCAATGAATACAGTGCCTCTTTCTCCGGCGTTGCTACAGAACAACTTCCCGCTCCTACACTCAAAGTTCCATCTGCAAACCAGACTATTGAAGCTCCATTTATCTTTGAATGGAACGCAGTGGAAAAAGCAAGCGTTTACACCGTGGAAGTTTCTACAGACAGCCAATTCAAAACGCTCCTCGCAACAGGTCAGACAAGTGAAACAAGCCTGTCTTCTTCCACTATTGAAAGCCTCCCGCTGGATACTCAGCTTTACTGGAGAGTGCGTTCAATGGCAAACAACTGCATTGACGGTATTTCTGCAGCTGTTCCATTTAAGGTAATAATGATTCACATCACAAGTCCTACAGACGGCACCACCGGAGTTTCCCTCACCCCTACAATCACTTGGAGCCCGAACAACCGCACCGTGAATGTACAAATCTCAACTACCAAAACTTTTGACAGCGTACTCTGGGAGAAAGAATCTTCAACAGGCTCCTGCACTGTAGAACAATACGTTCTTGCAGCAAACACAAACTATTTCGTACGCCTTGTCTTTACAAAAGACGGTGTAACCGTTAAAACTGACCCTATCGGCTTCAAAACACAGAGCATTGCCGTTTCCGCTCCTACAATCTTATTCCCCACGGAAGGATGTGATTTCTACGGCACAGATGTGGTGAAAGTAGCACAGGCTGCAGGTGTTCAGAGCCTCCAGTTTGAAATTTGCACATCAAGCACATTCCCTTCTCGCAGCATCTGGATTCAGCGTGGTAGCACAGGCGAATGGGAATCACCGGAAATATCCAAATTCTCATCAAAATTCACGGAAGGCACCACATACTATTTCCGTGCTCTCGCTTACTATGTTGACTCAACGGAATCTACTGTAAAAACGGACTATTCTCCGGTTATTTCCGCAGTATATAAAGGTGCTGTGGGTGCAGTGGAAGATATTGAAGCAAGTGACTTCGCTATAAACGGCAACGTTCTTGAACTCAACGGCATACTTGCAAACGTGAAAGTTTATAATGCAGCAGGTGTGGAAATCCTTGCAGCTGAAAGCAATAGCAGCATAGACCTTAGCAAACTTTCCGCAGGACTTTACCTCGTGAAAGTGGCTACAGCCGACAAAACCGTCACTCTCAAGTACATTGTGAAATAATCAAACACAAATAGGCATAATTAAAGCTGTGTCATCGCAAATGGCACAGCTTTATTTTTTCCTTTAGTCAGCGATATGATTTGCATATCACTGCCCGGCAAAATCACACTTCAATAGGCAATTCCCTGTCAATACTCAAATCCAGCGAAATGAGAGTTTCTGTACCTGTAATACCCGGGATTTGCTGGATTTTATTGTTCAGCAAGTCCATAAGATGTTCATTGTCACGAGCATAGAGTTTGATAAACATTGTGTAAGGTCCGGTAGTGTAATGACATTCCACCACTTCCGGAATTTTTTCAAGTTGCGGCACCACGTCACGGTACATCGCACCACGCTCCAGGTTAATGCCAATATAAGTGCAAGTGGAAAAGCCCAGTGCTTTGTGGCTCACATGATAGCCGGAGCCTGTAATAACTTTAAGGTCGATAAGCCTCTGGATTCTTTGATGAATAGCGGCACGAGACACACCACACACCACAGCAATATCCTTAGACGGGGTACGTGCATTGTGCATTACGATTTGCAAGATTTGACGATCAATTTTGTCGATTTTCTCCATGATAAATTAAATTTATGTTATCCGGTATCAGATTTTTGGGCAAATTTAATAATTATTTCATTTCTCGCTTTAACGTTTTTTCAAAAAAAATGTTAAAGAATTTATATAGAATTTTCGTTTAGCAGAAAATCATAAATACCAATAATAGTAATCCCATTTTCCGTTAAGACTTTTGGGCAATCTTCCCCCACAATGATTATTTTTTTGAAAGAATCTTCAATTTTTATTAGAGAAGCCATCTCCTGCTTCATTTTGTTCTCATCCGGCATACGAAAAGCAGACTGAATATAATTTTTTTCAAACCCTCTATTACAAATAAAATCCACTTCAAGTTGTTTTCTTATCCTTACATCATTTTCATCACTCTCCTGCACTTTTACAACTCCTACATCTACGTTAAAACCACGACATCTGAGTTCATTGTATATTACATTCTCCATAATATGCGTAAATTCAATTTGTCGGAAATTAAGCCACGCATTTCTTAAGCCGAGGTCTGTAAAATACACTTTATACGGTGAATCTATATACTTTCTACCTTTAATATCATATCTTAGAGACTTTTCAATAAGGAAAGAATCACAAATATAATCAATATACTCTTTTATTGTAGTTCTGCTTAATTTCACATTAGCCACACTTTCAAAGGTATCTTTGATTTTTGTCGGATTAGTAAGACCCCCTATCCCTGAAGAAAGGATATTAAGCAAATCCGCCATTGCATCATCATACACAATTTTGTATCTTTCCTTAATATCTTTAAGGTAAGTTTGTGAAAAAAGCGATTTTAAGTATGATGTTTTGCGTGCTATTGAATCATAAGTCAAAACCTGCGGAAGTCCACCATAAATCATATAGTCATACAACGCTTTCTCTTTACTAACAGAGACTGCAGAAAGGTACTCACTAAAATTTAATGGGAAAACTCGGATTTCCTCACCTCTGCCACGGAAAGTGGTTATCACATCTGTGGATAAAAATTGGGAATTACTACCCGTGACATAAACATCTGCATTATCAATCTTAAGATAGCTATTTAGCACATCTTCAAATTCCTTTACCAATTGCACTTCATCTATCAGAATATAGTGCATCCGGTCATCTACGAACTTGGAATCAATATAGTTGAGAAGATTATCAGGATTTCTCAAATCAGAATTTCTTCTATCTTCAAGATCTATTTTAATTATATGTTTGGCATCAGTACCGCCTTCCCGGATTAGCCAATCGGAAAAAATCTTAAATAGAAGATATGATTTTCCGCTTCTTCGTAATCCGGTAATAATCTTAATCAGACCGTTGTGACGTACTGATATCAAGTCTTTTAAGTATCTATCTCTCTTTATTTCCATAGTAGTACACTGACGAAAAGTGAGTAAATGCACAGTTTTTGTCAGTGCAAAATTAAGAATTTATTTTTATAAATGCAACTATTTATCAATAAATCAAATATTTATATAATTATTTTTCTCTTTAAAATGCAAAAATCACTGACGAAAAGTGTGCAAATGCACAGTTTTTGTCAGTGAGAGACAGTTTTTTGAGCCTTATTTTGCATTTTTCCAATAATATTTTTACCTTTGCAAAAGCCAAAAAACTTGGAAAAGTGTACATTTTTAGCTAAAACCACCTTGGAAAAATGTAAATTTTACTCCAAAACAACCTTGGAAAAGTGTACATTTCTAAGTAAAAACACCTTGGAAAAATGTAAAAATCCGATTTTGTGCAAACCATATCGGATTTTTTTTGGAGAATAAACGTATTCTTCGTAAATTTGCACGATTAAACGCATACGCAAGGGGTTATTGCCAAAAAACCTTGCGGTTATGCCCATTTTATTGCAATAAAACATCACATAATAATGAATATATCATACAAATGGCTTAAAGAGTACGTGGACTTTAACCTTAGTCCCGATGAACTCGCAGCAGCACTTACGTCTATCGGCCTTGAAACAGGCTCTGTGGAAGAAGTAGAATCAATTCGCGGCGGACTTCGCGGAATCGTTGTGGGTAAAGTGCTCACTTGCACGGAACACCCGGACAGCGACCACCTGCATATAACAACGGTTGACCTGGGCGACGGACAAGCTACACAAATCGTGTGCGGCGCTCCAAACGTGGCTGCAGGACAAACAGTGATTGTGGCAACAGTAGGCACTACTCTCTACGATGGCGACAAAGAGTTTAAAATCAAAAAATCCAAAATACGCGGTGTGGAATCTTTCGGCATGATATGTGCGGAAGACGAAATCGGTATCGGTAATTCTCACGATGGCATCATAGTCCTCAAAGAAGAAGTGGCACCCGGCACTCCGGCGGCTGATTACTATGGTATTTCTTCCGACTATATTCTGGAAGTGGACCTCACACCAAACCGCATTGATGCAGCTTCACACTATGGCGTGGCACGCGATCTGAGTGCAAAACTCACCGCTTCAGGCATCGCTGCTCCTCTCCACCGCCCCACTGCAGACACATTTGAAACAAACAAGTCTGCCGGCAGTGCTATCAGCGTGGAAGTGGCAAACCCGGAAGCTTGTACAAGGTACTGCGGAATCACTATCCGTGACATAAAGGTGGCTGAAAGTCCGCAATGGCTGAAAGACAAACTGAACGCTATAGGACTCCGCCCGATAAACAATATTGTAGATATCACAAACTTCATTCTCCACGCTTTCTGCCAGCCGCTCCACTGCTTTGACTTGGACAAAATAAAAGGAGGCAAAATAGTGGTGAAAACATGTGCAGACGGCACTCCGTTCACTACCCTTGACGGCGTAGAACACAAACTGGACAGCCACGACCTGATGATATGCAATGCTGAAGAACCGATGTGTATTGCAGGCGTTTTCGGCGGACTTGACTCCGGAGTTACAGACGAGACAACTTCCGTATTTATTGAAAGTGCTTGCTTTAACCCTACTTCCGTTCGCAAAACGGCTCGCCGCCACACCCTCAGCACAGACTCATCTTTCCGCTTTGAAAGAGGTGTTGACCCTAACGGCACAATGTACGCCCTAAAAGTTGCAGCACAAATGATTCAGCAACTCGCAGGCGGCGAAATAGCAGGAGACTTTGTAGATATTTACCCTGCACCTGTTGCTCCTGCAAACGTAAAACTTGAATATCAGTATCTCCGTGACCTCGTGGGTAAGGATATACCGGAAGAAACGGTTGACGCTATCCTCAAAGCACTGGAAATAGAAATAGTTTCTCGCGAAGAAGGTGCTGTGAACCTCGCAATCCCAACGTACAGAGTTGATATGACACGTCCTTGCGACGTTGTGGAAGACGTTCTCCGCATTTACGGCTACAACAATATCGAGATGCCACAAGCACTCCACGCTTCGCTCTCTTTCAAGACTGCCACAGATGCTGCCGACGACTTGCAAAAAATGATTTCCGAGCAACTCACGGCACAAGGTTTCAACGAAATTCTCAACAATTCACTCACTGCCGAAGCATACTACGCAGACCTTAAAGAATACCCCGCAAGCAACTGCGTTCACCTGCTCAATCCGCTCAGCAACGACCTGAATGTGATGCGTCAGACACTGCTTTTCGGTGGACTTGAATCTATAGCACACAACATCAACCGCCGTCTCAGCGACTTGATGATGTATGAATTCGGAAACACATATTTCTGCAATCCGGAAGCTCAATCCACAGACGAAGCACCGCTTGCTCCTTTCAGCGAGAAAGCAAGACTCGCCATTTGGCTCACCGGTAATATTCGCACTCAGTCCTGGAACTCCGTTGCAACCGCAGCCACAATCTACGACCTCAAAGCCATCATCGCAAATATTCTCCTCCGTCTCGGTGTGAACAGTAAAGAAATAGTACTCTCACAGAAAACGGGTTGCGAACTTTTTGCCGCCGCTATCTCTATTGACACCAGAAGCGGCAAGCATATCGGAACTATGGGAAATGTGGCTAAAGCACAACTCAAAAAACTTGACATCAAGCAAGACGTGATTTACGCTGAACTGGATTGGAAACAACTCGTGCAAATGTCACTCCGCAGCAAAGTCACATACGCTCCGCTGCCAAAAACACAGCCTGTGGTTCGCGACTTGGCATTGCTCATAGACAAAAACGTGACTATGGAACGAATTGAAGCCGCTGTCCGCGAAAGCGAAAGAAAACTCCTCCGCAGTGTTAAACTCTTTGACGTTTATGAAGGCAAAAACCTTCCGGAAGGTAAAAAATCTTACGCCATCACCATCACTCTCCAAGACGATGAAAAAACCATGCAGGACAAGCAGATTGACGCTATCATGAGCAAAATCATAGCTAACCTCAAAAAGCAGATTGGTGCTGAACTCAGATAAAAAAAAGTAAAAAAATCAATATAATAATACAACAAAACTAAACAACACCTATGGGAAGAGCCTTTGAATATCGCAAAGCAAGAAAACTCAAACGTTGGGGTAACATGTCACGCACATTTACCCGTATTGGTAAAGAAATCACTATCGCCGTTAAAGCCGGCGGACCGGACGCTACTGCAAACCCGCGTCTGCGCGTACTCCTCCAGAACGCGAAGGCTGCAAATATGCCTAAAGACACTGTAGAACGCGCTATCAAGAAAGCTACAGACAAGGATGCAGGCGACTATAAAGAAATAACTTACGAAGGATACGGACCTTTCGGAATCGCTATCTTCGTGGAAGCCGCTACAGACAACAACACTCGTACTGTGGCAAACGTACGCTCTTATTTCACTAAGTTTGGCGGTACACTCGGCACACAGGGTTCACTCACATTCCTTTTCGAGCACAAAAGCGTTTTCAAAATCAAGGCTAAAGAAGGCATTTCTCTGGAAGACCTCGAACTTGAACTTATCGACTACGGCGTAGATGAAATAGTTCCTGACGATGAAGAAGGCGAAATCATGCTTTACGGTGCTTTTGAAGAATTTGCAAACATTCAGAAATACCTTGAAAGCAACGGCTTTGAAATCGTAAGTGCGGAATTTGAACGTATCCCTAACGACCTCAAGGAAGTTAATGCAGAGCAAAGAGCTACTATTGAAAAACTCCTTGAAAAGCTTGAGGATGACGAAGACGTTCAGAACGTATTCCACAATATGAAAGAAGACGAAGAAGCAGAAT
Organism: Muribaculaceae bacterium; assembly: GCA_051871275.1. Taxonomy (GTDB): domain Bacteria; phylum Bacteroidota; class Bacteroidia; order Bacteroidales; family Muribaculaceae; genus CAJUPY01. Next base: position 5,580 of record JBJECR010000094.1, on the reverse strand, counting down.
AAAAATACTCTCTTCCGCTTCATCGCACATATTAATTAATACACAAAATCCCGTTGCGACAACGTAAACCATACAGGCTCGTAGCGGGATTTTTGCAAACCACGAATAAACACATATATAATATATAAGACACTCAGCATGTTTTCCGGAATAGTAGAAGAAGCCGCTACGGTTGTTGCAATAGAACGTAACGGCGGAAATATAAATCTCACAATTAAATGCTCGTTTACAGATGAACTGAAAATAGACCAGTCCGTGGCACACAATGGCGTATGCCTGACTGTTGTGGCAATAAATCCTGACGGAACTTACGTTGTCACCGCAATTCAGGAAACACTGGACCGCAGCAACCTTGGTCTCCTCAAACCCGGCGACCTGATAAACCTGGAACGCTCTATGATGATGAACGGACGTCTTGACGGACACATAGTGCAAGGACATGTGGACACCACTGCAGAATGTGTGGAGACGGAAGACGTTGACGGCAGCCGATATTTCAAATTTAAATATTCCGTAAGCCCGGAACTCGCTTCACAAGGCTATGTGACTGTGGAAAAAGGCTCCGTAACGGTAAACGGCGTTTCACTCACGGTTTGCGACAGCACTATTGACACATTCCGCGTGGCTATCATTCCATACACTATGGAGCATACGAATTTTTGCCGTATTGAAAAGGGTACTATCGTAAATCTGGAGTTTGACATTATCGGTAAATACCTTTCCAGACTGATGCAAGTGGCACGATGAGAAACTTTGCGGCAATAGACTTTGAAACCGCAAACGGAAGTCGTTCCAGCGTTTGCAGTGTGGGTATCGTAGTTGTGAAAAACGGCGAGATTACAGACACTTATTACAGTCTTATCTACCCCTACCCTGAATTTTTCACATCTTTCACCACCGCCGTTCACGGACTTACGATGGAAGATGTGGAAGACGCACGCACATTCCCGGAAGTGTGGGAAGAAATAGAGCCGCTCATAGAGGGACTGCCACTCGTGGCACATAACAGCCCTTTTGACGAAGGTTGTCTCAAAGCCGCTTTTGCCGCCTACGGAATGAAATACCCCGGATATAAATTTTTCTGCACTTGCCGTGCTTCACGCCGCCACTTCGGCTGCAGACTTCCAAATCACAAATTGGACACCGTGGCGGAAGCGTGTGGCTATTACCTTGATAATCACCACCATGCACTTGCCGATGCAGAAGCTTGTGCAAAAATTGCATTAGAAATTCTCTAATAATATGCCGGAACAGCTCACAAATAATCTGCGTAAAACAGTAAAATCACTCGGTGATGCACGTCACAGAAAAGAATCAGGACTTTTTGTGGCAGAGGGTGCGAAGTGCGTCTTTGAAACCATCAATTCATTCCGCTGCCGCTATCTTTTCGCCACTCAAAAATGGATTGAGGAAAACAAAAGTCTTGCGGCAAACCATGATTTTACTATCGTAACCTCTGCAGACATTGAGAGAATGTCGCAACTCCGCAGTCCACAGCCTGTTATCGCAGTTTATGAGATTCCGGAAATGCAATTTTGCTTAGATGACATAGACGGCAAACTCGTCATCGCGTTGGACAGGGTGCAAGATCCCGGAAACCTCGGCACAATCATGCGAATTGCAGACTGGTACGGCATTGACACCATTATCGCCTCAAGTGACACTGTTGATGTCTATAATCCAAAGGTGGTGCAAGCCACAATGGGCGGTATTGCAAGAGTTAAGGTCTATTATGTAAATTTGCCGGAAACTCTGACTGAAATAAGCAAAAAAATGCCCGTTTACGGCACTTCGCTTTCCGGCGAAAATATTTATGCCACAAAACTCGACGGCAAGGGCGTAATTGTGATGGGAAACGAAGGCAACGGCATAAGTAGCGAGGTAGATAAATGCCTCACACACAGAATTTTCCTCCCCTCGTTCCCGGAAAATGCAGAACGAGTGGAATCCCTGAACGTGTCTATGGCAACAGCTATAACAGTGGCGGAATTCAGACGCAGAATGATGTGATTTTCAAGCATAAAAGAGAGTATAAACTACTGCTAAGAGCATAATACATTTAGCAAAGAGCATAAACTATGGCAAAGAGCATAAAAACTGTTTGGTATTGCACGGAATGTGGTGCAGATTCTCCTAAGTGGGAAGGCAGATGCCCTGCTTGCGGGGCATGGAACACTATGGTGGAAGAAAAAGCACAGCCAAAAAGCAAGGGTATTGTGGCTGCCGGAAAATTCGGCAAAAGCAAGCCGCAGAAGGTATCGGAAATTGTGGCTGCAGACGAGCCGCGAATAACACTCCCGAGTGCAGAACTGAACAGAGTGCTCGGCGGCGGACTCGTTCCCGGGTCGCTCGTACTTATTGGCGGTGAACCGGGCATAGGCAAATCCACACTTGTCCTCCAAAACATTCTCTCAATCCGTTCACGAACAGTGCTTTACGTTTCAGGCGAAGAAAGTGCCGTGCAACTTAAAATGCGTGCCGACAGACTTGGCAGGGTCAGCGACAGCTGCTATATCGTCACTGAGACATCGCTCCAAAACATCTTTGAGCACATCAAGGACATCAAGCCGGGACTGCTCATAATAGACTCTATACAGACTATCGCCTCAGATGAACTTGAATCTGCATCCGGTAGCGTCAGTCAAGTGCGTGAATGTGCAGTGAGTCTCCTCAAATACGCCAAAGAAAGCGGTGTGCCCGTAATACTCATCGGACATATAACAAAAGAGGGTAGCCTTGCCGGACCAAAAGTGCTGGAACACATTGTTGATGCCGTACTCCAGTTTGAGGGCGACCGACAATACATGTACAGAATACTCCGCTCCATAAAAAACCGCTTTGGAAACACCTCGGAATTAGGTATTTACGAAATGTGTCAGCGAGGGCTGCGTGAAGTGGCTAACCCCTCGGAAATGCTCCTTTCTCAGTCCGACGAAGAACTTTCCGGCGTGGCGATAGGAGTAACAATGGACGGTGCAAGACCTTTCCTGATTGAAACTCAAGCACTTGTGAGCACAGCCGCATACGGCACTCCGCAACGTTCCGTTACCGGATTCGACTCCAAGAGAATGAATATGCTCCTTGCTGTCCTTGAAAAACGGGTGGGATTTAAACTTATCCAGAAAGACGTGTTCCTAAACATTGCCGGAGGACTAAAAGTAAACGACCCCGCACTTGACCTGCCTGTGATTTGTGCCATACTCTCCTCAAACGTGGATATGGCTATCCCTCACGGCATTTGCATGAGCGGTGAAGTGGGACTTTCCGGTGAAATTCGCCCCGTCACCAGAATAGAACAACGCATCACGGAGGCGGAAAAACTGGGCATGACGGAGATTCTTATTCCAAAGGGAAACCTGAAAGGAATAGACACATCTTCCCGCAAAATAAAAATCACGGAAGTGGCTAAAGTGGAAGAAGCATTCCGTGTCCTTTTCGCTTGATTATATTCTACAATCAATTATTTAACATTTTTTAATATATACCAAATTGAAAATATTTGGTACAGCCGCAACTTTTGTCTAAATTTGGGACTTGAATTAAAACTGCGGTGCAAACTGCGGCAAAAAGTTGTTTAATTTATTTAATTTATCATGGAAATGCGTGAACAGACCCCGGACATTGAAAGCAAAGAAGCACAAGATGTCACTCTACCGGAAAACGAGAAAAATGTTGAAAACGAAGTTGTAGCGGAAGAAGCGGCACAGCCTGCAAACAAGGATGAAGTGCTTCAGCAGTTGCAAGCTATAGCTGACGGCGATGCGGAAAAAATCACCCGCGAAAAAATTGAATCGCTAAAACAGCTGTTTTACACTTTCCAGAGAAATGAAATAGCAAAACTCAAAGATGAGTTTGTGGCAAACGGCGGTGCCCCTGAAGCTTTTACGGCGGAAGAAGACCCTCGCGAAGCTCAGATGAAAGAAATCATCAATGCCGCTAAAGAAAAGAAAAGCGAGTACCGCAAACAAATCGAGGCTCAGCTACAAGCAAACTACGACAAAAAAATTGATATCATTGCCAAAATCACGGAACTCAGCCAAGATACGGACAATGTGAACAAACTTTTCCCGCAGTTCCGCGAACTCCAGCAGGAATACCGTGCTACAGGCGACGTAAACGAAAACCAAACCACGGAAGTTTGGAAAAAATACAAAGAAGCAGAGGAAAAATTCTACGACCAACTCAAAGTTAACAAAGACCTCCGCGACTACGACTTCAAGAAAAATCTTGAAGCTAAGGAATTGCTCATTGAGCAAGCTAAAAAACTCACGGAGGACACAGACATCGTAGTTGCTGCTCGTCTGCTCCAGGAATTGCACGCAAAATGGCGTGAAATCGGTCCCGTAGCTAAGGACATCCGTGAAGAAATTTGGGCTAAGTTCAAAGACGTTTCCGCCGTTATCAACAAACGCCACCAGGAATTTTTTGAGCAGCGTAAACAAAAAGAGCAGGAAAACGAAGCCGCTAAAACAGCTCTCTGTGAGGCTATTGAGGCTATTGACCTCGCCGCAGTAAACACTTATGCTCTCTGGGAACAAAACACTAAAACTATCCTGGATCTCCAGCAACAGTGGAAATCCGTTGGATTCGCTTCCAAAAAGTCCAACAATGCCCTCTTTGAACGTTTTCGTGCCGCTTGCGACAAGTTCTTTGAAGCCAAAGCTAACTTCTACAAGGCTATAAAAGAAGACCTGGAAGAAAACCTCAAACGCAAAACAGCACTTTGCGAAAAGGCTGAGGCTCTCAGCGAAAGTTCCGACTGGAAAAAAACTACCGACGCTCTCGTAAAACTCCAGCAGGAATGGAAAACTATCGGAACAGTGCCTCGCAAACACAGCGATGCCGTTTGGGAACGTTTCCGTGCCGCTTGTGATAAATTCTTTGAAAGAAAAAAGAAACAACTCTCCGGAACTCGCCACGTTGAAGTGGAAAACCTCAAAGCTAAAAAAGCTATCATCGCTAATCTCAACGCTATAGCAGAGGGTACTGCTAAAGAAGAAGTGGCTAAAGCAGTGAAAGAGGCTTCCGCTCAGTGGCAACAAATAGGACATGTGCCTTTCAAGGACAAAGACAAAGTCTATGAAGCATACCGTGCAGCTGTCAATGCTCTATATGAGAAATTTGACCTTTCCGGTGCATCTGCGGAAATAGACCGCTTTGAAAACTCCATTTCCGAAATGGCAGGCGACAACGATAAACTCTACCGCGAACGCGAAAGAATGGTTCGTGCTTACGAGCAACGCACTGCAGAACTTGCCACTTGTGAAAACAACCTTGGTTTCTTCACTTCAAGTTCTAAATCCGGCGACACCATGCTCCGCGATTTGCAGCGTCGCGTGGCTAAACTCAAAGATTCTATCGCTACTCTGGAAAAGAAAATCCGCTTAATTGACGAGCACATCAAATAAGCGAATCCAAGATAACATAAAAAAAGCTAAAACGGCAGACAATGCTGTTTTAGCTTTTTTTATCTTAGCTATTATAGCTAATTTAGCTATTATAGCTATTTCTTTTCTTAGCTAAGATAGCTAATTTAGCTAACCCAACTTTCACCCTAAGGAAATTTTTTGAGAAGATTTT
>JBJECR010000093.1:0-2408 GCA_051871275.1 Muribaculaceae bacterium | reverse complement strand
TAACACGAAGTGTTGGAAATCAGCACTTCACAATTTAAATATTTTCGAATGAAAACAAGAGAAGAACTAATAGACAACTTGCTTAACCTCGCTTTTGCAGAAGACATTGGCGACGGCGACCACACCACTCTCAGCACTATCCCTGCTGAAGCACAAGGACGCCAGCAACTTATCATCAAAGAAGCCGGTATCCTCGCCGGAGTGGAAATTGCCAAAATGGTGTTCAAAAAGTTTGACCCGTCACTCAAAATGACACAGTTTCTCAAAGACGGTGACAGTGTTAAACCCGGTGACATTGCTTTTGTGGTGGAAGGACCGGTTCGTTCACTTCTACAGACAGAACGCATTATGCTGAACATTATGCAACGTATGAGCGGGATTGCTACCACTACACACAAGTATCAGGAACGTCTTGCCGGACTGAAAACCAAAGTGTTAGACACTCGCAAGACCACTCCGGGACTTCGCATACTTGAAAAAGAAGCCGTGAAAATCGGCGGCGGTTGCAACCATAGAATCGGTCTTTTTGACATGATTCTCATTAAGGACAACCACGTAGATTTTGCCGGTGGTATTCCACAAGCCGTAGCCGCTGCTAAAGAATACTGCAAGAAAAACGGCAAAGACCTCAAAATAGAGCAGGAAGTGAGAAATACACAGGAAATTCTCCAAGCTCTTGAGGCTGGAGTTGACAGAATCATGCTGGACAACTTCACTCCCGAGCAAACTCGCGAAGCAGTAAAACTCATTGCAGGCAGAACGGAAATAGAATCTTCCGGCGGCATCACCATAGACACTCTCCGTGCTTACGGTGAAGCAGGTGTGGATTTCATCTCCGTTGGTGCTCTCACTCACTCCGTGAAAGGTCTTGACATGAGCTTCAAAGCATGCTGATTACGAAATATTCGGATATAAGCACAAAAAAAATCGCCACTCGCTGTGAGTGACGATTTTTTTTGTTTATGTAACTTTATGATTAGATTACGCCCTGTTCCATCATAGCGTTAGCCACTTTCATAAAGCCTGCAATATTTGCACCTTTCATATAGTTCAAATAGCCATCCGGTTCAACACCGTATGTAACGCACTGAGTGTGAATATCTTTCATAATCTGGTGAAGTTTTGCATCAACTTCTTCCTCAGTCCACTGCAAGTGTTCTGCATTCTGAGTCATTTCAAGACCTGAAGTAGCAACACCACCTGCATTTACAGCCTTGCCGGGAGCGTATGTGATACGAGCATTGATAAATGTATCGATAGCTTCCGGAGTACAACCCATGTTTGATACTTCTGCCACGAGTTTCACGCCGTTTGCAACGAGCTGTGCGGCATCGTCACCGTTAACTTCGTTTTGAGTAGCACAAGGAAGAGCGATATCCACCTTCTGTTCCCAAGGTTTGCGACCGGGATAGAATGTAGCACCCGGGAATTTTTCTGCGTAAGGAGCCACGATATCATTGCCGGAAGCACGGAGTTCGAGCATATATTCGATTTTTTCACCGCTGATGCCATCCGGGTCATATACATAACCGTCAGGACCGGAGATTGTAACAACTTTTGCACCAAGTTCGGTAGCTTTCTTTGCAGCACCCCATGCAACGTTACCAAAACCGGAGATAGCAATAGTTTTACCCTTGAGGTCTTCGTTTGTACGAGCAAGAATGTTTTGTACAAAGTAGAGAGCACCGTAACCTGTAGCTTCAGGACGAATGCGTGAACCGCCAAAGTCAAGACCTTTACCGGTGAAAGTACCTGTGCACTGGTTCATAAGTTTTTTGTACATACCGTACATATAGCCAACTTCACGACCACCTACGCCGATATCGCCTGCAGGAACGTCACGATCCGGACCGAGGTGTTTCCAAAGGCAAAGAATAAATGCCTGGCAGAAACGCATAATTTCACGGTCGCTTTTGCCGCGTGGAGAGAAGTCGCTACCACCTTTACCACCACCCATAGGGAGAGTAGTAAGTGCATTCTTAAATGTCTGCTCAAAACCGAGGAATTTAAGGATTGAAAGGTTTACGGAAGCGTGGAAACGAATACCGCCTTTGTACGGACCAATGGCATTGTTGAATTGTACACGGTAGCCGAGGTTATTTTGGATTTCGCCTTTATCGTCAATCCATGTCACACGGAATGTGAGGATACGATCCGGCTCTACCATACGTTCTACAATTTTGTTCTTTTCAAATTCAGGATGCTGGTTATATACGTCAGCCACTGACATAAGCACCTCACGCACTGCCTGGAGGTACTCATTTTCGCCCGGATGCTTTGCTTCCAGGGCACTCATGATACTATTTATATCCATAATGATATATAGAAATTAGAAATAAGATTAATGTTCCGCAAAGTTACAATATATCTTTTTAATTAACCAATTATTTCCTGAAAATTTTTATCCT
>JBJECR010000092.1:0-10779 GCA_051871275.1 Muribaculaceae bacterium | reverse complement strand
CATGTGACATATAAAGAAAGGATGTACCAAATAACTTAATTTTGATACACCCTCGTTGGGTAATGGATTTGATTGTACTGTCATTATCACAACCGAGCCTCTCCAAGGCTCGTATATCCTATTTTGCTCACCATCACCGGGTTAAGCCTCTCCGAGGCTGAACCCGGCGTTTACCACAACCACGCCCCTCCAGGGCGTGTAGCCATATCGTATCTCCGACACGATATGGCTTTCCGGCTCGCTCCGCAGGTTCACTTGGGATGCCGTGGCATGCCACGGCACTACAGGCTGGCGTTGTCCCGGTTCTCTCCGCAAGTTCACTTGGGATGCCGTGGCATGCCACGGCACTACAGGCTGGCGTTGTCCCGATTCTCTCCGCAGGTTTATTTGGGATGCCGTGGCATGCCACGGCACTACAGGCTGGCGTTGTCCCGGTTCTCTCCGCAGGTTCACACCACACATCTATCACCACAATGAGGTTGTTGCAAAACCTCTAGCCTTATCGGACTAATTGGGCTAATTAGACTAATTGGGCTAATTGAACCAATTTTGCCAATTCTGCTTTTCTGAGAGAAAAAGAGGATTGCAAAGCCGTTTTGTTTGCAACCCTCTCCAATGAAACATTATTTCTCTATTATTGTTTTGCTATTTATTACTGTTTGGAATCCGTTCTTGCTTTTCTTGTGCCGTGGAGACGCTGCTGGTGCTGCATAAGCTCCTTATTGAAGTTTCTTTCCACGGATTTGAGCATAAAGAGCTGTTTTTTAGTGAGAACTGTTCTGAATTTGTCAAGGTACGATTTTTCAATATCACCTTCTTTGACTTTAAGTTCAAAGAGGGCATCAGTTGCGGTGTCGTATTCGAGGTCTGTGACGGATTCATCGGATTCCGAGATTTTTCTTTCCAGCTCTCGAGTTTCATTCGTGATTTTTGCAGTTTCATCTTCCATTTTGTCGTATAACTCAAAGAAAGGAGCTTCCTGCTCTTTAGTAAGTTCAAGGTGACGGGAGATGAATCTATGCTTATATTCACGGAATTCTTTTTTGAATTGCACTCTGTCTGCATCTTCCTGTCCTCGAGCCTGAGCCGGGAGGGCAGTGAGCAAAAGAGCGAAAAATGCTATAAAAATTGTGATATTTTTCATAAAATTCTATTCAATAATAGTGTCGTTCATATCTATAGAATCTTCGTAAGTGTAGATTTCTTCAGCGGAAAAACCGGTTTCGTAAAGCGATTCTATAATATCATTGTCATCTACACCGTTCATAATCACATTATCAAGCTCACCGCTATTGATAGCCGCAGTGACAGCAGGATAATTGTCAATGTTAAGGTCTGAATTGGGCGACCTCATCATATCAAACATTTTCATCATGCAGAAAATGCCGGCAAACATTGCAGCCATATATGCGTAAGGTTTGATTCTGAGCCACATACGCATATTTTTTGATGGCTCCTGCTTTTCTTCTTTTTCCGGAAGCATAGCCATCATTTTTTCTGCAAAGTCCTCAAAATAGCCTTCCGGGACGCGAATCCCGTCGTTTTTTCCTACTTTGTTTAATATGTCTTTTTCTTTACTCATTATCTTTCTATCGTAATCTATTCTCTTTGACAACAAATATAAAAAAAAGTTTAATCGTTTTCTTCAAAATATTGTTCAATTTTTTTCACGGCAAGGTGATACGATGCTTTGAGTGCTCCAACGGAGGTACCGAGGATTTCACTCATCTGCTCGTATTTCATTTCGTCGTAGTACTTCATATTGAAGACAATGCGTTGTTTTTCCGGCAGTGTAGCTATGGCACAGCGGAGTTTTTGTGCAAGTTCGTCGCCATCTACGTATTCGTCTGCCTGAATGGAGTTTACGAGGAGGCTTTCTTGGTCGTCGATGGAGATATTGTTGCGTTTACGTTCTTTTTCAAGGAAAGTGATGCTCTCGTTGAGTGCAATTTTGTAAAGCCAAGTGGATAATTTTGCTTCGCCGCGGAAATTTTCTATGTACATCCAAGCTTTCATGAATGTGTTTTGCAGCAAATCGTTAGCATCGTCGTGGCTTACCACGAGTCGGCGAATTTGCCTGTAAAGTGGCTCGGAATAAATCTTTATCACTTCCGCAAAGGCGGCACGGCAAGTGGACTCGTTTTGTAAACGAGCTATAAGCATTGCATCTTCTGTCGGTATGTCCATTGCCATTGCTTTGTGTCTTGTAGTGAAAATTTTGCGTAAAGTTAAGACTTTTTTTTGAAAAATACAATACACTTTTTGCAAAGTCTATTCGACTTAGCTTTTTGCAAAATGAGCAAAGTCATATACGACTTAGCTCATTTTGGCTGAGTATCAGGCAGTTCCCCACCTAGCCGCTATCGCGGCAAGGTGGGGTTAACCGATTGCCGCAAGCTCCACCGAGCTTGCATCTTGGCGTTATCCCGGTTCTCTCCGCAAGTTCGCTTGGCATGCCACGGCACTACAGGCTGGCGTTGTCACGGTTCACTTCCGATTGCCGCAAGCTCCACCGAGCTTGCATCTTGGCGTTATCCCGGTTCTCTCCGCAAGTTCGCTTGGCATGCCACGGCACTACAGGCTGGCGTTGTCACGGTTCACTTCCGATTGCCGCAAGCTCCACCGAGCTTGCATCTTGGCGTTAGCCAAGTTCATTCCGCATATTTATTTGAAAATTTCGTTTAGGACTGCGGCAAGTCGGACACCGCCGAAGAGGAATTGACGCTCAATGACGGGAGACCAACGGGCAACGTCGTCGTAAGAGACTTTTGTGTCCGGTTTGAAATATTCATATACCTTTGTGGCAATGAGATACGTTTGTTTTGCCCAATCATCAACAGTTCCTGCGGCTATCTGTGCTTCCGTTTCCGGTGAAATTCTGTCAATGTTGTACTGCCACTCGGAATAGCTCCATTTGTGTGCACTTTCCACAAGACTGCCGTCCCAAACGGAGTGGAGATTTTTCTTGGAGCCGAAATAAATCACATCAACACGGTTTCCGCCTGCATCGGAGGCATGTCCCATGTGCATAGGCTGGTGGAGGTCACCCATGAGGTGAATAATCATTTTGAGTGCAAGTGTACGAATTTCAGCCTTTTGCGTAGTGTCTGCGAGCACTTCGAGTTGGTCTTTAAGTGCGGTAACAACGTCGCCTTTCGGGTTTAGTGTGCAGTCTTCGTAAGTCTGGTCGGCATCAATATTTTTGTAGTGCCAAGTTTTAGAATATTCGTATTCCGGAGTGTGAGAAGCATTGTCCAGCCAGTTTGACCAGTAAACCATGGAGCGACCCTGGAGGAGCGTAGCCACTTGGATTCGAGCATTTGTAGTGAGGTGTTGCTCAGCTATGAAAGCCACCACGTCGTGTCCTTTTTGACTCCAACCGGCAGCATAAAGAAAAGAGATAACGCTAACAAAAAGTGTGATGAATTTTTTCATTGTTATAAGTGTTTTATATTGTTTTATATCAGTAATTTACGAGATTAAAACGGATAGCCTATAGCGAGGTGGAAAGCGAGTGATTTGCCAAAAGATTCCATATTGAAATAGCCGCTTTTGCCGGTGTCGTATGGTGCGTGAAGCCCTATACCCAAGTCACCGCGAACCACAATCATACCAATATCAAAACGGAGTCCGAGTCCCGTTCCGAGTGCAAGGTCTTTGAAAAAGCGAGAACCCGTGAGAGTGCCGCCGGGACGGTCCGCATCGTCTTTCAGCAGCCAAACGTTTCCGGCATCCACAAAGAGGGCGCCGCCCAGAGGACCGTAAAGCGGGAATCTATATTCTGCGTTCATTTCAAACTTAAAGGTACCTGTCTGGTCGAAATAGCCGTTTGCCGTTTCTTCCGCCACACGGTAACTTCCCGGACCTATGCTGCGAACGGTGAAGGCACGGATAGAGTTTGCTCCTCCAACGTAAAACTGCTCTGAATAAGGCACTTGCGAGGAGTTGCCGTAAGCGTGAGCGGCACCTGTGAAAGCACGCATCACAAGGTGGTGATTGCCAAAAAGAAGGCGGTCATAAACCAGCTGCACGGAACCTTTCACAAACTGCGAGAAAGGCGTACCAAACAGTGTTTTTTCTTCTTTTTTTCCTGCAGCCTCATAGATGCACCAGAAAAGGTTTCCGGCTTCCTGAACGGAGAAGCTGAATTTTATGGTATTCTTTTTTGCGAAAGTGCGGCTATATGTGTAAGAATAAAGCACTTGCGGAATGTACTGGCTGCGGAAACTCTGTGCAATAGCACGGTTGTTTTCCACAATGGAGTCAAAAGCCGCAGTGGTGTCAATCAGTTTTGTGTATGTGAATTTTATAGGTGTGAAAGAGGACGAACTGTGGCGAGAAGGATACCAGTCGTAAGTTACGGCAGCCTCAAACTGAGCCATTTTGAAGTAGTGTGGACGGTTCAGCAAATCCGCATTCAGTGAGAAGCGAGTCCAGTTCAAGTTTCTGTTTCTGCGAGGGATAAATTTCGGTGCAATAAGTCGCGGGAACGAGAGCGAAGAGTTTATGCCCACCTCGTATGAATTCAAGAGCGAAGAACTACCGCTACCTGTCTGCCACTCGTAGCTGCCGTTCAGCCCTACCGTGAGTTGTTCGCCACCGCCGAAAAGATTCTTATTCGTAACATTAAAGGAAGCACCGGGACCGATGTAATTATTTGATTTATAGGCAGCTCCAATTTCAAAACTCGTTTCCAGCGGTGAATCGAAGGTGCAGTCTATCACCACGTCAAGCGTGGGGTTTGGTGCAAGCGAATCCGGCTTCACTTCCATAGAAACAGAGTTGAAAATGCCAAGTCGCGAGAGGCGAGTATGAGTTGTTTCCAACTGCCTCACGGAGAATGCCCTACCCTTGCGGAGCGTGACACATTCCGGGATTATTTCCTTGCGGAGTTTAGACGGTTTCATCTGAATTATGGTGCCGCGAGAAGTGGAAATGGTGTCCGGTACACCTCCTCCCCGGTATCTGCGAGTGATGACAGTGACCTTACCCGTGCGAAATTCCTGAAGTCCTTCCTTCGGAGCAGAAGAAGAGATGCAGAGTTTGAGAGAAATATTACGGCGATTATTTATGCTATCTGCCAGGTACTCAATGTATTCCGGACGGAAATAGTAAAAACCGCGGTTGCGAACGGCATTTGTGATGCGGTTTCGGACTATTGAAAGAGAGTCTGTGCAATACCTCATACCTTTTTTCAGATATTTGTCTTTAAGTGCCACGGAATCAATGAGATGATATAGGCGGCAAGTATCCGGAAGAAGGTAAATGGAATCCAAGCGATACGTAGGACCGGAAGCGATGGTGTATGTGATAGATGCTTTTTTCTTGTTTTTGCCCTGGTTCAACGAGAAAGACGAAGTGCCGCTGAAATAGCCATTATCGTCAAGAATTTCATCTATCATTTTTGTTCTCACCTCCGGGCGAACGTCTGACACAAGCACGGGTTCTTCCACAAGTTTGGAGTAAAGCCAACCCTTGAGCCCTTTTGCCTCCGGGTTCCAGTGGTTATAGACCCAAAGCCCCACGGGAATACGGATTGAAGGGGTGATGGTGTATTTGTTCGGTTTGACGTTCACAGCCTCCGCAATCTGCTCTTTTACGCTGCTATCCACGGAGTCCGGGTACTCATAGACCACGCTTTTTACGCCCGTGTAAAGCATCTCGTCTTTTTCCACTAACTTTGTTGTGGAGCAGGCTGTAAGAATGAGCATTGCGAGCAGAATATAATATGTACTCTTAATTTTCATTTGTCTGAGTCTGAGTTTTTTTTCTTGTGCGGGCGGAAAATGTCTGAGAAACGGAGGATTTTACGTTTATAGACGAATCCGGCACCGGTCTGCGTGATTTCACCTTCCAGGATATCTTCATAGCCGGTGTGGCGGTAAATCTTGATAACCATAGTGCCTTCCGGATTCAGAGAATATTCAAAAGATACGTCGTTCAGCAGTGCTGCGGCAATTTCCGCATCAGAATCCGAATCATCGGAATAGTTACCTCCTACAACAATCTTGAAACGGTCGTTAAAGAGCGTTTTAGACACCTTATAACTATAATTTGTGGTGGTCTGGCTGCTGCCGTCCGTAGTTTTGTTGTACTGGTCAATGCCGAAAGAGAGGTCCACGCCCTTAATATTGTTTGCCGCCCAGGTGTTTACCTGCGATTCCAGGAAAGTGTAAAGCGGATTTGCACTGAGACTTGAGGACGCCTTCGTGCCCGGTCCGGTATAGACATTGTAAAGCAGGAGGTTCATAGCCTGTGTGGCTCTCTGCTCGGCAGACATGGATTGGAGCTCGTTTTGGATAGTGATATCATCGTTTGTGGCAAGGTCGAAAGTGACGTTCATACGTTCCAAAGTACCTGTCACATCAAGTGAAATATCAAATTCTATTACCCTGGAGTTTTGTCCTTCCTGAGTGACGTTTGCCTTGAGGTTATCCACGGCGTGGAGTTTGATAGTAGGGTTCATCATATCACCCGTGAAGAGGATATAGTTACCGTCGTCGGCGAAATTAAAGAGTTTTTCAGACATCAGCGGAGGCGAATATCTGGCAAAACCGCCTGTGATATTCAGTCTGCCCGTCATAGCCTCGTCGCCCTGAGCGGAGAGTTTATAGTTCATCTGCCCGTTTGTCTTGAGCGACACTTTATTTTTGCCGTCAGTGGATAAGTCCGCATTTATAGTGGCGCCTTCAGAGATTTTGAGTGAAGCATTGAGGTCCAGAAGCACGGTTTCTTCGGGTTCCGGCTCCACATAAACGGCAGATGTGTCTTGCAAATTCACAAACTTCACCATATCAGACTTTTGGCGAGCCTGAATGGTGCTTTGAGCGTCAGTCATTACGTATGTTACGTTTGTTTGCGGCAAAACGTCAAGGATGGCATTCACGTCAATCTTGTTCAGGTCGCCTTTAATCCTGGAATCAAGGTCGATAAACGCTTTACCATAGACTTCCGCACCCTTTGAAGCCCTTGTGGAATTCACCACTTGCATATTTTGCGAGGTCAGAGCGAGGTCAAATACGGGGTTGAAGATATTTTTCATGTTAACGTAGCCGTCAACGGTGAGGGGATTATCGTTTATGGCTTGCACCTTGAACTTGTCGAAATACACCACATTGCTGTCGATAGGAATTGCACGACCGTCAAACTTGAAGTTTGTGGCAATCATATTCACGTAAAGCATAGTGGAATCAAAACGCAGATAACCGTTAAATTTCGGTTCCGTGGTGCTACCGGTAATGTCCATTTGTCCGCTGAGTTCACCGGAAATTTTCGCCGTGTTTTGCGGCAGGAACGGATTTATCACTTTCAGCGGGAAGTGGGTGAGTTCGAAGTCTGCAAGGAAAGGCATGACAGCCGTGGAGTCCGCAATGTGTCCGTAAGCCGTCATGGCACGCTGTCCGTCAACATCCATGGAAGCCGTAGCCTCAATGCGTCCGCGGCGATCCGTGGTCAAGTCCAAATCGCAGTCAAAAGTGCCCACTCTCTGTTTGCCGAAGTAGAAATCTTTCAGGCTCGCCTTTCCGAAGCCCTCTATTTGCTGCCTTTCGTTGTACCTCACTTTCATGTCCGCATAGAGGTCGCCCTTTATTTTCGGTGCATACGGGTTAAGTGCAATCCAGTCTGCAATCTTGATATTTTCCACTTTCAGGTTGAGGTCTTCCTGCTCCGATATGGAATCCACGTGCTCCGTGAAAAGGTGGATAAGGCTTTCGTCAGACTTCATCAGCAGGTCTGCGTCAAGGTGCATATTTCGGAAGTCAAAGGAAAGGAGGTTACCGTCGTTAATGTTCCATTCTTTGTAAGCGATAACGGGGTTGCACGGCACAAAACTTACGTTCAGCGTTGAGTCCTGAATGTTTGCCATAGTACCGAACCGGTAGCCTATTTTATTGGTTATGTTTGACTGACGCATGAAAAGTCCCATTTTTGCATCTGCAATAAAGCCGTTCACCTCCACGTGCGCCCACTCGTCCATAGTGCCGGGGCGATTGTCCGCATTCAGCTTCATTGTGAGGTACTTACCCATTTGCCTCAAGACAAATTTTGTGGTGTCCAGAGCAAAACCGTCGCCCTTAATGCCCATCACGTTACCGTCTATCGCAAAGAGTGAATCATTGTCTATTTTGAGGTCAAAAGAATTGTAACGGATATTGTTGCCTGTGAGGTAACTTGTGATGATATTATTATGTTTTGCGGAAATGTCCAGCACAAATGGCGGCAGGGTTTCTTGGAGCGAAAGGATATCCGTGCGTTGGCGTTCTATGTGCTTGTTGAGCGTGTCAACGGTTGCCAAAAGGGATTCCGTGAAGCGAGACAACGACTGTCTTGACTTCAAATCAACCTTTAAGTCGCTGTTGTCCAGAGTGATATCCAGCAGTGAGTCCTTACTGAGGAGGTGTGCCGTGATTTCCGCGGTATTCAGGTTTGTGGAAGGCAAAATTCTGCAATTCAACTTGTTCACAGCCACATCGGCATCAATAAAGTTTGAATCCGGGAGCAAAGTAGCGTGTCCGGTAATAATTCCGGAGAGATTGCCTTCAGACTCCGTGAGGTCCATTGCCTTAAGGTTAAAGTTCCTTATATCAGCGGAATAGTCAAAGGAATAGGGCTGCGGAGAGATAATACCGGAGAGATTCAGCGACAAGTCCGCATCCGGGTTCATCGTTGTGAGGTTCACATCAATATTTCCGGCATTTACGAGTGCTCCAAAGAAGATACCGGTGTAAGTTTTGCCGTTGTAAGTGACATTATCCACGTCAACCTCCGCTTTGATGGTAGTTTTGGGGTCAAAGGGGTCAATGCCGTCGGCGGAGGCATTGATTTTTGCGGAAATGTCTTTTATGCCGTAAGACGGCAAAAAGGCTTGCAGCGGGAAGGTGTTCAGACGTAAATCCGCAGCATATTTTTCACGGTTCGCGTTTATAGACGCATCTAATGCCAAATCACCTGTTTCCGTAACTCCTGAGAGGGTGCAGTCAATAGTTCCTGCATTTATTTTTGCCTTGCCCGTGAGAGTTACGTCAGGAATAAAATAAACCTTTGCATCTTCGCTGCTGAGAACGGCATGCTTTATTTTTTCCGCATCTCTGATGTCTCCCGTAATGGAAACATTCCCTGCCATTTTGTCAAAATCCGTGATATTGGTGATGCGCCCGTCTGCAAAAAGTTCGAAATGGCGTGGCAATGCGGCATAAATGCTGTCAATCACCGCCTCAGCCATAGTTCCGTGGATTGCCACGGCTGCCTCCGGCACGGAATACTGCGGCAAAGACGTGATAAGTGACTCATATTCAGGGAAAAGCGTGATAATGTCCGGCTGTGCTACCTTTGCTCGTGCCACCACATTCAGCGGCAATTCCGCAAGGTTTTTACTCTCCCCTATTCCCACTTCCGCATCAACTTCTATCCGCGACAGGTCTGTTTCAAGTCCGAATCCTTTCAGGGCAAGTACAAGGCTGTCCATTTCCACGCTTCCGGAGGCACAAATGCCCAAACCGGAACGTTCTTTGGCTCGGATATCCACGCTTGGAATACGGATATCAGTACCGCGATTCAGCAAGGAATCCACAGAGATATTTATCTCATTCATAGCGATATAGTTAAAGTCAAAACCGTCTGCAGGCACAGCTCCGGAGGCAGCGTATTTTGCCTTGGAGTCTGTCAGTGAAATTTTACCCACATTCACAGTCCAGGGCAGGGATTCCGTTTCCGTTTTGCTTTCCGCAGGGACAGTTTCAACCGGATAAATAAATGCGGCATCTAAAGAATTCAACTTTACATTCTGCAAACGCACAGTCTGCTTGCCCAGGTCTATTTCGCCGTAATACATTTCTGCGGAAGGGAGCATGCAACTGATAGTGTCTGCCACGTTTTCTATCTCCAGGAGAGCGGATATGTCTTTCATTTTCAGTGCATTGGCAGAGACTATCATTGAGAGAGGCTCCGCCACGGTGTCTGTTTCAGCCACTTGCGTAGTATCGTTTTTGAGTGCCAATTTAACGTCTCCGGAGGCAATTTCCGCCGTGCCAATATGTGCACTCAGCGAGGAAAAACCGTAAACGCAGAAATCCATATTCAGGCTTTTCAGGTTTGCTGTTAAAAACAGCAATGAATCCGGGTTACCGATTTTGCAGCGGACATCCGTAACTTCCACATTTTCAGCTTCTACCTCACCCCAAAAGAGCGACCAAAATCCGGCTTCCGCTGTGGCTTTGCCCACGCTCACCGTAGTGTCGCCCTGTTGAATAATCTTGACACCTTCCGCCTTCAAGTCCAGCGGAAAACCGATTCTCGCCTTGGAGACAAGGATTTCAAATTCACCGGGATTATTGATTTTGTTCAGCACTTTTTCCACTGCATAGTCCTGAACAAAAGGCAGATACGCCGCAATAACAATCAGTAGCACCAATACCAAAAGCACTGCCGCTCCACGCGATACGTATTTCAATATTTTCCCTGCAATGGGATTCATTTGCTCCTGCCTTTTATCTTTTACACTTTACTAATAAAACACTTGTCAAACGCAAGATGTTGTTACTTAATGCAAAATTAGTCAAAATCCTTGAATATAGTGACTGTTTCTTAAAGAAATGTTTATCACTTGTGATGTCCGACTCGATAAGTCAGATGGGTTCGACCATCGTCTCTTGACCCTTGACCCTTGACTCTTGCCCTCATTTTTTCTTGTCAAATCGTCAATTTTATTGTCTAAACGTCAAAATTTGTGAAGAATCCAAATAGAAACGCAACGTTTTTCATGTTAATATTATGAAAAAC
>JBJECR010000091.1:0-10809 GCA_051871275.1 Muribaculaceae bacterium | reverse complement strand
TTGAGTTCTTCAAAAGAATTTACTAATTTTGCACTTGCCACTTGACTCTACAAAATGAGCACGGCACAAAATCTTTTTTGTAACTCCGAAAAAATTCCGTAACTTTGCATAATTATGGAAACCGTAACTGTTTACGGTGATGAATAAACGAATTTTGGCTCTAAAATCAGATGACAAATTCACAGAAATTCAGATTTGCGTGTATAGTGCTTTTATGGGTACTTTTAGTGGTCTATATCCTTATGTATTCCGTTGAAATTACGCTATATACGATTTTTGTTATAGTCACTTCGGGCATTGTGGTATTCGTGCCCCTTTACAAAAAATATATCAAGAACAACAACGACGGAGAGAAGAAAAATGAATAGCAACGAAGATAAATATCCTCTTTTGAGCCATATCGACTCTCCTGCGGACTTGAGAAAACTGAAACCGGAACAGTTGCCACAGGTTTGTGACGATATTCGTAAATTTCTTATCGATTCGCTCTCCACAAACCCCGGACACTTCGCTTCCGGAATGGGTGCTGTGGAAATTACCGTTGCACTTCACTACGTTTTTAACACTCCTTACGACCGCATCGTTTGGGACGTCGGTCATCAGGCTTACGGACACAAACTCCTCACAGGTCGCCGTGACCGTTTTGATACTAACCGCAAATTCGGCGGACTGAGCGGATTCCCGAACCCTGCTGAAAGCGAGTACGACACTTTCGCTGCTGGACACGCTTCAAACTCCATTTCCGCCGCTCTCGGTATGGCTATCGCCACTTCTCTCAAAAATGAATCACCGCGACGTAACGTGGTGGCTGTAATAGGCGATGCCTCTATCAGCGGTGGACTCGCTTTCGAGGGACTGAACAATGCTGCAAACGTGAAAAACAATCTGCTCATTGTCCTGAACGACAACGATATGTCTATCGACCGCAATGTCGGTTCACTTAACGGCTATCTCGCTCACCTTACCACTTCTCGCCGTTACAATAATTTCCGCTACAAGTTTTATCGATTTATGAAAAAACTTGGACTGGTAAACGAGCGGCAAAAAGGTGTCATTCAGCGTTTTAACAATTCTCTCAAAACTCTTTTCTCCGGTCAGCAAAACATTTTTGAAGGACTGAACATCCGATATTTCGGACCTTTTGACGGACACGATGTGGGTCGCCTCGTTACTGTGCTGAACGACATCAAAGATATGGAAGGTCCGCGTATCTTGCATATTTGCACCAAGAAAGGTAAGGGCTTCGAGCCGGCGGAAAAAGACCCTGCCGTTTGGCACGCCCCGGGAAAATTTGACCCTGTAACGGGTGAAAGAGCGAAACCTGCTCCCGGTCCGCATCCTCCTAAGTATCAAGACGTTTTCGGTGAAACTCTCACGGAACTGGCTGAGAAAAACAATAGAATTATCGGTATCACTGCCGCTATGCCTTCCGGCACTTCTATGTCTATCATGCAAAAATCCATGCCGGACAGAGTGTTTGACGTGGGTATCTCGGAAGGACACGCCGTAACCTTTGCCGGTGGACTGGCTAAGGAGGGCTGGTTGCCTTTCTGTGCCATTTATTCCTCTTTCCTCCAGCGTGGCTACGACCATATAATCCACGATGTGGCTATCCAGCACCTGCCCGTGACGTTCTGCATAGACCGTGCGGGACTTGTGGGCGAAGACGGTGTGACACATCACGGCTGCTACGACCTTGCTTATCTCCGTACAATTCCCGGCATGACGATTGCATCGCCAAGCAACGAAATGATGCTGCGAAACCTAATGTTTACGGCTCAAAAACGTGCCGACGGTCCTTTTGCTATCCGCTATCCGCGCGGTTCCGGCAAAAATACGGACTGGAAACAGCCAATGTGTGAATTGCAAATAGGTAAGGGTAGCAAATTGTCAGACGGCACGGACGTGGCTGTCCTCACTCTCGGTCCTGTTGCCTACGATGCCGCTAAAGCTGTGGAAATGGCTCGTGAAAAAGGTGTTTCCGCCGCTCATTACGATATGATTTTCCTCAAACCTATTGATGAAGACCTGCTCCGCGAGGTGGCTGAAAAAAATTGCCCCATAGTGACCGTGGAGGATGCTTCCATTAACGGCGGACTTGGCTCTGCCGTGGTTGAGTGGCTGAACGATAACGGCTATGCGAGAAAAGTGGTGCGACTGGGTATTCCGGACAAATTCATTGCGCAGGGTACTCCTGCGGAACTCCACAAACTGTGCGGTTTTGACGCTGATTCTATAGCAGAAACAATTATTAATTTGGCAAATAAATGAAAATAGTCATAGGTGGTGCAGGGGAGGTTGGTTCACACTTGGCTAAACTCCTCTCAAGAGAAAATCAAGATATTATGCTCGTGGACAAGGATCCGCAACGACTTGCTCCACTGGATGCTAACTATAATCTTATGACTTGCTTGGGTAATCCCACTTCTTTTGCCGTGCTCCGTGAAGCCGGTGCCGCTTATTGCGACCTTTTCATCGGTGTTACACCATACGAAACGGAAAACGTTACCGCTTGTGCTATCGCTAAGGCTCTCGGTGCAAAGAAAACTGTGGCTCGTATTGACAATTACGAGTACATGAAACCGGAAAACGAGCAGTTTTTTGAGAAAATCGGTGTCAATCACACCATTTACCCGGAGTACCTTGCCGCACTGGAAATCAGTTCCGCCCTCAAGCACACCTGGACAAGAAACTGGTTTGAACTTCACGGCGGTGAACTAATCCTTGTGGGAGTAAAGGTGCGTGACAATGCTTCCATCATCGGTATGCAACTCCGTGAGGTGACATACACTCACCATAATTTTCACCTTTGTGCCATAAAACGCCGCCACGAAACACTTATCCCGCGGGGTGACGACACTATATGCACGGGCGATATCCTATATTTTATGTCCACCTCCGAGCATGTGGAGGAACTTCGCGACCTTTGCGGCAAAAAGCAGACCAAGGTGAGAAACGTGATGATTATGGGCGGTGGCAGAATCGCTATCCGTCTGTCACACCTCCTCTCGGACCAGTATTCCATAAAGATTATTGACAACGATATGGAACGCTGCCGCCGACTGCCGGAAAAATGCCGAGGCTGCGACATCGTTTTCGGCGACGCTCGTTCAAACGATTTCCTTATCGAAGAGGGCGTGGAAGATATGGACGCTTTCATCGCACTCACGGATAGCTCGGAGACAAACATCCTCGCTTGCATGACTGCAAAGGAATTCGGAGTGCCTAAAACTATTGCGGAAGTGGAAAATATCCAGTTTATCTCTGAAGCGGAAGGACTCAATATCGGTACTATCATCAATAAAAAACTCCTCGCTTCCAGCGAAATCTTCCAGTATCTCCTGGACACTGACGAGCAAAACTCCAAGTGTATGTCGCTCGCAGATGCGGAAGTGGCTGAGTTTGAGGTGCATGAAGGGTCCAAGGTGACTAAAGCCCCCGTGAAAGACATCAAATTCCTTCACGGTATGACTCTCGCCGGACTGCTCCGTAACGGACGGGGTATGCTCGTGGAAGGTAGCACGCAACTTCAGCCGGGCGACAGAGTGGTGGTGTTCTCGCTTTCCGGACTGCTACACAAAATAGAAAAACTCTTTATTTGACGAAAAAAGAAAAATTCATTTCTAACAATTTGACCAACTTATTTGTTACATACTATATATGACAGAAAAAGCAAAAAAAGAAATAGACGTACCTCAGTTAATTATAGAAGGAATACAAGAGAAAAAAGGCAAAGGAATTGTGGTTCTGGACTTGTCTGCCATTGAAACGGCTGCCGCTCACCGCTTTATTATCTGCGAGGGTAACTCCACTATGCAGGTCACTTCTATTGCGGACAGCATCCGTGACTATCTATTTGAACATTCGCAGATTAAGCCCTATAACTACGACGGCTATCGCAATGCGGAATGGATTGTCATAGACTATGGCGATACTCTCGTTCACGTCTTTTATAAGGATGTCCGTCAGCATTACAACCTGGAAGAATTATGGTGCGATGCCGCTATAACTAAAATTCCGGACTTGGACTAATTCTAATACTTTTCATCACCCAAAACTTTTACTCCTATGAGTGACAACACGAACCAAAACAACGCTAACAACCAAAACAGGAACTCCGGAAACGACAACAATAAAAAGAAAAAAGGCTCCGGAATGACCATTATCTGGATTTACGGAGGTCTTTTACTTGTGTTTATTTTAGGCACGTTCCTTTTTGAAGAAAACAATATAAATCAGGACGTTAACTTCACTAAGTTCTGTGAATATGCGGAAAAAGGCGGTATTAAAGAAATTACCGTCTATTCAAACTCTATGAAAATCGAGGCGGAACTCACAGACAGCATGGCAAATGCCATTTTTCACGAGTCTCAACTCAAAAAAGCGGACAGATGCTTCGTGGTGACTAAAGGTCCCAGTGCAGATAAAGTTCAGGAAAAAATAGACGAATGGACTAAGAGCGGTGTTTTTAACGGGGGTGTGAAGTTTGAAGAGGAAAAAGACTACACAAGTATGCTCTGGTCTTTCCTGCCTATGATTCTCATGGTGGGTTTATTCATCTTCTTGATGCGTAAAATGAGCGGTGGAGCCGGCGGAGGCGGCGTTTTCAACGTTGGCAAATCAAACGCGGAAGTTTACGACAAAGATAGTGCCTCTAAAGTGTCTTTTAAGGACGTTGCAGGGCTTGCGGAAGCTAAAACGGAGATTGAGGAAATTGTGGAATTTCTTAAAAATCCCGGTAAATACACGGAACTCGGTGGTAAAATCCCTAAGGGTGCTTTGCTCGTAGGTCCTCCGGGAACAGGTAAAACTCTCCTTGCTCGTGCTGTGGCAGGCGAGGCTAATGTGCCGTTCTTCTCTATGTCCGGTAGTAATTTCGTGGAAATGTTTGTGGGAGTGGGCGCTTCCCGTGTTCGTGACCTCTTCAAGCAGGCTAAGGAAAAAGCTCCTTGCATCGTGTTTATCGACGAAATTGATGCCGTGGGACGTGCCAGAAGTAAAAATGCCGGTATGGGTAGCAACGATGAACGTGAAAGCACTCTGAACCAGCTGCTTACGGAAATGGACGGCTTTGGAACTAACAGCGGTGTTATTATCCTTGCCGCTACAAACCGTGCTGATATCCTGGACAAGGCTCTCCTCCGTGCAGGACGTTTTGACCGTCAGATTTATGTGGAACTGCCGGACCTTCACGACCGTATTGAAATCTTCAAAGTGCACCTCCGTGGTGTGAAAATAGACGATACTGTGGACCTTGACTTGCTCGCTCGTCAAACTCCGGGCTTCTCCGGTGCGGACATCGCTAACGTTTGCAACGAAGCGGCTCTCATCGCGGCTCGTCACGGCAAAAGCTCCGTCCAGCGTAAAGACTTCACGGACGCTGTGGATAGAATTATCGGCGGACTTGAAAAACGCTCTAAAATCACTACAGACGAGGAGAAAAAGTCTATCGCCATTCATGAAGCCGGGCATGCCACAGTCTCCTGGCATTTGCAGTACGCTAACCCGCTCATTAAGGTCACTATCGTGCCTCGCGGCAAGGCTCTCGGTGCCGCTTGGTACCTCCCGGAAGAACGCCAGATTATTCCTGCACAGGCTATTCTCGATGATATCTGCTCACTCCTCGCAGGACGTGCTGCGGAAGATATGTTCCTGGGCAGAATTTCAACAGGTGCTTTGAACGACCTTGAGCGTGTCACCAAGCAGGCTTACGCTATGGTGGCTTACTACGGTATGAGCGGAAATCTGCCTAACCTTTGCTACTACGATTCTACAGGTCAAGACTATTATTTCTCCAAACCTTACAGCGAAAATCGTGCTGAACTCATCGATAAAGAGGTATCTCGTATTGTGGAAGAACAGTATGAGCGTGCCAAGAGTATTCTCGGCGAATATGCGGAAGGTCATGCTAAACTCGCTGATACTCTGCTTACTAATGAAGTGATTTTCACGGAAGATGTCGAGCGTATCTTCGGTAAACGCAAATGGGCTTCTCGCACAGACGAAATTCTCGCTTCCAGGGAGGAGGAGAAAAAAGAAAACGGAGGTGACGAAAAAAACGAACCTACTCCGCCTCCTGTGCCGCAAAATGCATAATTGTGTGCGGATTGTGTCACTTTTTTGTCTCGGAATAAAGCATTAACTTTGAAACAGAATAAACATTAAACATAACCTAATTACATTATTTTTTATAACCATCATGAAAACGTTCCATTTTTTGCTCGCTGCAGCTCTGTGTGCCTCCGCTAATGTCTCAGCTCAAGACATTGTGGCTACTGACGCATACCGCTGGACGGGTGATTCCATTATTCAAGGAGAATACAAGGCTTTTGCTCCGGACGCATTCCACCTTGTTTCTAATTATTCCGCACGTCCTCATTTCTACATGCCCATTGAAAAACAGTGGACTCTCAAAAACGACATCAGTTCGTATCCCCAACTTTCCACACCAAACACTCTCCATGCCGCTGTGTATAACATGGCTCTGGACGAGATGGTGAACGCCGTTGAACCGGACACCACTCTCCGCACCGGTAAAGAATGGGCGGGCGTTTGGACTCGTGACGTTAGTTATTCCATAATCCTCTCTATGGCA
Source organism: Muribaculaceae bacterium (assembly GCA_051871275.1). GTDB lineage: Bacteria > Bacteroidota > Bacteroidia > Bacteroidales > Muribaculaceae > CAJUPY01. The sequence goes on along the minus strand of JBJECR010000091.1, from coordinate 4,214 downwards.
TACCTCCAGCCGGAGGCTTCCAAAATCTCACTTATGAAAAAGGTGAATCCCGCCGGAAAAATTATTCAAGACACCGGCTCGGGCGGTGCTTGGCCTGTCAGTTCGGACCGTATGATTTGGGCTGTGGCTGCTTACGAACTCTATAAAGTTACCGGCGACCACGCTTGGCTGGAATACATCTATCCTATCATCTGCCGCTCTATCGACGATGACCTCGCTACAGTCCACACGGAAAGAGGACTCGTCAAAGGAGAAACTTCTTTCATCGACTGGCGTGAACAGAGTCACCCGAAGTGGATGCAATGCGTGGATATCTACGGCACGGAGGCTTTGGGAACAAATGTGGTTCATGCCACTGCTCTTGACGTGGCTGCGAAAACCGCTACTGCTCTCGGTGACAAAAAGGGTGCTGAAAAATACGCCAAACTCCACGATGAACTCGTCAAAAACATAAACGATAAACTCTGGCTCGCGGATAAAGGTTACTATGCGATGTACTACTACGGTCGCAACTATCCTATCCTTAACCCGAGAGCGGAAACCCTCGGCGAATCCCTCGCTATTCTTTACAATGTGGCTTCCGCAGACAGAGCGAAAACTATCACGGAAAACAATCCTACTACTCCTTTCGGCGCCGCTATCTTCTATCCGCAAATCAGCGATATGCCGTCTTACCACAACAATGCCCTCTGGCCTTTCGTGGCTGCTTACTGGGGTCTTGCAAACGCTAAGGCGGGAAATGAAAACGGTGTGATGCAGGCTATCGGCTCTATCTTCCGCCCTGCTGCTCTTTTCTGCACTAATAAGGAGAATTTTAACCTTGATAACGGTGACATTTACACGGAACTGAACTCCTCTAATATGCTCTGGTGTCTTTCCGGCAACCTCGCTATGACTTACCGCATCCTCTTCGGTATCCACTACGAGGACGGTAAACTGGATTTCAAACCTTTTGTGCCTAAAGCACTTGCAGGCACTCGTACGCTAAAGGGTTATCCTTATCGCGGTGCTAAACTTAACATCACTGTTGAAGGCTCCGGAAATGAAATCAAGTCTTTCACCGTAAACGGCAAAGAGCAGGCTCCGGAAATCTCCGCCAAGAACCTCAAAGGTGAATACGATATCCGTATCGTTATGGCAGACAACGATATAGCACCGCTCAAGGTGAACAATGTGCCTAACGAAAAAGCTCCCTGGACTCCTATCGCTTGGCTGGAAAACGGCGAATTGCACTGGAATCCTATCGAATACATCGGTCACTACGTTGTGCTCCGTAACGGTGAAAGAATCGCCACTACTCGTCAAACAAAATTTGATATCACTCAAGACGGTGAATATCAGGTGATTGGCGTTGCTACAAACGGTACTGAGTCTTTCGCTTCAGAGCCGCGTAACACTGTGAAACCTATCGCTCTCCAAATGCCGGGCGAAAGCACATCTCTGGACTCTCCGGAGGTTTCATATCTGCCTAAAGAACCGCTTGAAGGCTTCTATGGCAACGGTTTTGTGCAGATTGACCACAATACGGCTGCTATCGAACTCAATGTAAACATTGAAAAAGCAGGTAATTACACTGTCACTCTCCGCTATGCTAACGGTAACGGTCCTGTCAACACGGAAAACAAGTGTGCTATCCGTACACTGGCTGTGGATGGTAACCGTGTCGGCGTGATTGTGATGCCTACTCGCGGCGTGGCTAACTGGAACGACTGGGGTATCACAAATCCTCTCCACGTTAAACTCTCTGAAGGACAACACAAGATTACATTATACTTTGACCTCGGCAATGAAAATATGAACCTAGCCACTAACCATGCAATCTTGGATTGTGCTTTCATCACATTTCTTGCAGATTAATTTATGATTTCACCGCTTTACATATTTGACTATTATCTGAAAAACGTAATCTGGGGTGGCACGAAAATCTCGGATTATAAAAATATTACTTTGCCGGGAAATGATATCGGCGAATGTTGGGAAATTTCCGGTATTAAGGAGCACGAGTCGTCTGTCATTGGTGGAGACGACTCGGGCTTGCTCCTTTCTGAACTTATAGCCAAATACGGTGAAAAAATTGTCGGTAAGGATACTTACGCTCGATTCGGTAATTATTTCCCTATACTGATTAAAATTCTGGACACTTGCGATAAACTCTCTTTCCAGGTTCACCCGGGTGAAGAACTTGCCATGAGCAGACATAACTGCCACGGTAAGACGGAGTTATGGTACGTTGTCAAGGCGGCTGACGATGCTCTTATCCATGCCGGATTTAATACGGACATCACTTTTGAAGAATATAAAACTATGGTTGACGACGGCAGTATCACTCGCGTCATAAACTGCTTTAACCCAAAAAAAGGTGAGGTCTTTTACATCAAACCGGGCACTGTTCACGCTATCGGTGCGGGTAATCTCCTCATTGAGGTGCAGCAAACGTCAGACATCACTTATCGTATCTACGACTATCAGCGTCGCGACAAAAACGGTAATCTCCGTGAACTCCACACGGAGCTCGCCTGTGATGCCATAAACTATAAGGCGGATAGGGGTATTCAAATCACTCCGCAAGTCCTTTCTGCCGATACTCAACAATTGATAAATTGCAACTGCTTCAACGTCAAAAAGATAGACATTTCAAGCTCCAAAACTTTGGACCTCTCCGCTCGTGACTGTTTCACTATCATCATGAGCATTGATTCGGATTTCACGGTTGAAGCGTGTGGCAAAAAAGAAATTTTAACTCGCGGACATGCAATTCTTGTGTCCGCTTTTGTGAACGAGGTTACTCTTAGCGGCTCCGGTAGCGTACTTGCCGTTACCATGCCGGAGTAACTATATATAATAATGTGTAATGAGGTATTTTCTTATAGCAGGTGAGGCATCGGGCGATTTGCACGCATCGGAACTGATTCGTGCCTTGAAAAGTTATGACCCGGAGGCTTCTTTTTGCTTTCTCGGCGGCGACAAAATGGCTGATGCTGCCGGCGTGCCACCTGTCGTGCACTATAAGAAAATGGCTTATATGGGCTTCGTTGATGTCCTTTTGCACCTCCGTTCAGTCCTTGGCAATCTTGACGCCGCCAAAAAGTCGCTGAAAGATTTTGCTCCGGATGCTTTGGTGCTTATCGACTATCCTTCGTTTAATCTTCGTGTTGCAAAGTATGCCGTAACTCTCGGAATACCTGTCTATTACTATATTTCTCCAAAAGTTTGGGCATGGAAGGAACATCGTGTGAAGGAGATTAAAAAACTCGTAAAGCAGATGTTTTGCATCTTGCCATTTGAGGTGGATTTTTACAAAACTCGCCATAACTACGATGTGACTTACGTTGGCAATCCGTCGCTGAACGAAGTGGATAGAAAACTTGCGGAAATCGTTTCAAAAGAAGATTTCTTTAAGTCTAACGGTTTATCCTCCAAACCTTTAATAGCACTTGTGCCGGGTAGCCGCATCTCAGAGATTAAAACTAATTTGCCGTACATGCTGGGTGCTGCAAGGAATTTCGAGTCTGATTATCAGCCTGTCATTGCAGCCGCTCCGGGTGTAGATGAAGAAATATACAACCGTCTTGCACCGGGTGTGACGCGTCTTTCCGGACAAACTTTCGAGCTTATGAGATATGCTTCTGCAGCACTTGTCACAAGTGGTACTGCCACTCTGGAGGCTGCCCTCTTAGGTACTCCGCAGGTGGTGGCATACCGTGCCGTAGGCTCTAAATTGGTCTATAATTTCTTCAAAAAAATCCTCAAAGTGCAATTTGTTTCGCTCCCGAACCTCATTTGCGGACGTGAAATTGTGAAAGAGCTTCTCTTGCACCTTTGCACCGTGGAATCTCTTTCCGCAGCCCTCGCAGACGTTCTTCCCGGTGGTTCACACCATTCCGCCCTCCTCGCAGACTATGCCCACCTCCGCACACTCCTCGGCACAAACAATGCCCCGCAAACTGCAGCCCAAATCATCACCCGCCAACTCCAAAAATAGCAAATTCCACCAAGATGCAAGCTCGGTGGAGCTTGCGGCAATGCATAATTCATAATGCATAATTCATAATGAGCTTGCGGTAATCCCAAATGACCTTGCCAAGCAAACCCGGGATTCCACAGCCTGTAGTGCTGCGGCATGCCGCGGCATCCCAAATAAACCTGCGGAGTGAATCGGAAGAGGGTGTATCAAAATTAAGTTATTTGGTACATCCTTTCTTTATATGTCACAT
>JBJECR010000090.1:0-2445 GCA_051871275.1 Muribaculaceae bacterium | reverse complement strand
CAGGTCCTTTTTTTAGTGCCCCATCTCAGACACACTCAAAGAAACAGTATCGAATCTTCCGGTTACAGATATTACGAGATTAGCCAAGCTATCACTCTTAATAAAATTGTACACCTGAAAGATTTAGGACTATCCTTGATTGAAATTAAAGATATTTTCGACCAAGGAAATGACCGACCGGAAATAGACCTTATCCAAAGTAAAATTAAGGATTGTAAAAAACAAATTGCACTACTTTCTGAAAGGCTGATTGAACTCCAAAGTCTTGAAAAAATTTCCGCAAATGAATTTGAAATGAAAGAATTTGAAATTAAGACATTAGAAAGTAGAATCGTAGCGAGTCACAGACAGATTATCAAAACTTACGATGAACTTGGACCTTTGTGTTACGGAGTAATTGGTCCGGAAATGATGCGTCTCGGCTGCAAATGCCCTGAGCCACAGTATTGCTACACCGTTGAACATGACCCTGAGCACAAAGATGTTGATATAGACGTTGAGTACTGCGAAGCTGTTGATGAAATAAAACCGGAAACAGCACTTCTGAAGTTTTATAAAACAGAAGAAGTAAAAAGAGCACTTTGTTTCAGGCACGTTGGACCATATACAACATTTTCTGATTCAATGACAAAAGTATTAGACCACATCAGCGAAAATGGTTATAACATTATAGGACAAATACGCTTTTCATACATTGACGGTGCTTGGAACAAAGAAACACCGGAAGAGTATGTAACGGAAATACAAGTCCCTATTGAATAACATTTCCCATGTAACAAGAAAAGAGCCATTCAAAATGTCTCTTAATCAAAAAATAGAGGAGCCGAATGCAAATTCACGGCTCCTCTTTTATTATAAACGTTTTCTGTCTTGTATTAAGCTTTTTGTGCTTCTTCAGCAACTTTCTTAAACTCGTCGAGTGAAACCTCTTTTTTGTCAAGATTTACTTTTGCCTGAATACCACGGAAAAGTTTGCTTTCAGAAACTTGTTCAGCTATTCGTGCACGAGTATTTTTATCTTCAAGCATACGCTTTGCATAGCCTTCATAAATATCTTCAGTAAGACCGGTCATTCCGTATTGAGCAAACTGTTGTGCAGCCATTGCTTTAGCATAAGCGGTAAGGTCTTCTTCGTTAACTTTTATTTCAAGAGCAGAAGCTAATGCACCGCGAATGATTTCCCATTTTATAGAAGGAATCATTTTTTCAAATTCAGCATCAATATTTTCTGCTGTGAAATTTTTACTTGTAGCTACAAGCCATTTTTTGAGGAACTCTGTGGGAAGTTCAACATTACCATATTTTTCTACAAGAATATTCTCTGATTGAATATGGAAAAGTTGTTCACTATTTGGAGCAAGCTGTGAAGCAATGATATTTTTGATTGCAGCATTGTATTCTTCTTCATTGTGAACATTGTCTTTACCAAAGGCTGCATTAAAAAATTCTTCACCGTTTTCAGCAGGTTTTACAACTGTAATTCCGGAAATTGCAAATTCAAAGTCTGATTTTACTTCAGCAGCTTTGTCCTGACTTATGCGAAGCATTGAAGCGAGTTCTGCTGGATTATTTTCACAAGTGGCAGCAGGATTGAAAACTACCTTATCACCTACTTTCTTGCCCATGAATTTTGCAGCCTCTTCCTTGTTTGCGAAATAATATGGGAATACCGAGCCGTCAACTACTTGAACTGCATCTTCACCTTCTTTTATGTTACCGGATTCATCAAGTTCCTGAATAGTACCTTTCACTACTGCTTTTTCAGTAACTTCCTCACCATCAACCTGTGCACCGAAACGTTCACGGAGAGAAGAGTCTTGATCTTTTACCATATCATCAGAAACTGCGATTGTATAGTACGGCATAGTTTCGGCAGTAAGGTCAATATTCATTTCAGGAGAAAGACCTATTTCATACTCAAAAGTATAATCTTTCTGCTCCATTGTAATCGCCTTAACTTCAACGGGGAGCGGCTGACCGAGAAGATTGAGTTTGTTTTCTTCAATATATTTAATAACCTCCGTATAGACAGAATTATTGATAATGTCGCTCTTAACATCGTTACCGAAACGACGGATAACTATTGAAGAAGGCACATGACCGGGACGAAATCCCGGAAAACTATGTCTTTTGCCAATTTCTTTTATTTGTTTATCAAATTCCTTAGCATAGTCGTCAGCTACAACATTGACTACAATTTTGCCGGTCAATTCGCCGACTTTTTCTAAAGTTACGTTCATAATTGTTATATGTGTATGTATGTTTTAATTTTCTATATTAAACCGCAAAAATCTTGCCGTTTTATTTTCAGGGTGCAAAGTTAGTGATTTTTCAACTAATTACAAAACCTTAAAAGGTTAAATCTGGTCAAAAACGAAAGTATTCTAATCATGTAGAGTCCAACAGCAAATGCAAAATTAATAAAAGTGTCTGAAAAAACAATTT
>JBJECR010000089.1:0-42514 GCA_051871275.1 Muribaculaceae bacterium | reverse complement strand
AATTCCGCCCAAAATCTTCTCAAAAAATTTCCTTAGGGTGAAAGTTGGGTTAGGATTCTTGTCACCCGGAGCAAGACCGGGAACGCAAGCTGACACTGTAAAGCCTTCGCCTTCCTCGTGTGTTGTTTCGTTTGTGTTACCATAGCCGAAGCCGGCACCTGTCTTAACGCAACCAACAGTCATAACAAGTTCGCTTTCAAGTGAGAAAGAGAATGAAGCGGAAGTAGCTGTGCTTGTGTCCAATCCGATTTCACGGATTACGCTACCACCGGAACCTGTAGTCACGAAATCATTCCAACGACCGTTACCCCAAAGAATTTCAGAACCCGGCACGTTGCTGACGATTTGGTCTGAAGTAGAAGGATAAGAGAATGGGTCGCCAATTGTGTGACGGAAAACACTGCGAAGATTCGGTGCGTTCTTGTCTGAACCTAAGTAGCGTTCGTAGTCTGTAAGAGCCAAACCGACAGTCATAGGTTTCTGAGGAATAGACAAATTAAGAATACCACCAATTTCATCGATATTATCAGATGCTACAACCTCATAAGTGTAGTTATCGTATGGTATAGTTTGCATTACTACGCGGTCATCATCACGAGCTTCATAGAGCTGGCTGTAAGAAACAGTGCTTGTGTTAGAAGTACTCTTGCTACATTCTTGTTCCATTTTTGTGGTGAATTCCACACCGCCAAGTTTGGTGCCTACAATCGGTGCATTAAATTCTTGCTCGAATCCTACAATAAGTGAAGCTGATACGCTACTTGAGTTAGTGGTTTGCTGAGAAGTGCTTGTACTGTAGCCCCAAGATGTTACAAAGTCGTAGTTAGGCTCTGTTTCTTCACCATAGTCGTAAGTTGGAGGAGCTGCAATCAATGCATGGATACGAGGTTCAGAGAATGCAAGTTCGTGACTGCGATATTTGAACACTTTGTGACCGGGACGGTCATAGACTGCACAAATTGCAGAACTGTTACCCCATTCACAGTCACCGGTACCAAACCACCACATAAGTTCGTCTTGTTTTTGGTCACCGCTATTCCACACTTGTCCGGTATCACAGTACTTGAGAAGGTCTGAGTTGAAGTTGTGATAGTGTGTCAGTGTTGCTGCACTTATATCGGCAGTGCTGTTAAAAGAAGTCTCAGAAAGACCTTGGAACATCAGTCGGTTGCCATTCTCATAAGTGTTCCAGTTGCGGAAGTAATAGAGCTTGTCATACCCTTGACCATCTACGTCAGCTGCAATAATATTATCGGCAAAGATACTCCAGATGTTATTGCAGGTGAATGGCAATACTTGGAAATCGCAGAATTCAATCTTCTCAGTTTCGCTGTTCCATCTCCACAAGTCTGCACCACATACTATATCGCATGGGTAACCCGGACCACGGAAGTTCGCCAATGTGATATTGTTATTGCCGATATGGCCGTCATAACCTGCAAAACTTCCATTTTCGCCAACATTGTCTGAGTCTATCTTGAGATGGGTTTCGTTGTTGCTCGGGTCATACATAGCATGCCACATAAGACCGGTAGAAGAAAGGAATGAAATACCAATTGAAAGATTAATGTAGGGGCGGAAAAGCATAATGATGTCGTTATATTTGCTTCCAGATACATTACCAATCTTGATATCGTTGAAAACAGCATTACTATAGTCCTCATTGAAACAACTATAAGCTATAGGCTCAGCCGTTACATCACCACCATCATAGACCATGAGTTCAACCTTAGCCTTGCCTTCTTCACCTCCTGTGCCTACGCGTAGTACTACGAGGTCTGGGATACCATCGCTATTCACATCACCAACAGCAAAGCGTACCATCGGCTTCTTCAAGTAATAGGCTGAGCAGTCAAATTCTGTTACACCGTCATCCTGCAATTTGAAGTTTTTGTAATACAAACTTTCCTGCATATAGTTTTGATATAACCAATATTCACTATTCTCCGGATTCTTAATAGCATTAAGCATCGTAGCGCCATCGTAAATATCTACCTGACCGTCAACACATACAATAACTTCGTCAACACCGTCATCGTTGAAATCGGCAGTGAGCAATTGGAAACAGCGTTGTACATAGTCAATACGTGTCTCAGTTGCACGGTTGTCGTCATCATAGCGGAAATAAGGAAGAATACTCTGTGGAAGAGCATCAAACCAATAAGGTCTGGAAAGACTAAAGCCATATTGGAACTCATCCCGCTTTTCGTTTAGCACATTGTGTCCATCCTGAGCGTCACCTGCAATAATGAGTTCTATTCCACCGGAACCAAATACGTCCGGTGTATCAGTACGTTGATATGAGAAAGATACATTTCCACTTGAGTCCTCGTTGCCAACTTGTTGTGTAACAACGCGGAATGCATTACTCCATTGCATTTCAAGGATATACTGCGTGCCGTTGCCGTTGTTCATTACAGCCATCTTACGAAGCTTACTCTTATTACTGTAATCATCTAAAAAATTAGGTGTACAATTACTCAAGAAGTCGGCATCGCGGCGTTCGCCAAGTGTCCAATTTCCTTCGTTGTCTTTTGTCAGGACACCGCTACGAGCTTCTGCGTCTGAAACTCCGAACTGTCCACCTGTAAAGTCGTAAGCAATTGATTGTGGCACGGTGTGCGTGATGTAGGTATTGCCCAACGGGCCTCTTTCTCCACTTCTTGTTTGTGCTTTAAGTGCCTTTGAAGATGTACTTTCAACACTTGAAGTGGTATAACCTAATGACTCCATCATTTCCGTGTAAGCCGATGGGGCAGCACGTACACCGCGAACAGGAATCAAATAGTTTGGACAAACATCAATATTGACATTGTCACTACCTTCGCTCAGTTGCATAGCCAACATTACACCGCCTTTGGTGCTGCGTGTCATCAAATAGCCGTTACCCTCGTCTGTCACGGTACCATTAAAGCGACCATTCAAATTCAAGCAAATGGATGTGCTATCTATACCTGCCTTATTGTCTCCCTTGAAATATTCGCCAACGGTTGAATAATCACCTCCATTGAGTTTATTAATCACATAGTCAAGTTCACCTTGAGTAGGCAGTTTCCAACCTTCAGGGAGTGCCTTAATGGCAGCTGCCTTACTATAGTAAACATTGTCACCATTTCCGGCAACTAACTCAGCATCAGCAGTACTGATAGCAGCACTAAGTTCTTCAGCTGTCAAGCCGTCGGCATTAGTGATGCCGAGTGAATTTACCTTTCTCAGGTCTTCTGCCATCCACAGCATTTCACCTGCACGTACAATTGCGTAGTTGTGACCATCTGCATCTTGGCACTTGAAGAAGTCAAAGTAAACCGGATGGCTTACTCGCGGAGAGTTTGTAAAAATTGATGTCATGTTGCCTGATGTTCCTGTAAAACGGAGAACATCGCCCAAGGTGTATTCAAGTTCTACGCCTTCTGTTTCTTCCGCCTTAACAGTAACAGCTTGCACGGTCTCTGCTTTTGGTGTATTATCCACCACAGCTCCATCTTCTTTGTACTCAGACATCAAGAAATCGTAGCTTCCGTAGTTAAACCATTTCACACTCTTGCAGAACCCCGGTGCTAATGTTCGAACCACATACAAGCCTTTTGCCAAAGGAGGCAAAGATACACTGATTTGATTAGATGCGGAATTGATGCGTTTTTGCCAAGCTAATCTGCCATCAAATGAATACACATCTACCTGAATATCACCGTTTTGCGGTAGGGTCGCCGTTAATACCCCCCCCTTGCATCTACGGAAACTTCGCCGTCAAGTTTCACGCTTTCGATAGCGGATAATTCAGACGTGAGGAGCAAAGTTTGATTACCTTTTAACACTACACTGCTACCGGTATTCAGGTTTTCTACCAATACCTTGTCAACAGTCTTACTTTCGCCTCGTCCGCCAAAAGTTATCTTATAAACCGTTGGTGCGGTTTCGGCTTTTGCAGGAACAGAAAATGCTATTCCTGCCAATGCTGCCACAAATAGTGACAACCCGATGTTAGTAAATCTTGTAATTTTCATAAAATCTAAATATTAAGAATTTGTGCAAAATTACGTTATCAAAGAAAACTTCTTGTTGTATTTCTTGTTGTTTTTTGATTTGTGCAACAAAAAACAACAAAATAAAACAAAAAAACAATAAAAAATAAAAGCCTGCTGATATAAGAAAAAGGAGCAAACCAAAATGGTCTGCCCCTTTTTATGTGGTATGTAATTATTCTATTAGAAAAGTGATGCTAAAGTGTCTCCAGCTTGAGTGAGATTCAGGAGGTAGCTGTAGCAGCAACTTGCAATACCAAGGAGAATAATACCTCCAACAGTTATCCAAAGTCCGAGACGTTCGCTGCAAGCTGAACGGAAAGATGGGATAACACATTCTTCTTCAGTTTTGATATACATTGCTTTCACCACAAGGAGATAATAGTAAAGTGAAACAATAGTGTTTATCAAAGCTATAAGCACAAGGACATACATCGCAGTTGATTCCTGATGCAATGCACCTGTGAAGATGAAGAATTTGCTGAAGAAACCTGCAAATGGAGGAATACCTGCGAGTGAGAACATTGCAAGCATCATAGCAAGTGACAGTTTCGGGTTTGTCTTGCTCAGTCCGTTGTAATCGTCCATTGAAACCTTGCCCGTAGCATTCTCTATTGCACCTATAACACCGAAAGCAGCGAGGTTTGAGAAAATATACACGAGAACGTAATACATAAGAGATGCAACTCCCACCTCATTCATTGCTATAACACCAAGCATAATATAACCGGCTTGTGAAATAGATGAGAATGCAAGGAAGCGTTTCATATTACGCTGACGGATTGCAAAGAGGTTACCCACAGTGATTGTGAGGATTACAAGTGCATATAGCATCCACATCCAAACTTCGCTGTAGAACTGACCGAACACTTGTGACATCACTACGAGGAACGCAAATGCAGTTGCACCTTTGGAGATTACGGAAAGGTATGAAGTGACAGATGTAGGAGCACCCTGGTAAACGTCTGCTGTCCAGAGGTGGAACGGCACGAGTGACAATTTGAAACCGATACCTGCCATTACAAATGCTATAGCTACAACGAGCATAGTGGAATTGTACGTTGAAAGGTTATTGCAGATGTCATCAAAATAGAGAGATCCTGAAAGACCATACACGAAAGACAATCCGAGCATAAAGATAGCAGAACTGAACACTGCTGTGAGAATGTACTTGATAGCAGCCTCGTGACTTTCGTATTTGTTTTTGTCAAATGCCACCATCGCTGCCAAAGGAAGTGATGCGGATTCAAGACCAATCACAAAGAGAAGGAAGTGACGTGCGGAAATCATAAGGTACATTCCAAAAAGTGTGACAAGGAGAAGTTCATAGAACTCACCTCTTCTCATAATCTGGAATTCACTGTTAGCCCATTTGCAAGACTGTATGAGGACTATAAGTACACCAATATTCAAAATATTCTTGATAGCATCCATAACTGCACCTGTGCTGTACATACCGGAGAAGGCTGTAACGTTTTCACCTGCAAAGAGGCAGAAGAAGCCCATAGCAGTGAAAAGTGCGAAAAGAACACAAGTGAAAGTTGCAGTAGCGTTCAATGCTTTCTTAGGCATGAACGTGTCGTAAAGGAAGACAAGGAGAAATACTACCAACAGGCCTATCTCCTGCTTCATTGCTAAAAACTGAGAATAATCCATTGTATATTCAATTTTTTTAGTTCATACCTAATACACGGAAGATATCTGCCGTGAATGTTGACTTAATAAGACTTGCAAAGAAGTTCGGGAAGCATCCAATAGCTGCCACACAGATGATAAGTGTTGCTGTTGACACTCTTTCCCACCATGTAGCATCCGTGAGCTGACGGTGATGTTCGTTTTGAACAGGACCGTAAAGAAGCTTTCCAACAACACGGAGGATATACACTGCAGTAATCACGATTGAGCAGCAAGCCACGATTGTGAATACTCTGTGGAACATATCAGCGTGCTGGAATGAACCTACAAAGATTGTCATTTCTGCCACGAAACCGCTCAAGCCCGGCAAACCGAGGGATGCCATACCGGCAATTACGTAACATACGGCAAGATATGGCATAATCTGCATCAAACCGCCCATTTCACGAATATCACGAGTGTGTGTACGTCCGTAAATCTGACCGATGAGAGCAAAGAAGAGAGCTGTCATAAGTCCGTGTGAGAGCATTTGCATGATTGCACCTGTCATTGCTGTCGTATTCAGCATAAGGATTGCAAAGAGCACAAGACCGCAGTGTGAAACTGATGAATATGCGTTGATGTACTTGAGGTCTGTCTGAACGCATGCACTGAATGCACCATAGACAACGGAAATACCTGTAAGAATCAAGAATATCCATGCAAGCTCGTTTGCAGCTTCAGGCATAAGATAAATTGCTACGCGGAAACAGCCGTAACCACCAAGTTTCATAAGCACACCTGCGTGAAGCATTGAAACTGCTGTCGGGGCTGAAGCGTGACCGTCAGGGCTCCATGTGTGGAATGGGAACATAGCACCAAGTACACCGAAACCTACAAATGTCATCGGGAAAAGGAAGAGCTGCCAGTTATGACTGATTGCTCCGTTTTTCACAATTTCAAGAATATTCCATGTGAGACCTTCTGCGGTGTCTGCGGAATGATAGTAGATACCGATAAGACCAAGCATCAAGAATGCAGAGCCACCCATAAGCATAAGGGTAAGCTTCATTGCGGAATAGTTTTTCTTTCCACTACCCCAAACACCGATAAGGAGGTACATCGGGATAAGTGCCACTTCATAGAACATGAACATTGCGAAGAGGTCCACTGTGATGAAGAAACCGAATACCCCGGTTGAAAGAAGTATCAGCCAGAGGAAGAAAGACTTAGGCTGAGGAATTTCCCATGATGCAAAAGAACCTGTGAGGAGGATGATGGAAGACAACAGCAACATTGCTATTGAAATACCGTCAACACCTACTGCAAGATTTATGTGAAGCGGTGCGAACCATACCCAAGAGTCCGTGAAAAGCATAGGTGCTGTTTCACCTGCCGCACGGAGTGTGAGATAGTCAACCAATACATAGATTGACAGTGCTGTAAGAGCAAGAGAACCTGTCACAGCCACCGCACGAATCTGCTTGATATTACGGCTTAACCCTACAAGGGCAAGCATTACAAGCGGAATTACTACGAAATATATCAATATATTGTCAAACATAGCTTTCAATATTTAATCATTAACATAAAATCAGACAAACCACGGTTACCGCTCCAAGAAGCAATGCACCTAAGAGATATACGAGAACGTAGCTCTGAACATTGCCTGATTGTAAGCCTTTGATTGACTCGGACGCCTTGTTTGTGATGAATGCGAAACCGTCCATTGTTCCGTCAATGATATGACGGTCAAACCATGCGATTGGGCGAGAAACAAGGTTGAAAATAATTTTGTGAGTGATGAACATGTAGAGTTCGTCGAAATACATTCTCTTGTGGCACCATCTCCAGAGGTTCGGGAGTGCGGCAGCCATTTTTTCCGGTTTGGCATTTTCTGTTTTGTAAAGCCATGTAGCAATGCCGATTGCAATGATTGCCACTGCAAGGCTGGCACCTGCTACACCCCAATTAAGATGTATTTCGTATGGTTCACCGTTCCAAGTAACGAATTGACCGAATGGAATGAAACCGGCAACGATAGAAACAACAGCGAGGATAATCAGCGGTAGAGTCATTGTCCAAGGCTGGTCTGTCGGTGCGTGGTGACCTTCGTGTACTTCGTGATCTTTCCACCAGAAGATGAGGTAATAAAGACGGAACATATAGAATGCTGTGAGACCTGCTACAAGCGACATCCATACATAGACAATCACATTGTTACCCAAGCAAGCTGTGAGAATTTCGTCCTTAGAGAAGAATCCTGCAAACGGTATAATTCCGGCGATTGCAAGACAGCCGATAAGGAATGTGATGTGTGTGATAGGCATGTGCTTGCGGAGACCGTGCATAGCCGTATAGTTGTTTGAGTGTACTGCATGGATAAGTGCACCTGCTCCAAGGAAGAGGAGAGCCTTAAACATTGCGTGTGTGAAGAGGTGGAACATTGATGCCATGTAACCTACGCCTTCGTGGATTTCCGGGCGAGCAACACCAAGTGAAACCATCATAAACGCAATCTGAGAAATTGTTGAGAATGCAAGTACTCGCTTGATATCTATCTGGCAACATGCAACCATTGCAGCATAAAGTGCCGTGAGTGCTCCTACTACCGTTACAATCTGTAGAGCAGCCTCCTGCATAACGTAAAGCGGGAACAAACGTGCAACGAGGTAAACACCTGCCACAACCATTGTTGCTGCGTGGATAAGTGCAGATACCGGTGTTGGACCTTCCATAGCATCCGGAAGCCAAATATGAAGTGGCATCATTGCTGATTTACCCATACCGCCCATAAAGATAAGTACGAGTGCCCATGTCATTACTGATGCTCCCATAAACATTGGCGCTTCACTAGTGCTGAAGATGTTTTGGATGTGTTCTGCTGTGTCTGCAGATACACGGAATGTGTTTTCAACACCTGCACCTATTGAAGTAAGATCCGTAAAGTTAAATGTACCTGTGTAGTAAGAAAGGATGAGAATACCTACAAGGAAACCGAGGTCCGCAAAACGTGTAACGATAAACGCTTTTTTAGACGCTGAAACGGCAGCCGGTGAAGTATAGTAAAATCCAATCAAGAGATATGAAGATGCACCCACAAGCTCCCAGAAAATATACATCTGGAAGATGTTTGTTGCAACAACAAGTCCTAACATTGAGAAACTGAACAATGAGAGGAATGCGAAATAACGTTGGAAACCTTTTTCAGTATTTCCGTGGTGGTCGCACATATATCCGTTACTGTAAAGATGCACCATAAAGGAGATTGTGGTGATAACCACAAGCATCATTGCAGAAATAGGGTCAAGGAGGAATCCCAGGCGAATTACGAGACTATCCGTAAACTGCAACCAATCGTAATTGAATATTACGGACTGGAGGCGTTCGCCTGCTTCATTTACAAAACATTCACTTCCTGAGAAGAAGTAAGTAAACGCAGTGAAATACGCTATGATAAGCGTAGCACCCATACCTAAAGTTCCGATTACACCTGCAACTTTCGGTTTCATATATCCACCGAGAAGTCCGAGGAAAAGGAACATGAACAGAGGTATGACAAGAATTAAAAGTGGCAATGTAGCTTCCATAGACATTAAAATTTCATTTTGTTAACTTCACGAACATCAATATCATTAGTAACACGGAAAATGTTGATAATGATAGCTATTGCGAGGGCTGTTTCCGCTGCTGCTATTGCTATTGCAAAGAGAGTGAAAAACATTCCTTCCAGCTGTCCGGGGAATAAAAATCTATTGAACACTACAAAGTTGATATCCACAGCATTGAGCATAAGTTCAAGGGATATCAGGATAGCAATCATATTTTTGCGAGTGATGAAGCCATACACACCGCAGCAGAACATGATAAGGCTCGGTATTAAATAAAATAACATTGTAATTTCCATAACTCAAATTTTATTTTTTACGGGCAACTACAATGCCACCGATTATACATGCGAGTAATAACACACTGACTGCTTCAAAAGGCAATAGATATTCAAAATGCCCTGAACCTAAAAGTCTTTCTCCGATTTCCTTCATATCTGCACCGCTATTATCTGCAGCTGTGATGAATGTGGAAAAACGAGTAACCAGCGAATAGCCTGCCACTAAAAGCATTGCTATTGCTGCAAGAAGACCTATTCGGCGTTGTTTAGAAGCAAGTTCCTCACTGTTATCGCCGGGGTGGCTCGTCAACAAGATAGAGAAGACGAACAGCACCACAATACCTCCTGCGTACACTGCTATCTGTACTGCACCAAGAAACTCATAGTCGAGTTGGAAATAAATTGCTGCAGTGGCAAACAGTGTGAACAGCAGGTATGTTGCGGCACGCAAAATTTTGCGTGTGGTAACAGCGAGTACCGAGAAAATGACAATCGCAAGAGCGGTTATCAAATACATAATGATACTTCCTACTGATTCCATATTATATGATTAGTTATTTATTTTCGTTTTGAGATTGTTCAGCGTCTTTTGCTTCTTCAGCCGCTTTCTTTTCTGCAGCAGCTTTTCTTTCTGCGGCAAGTTTCTTAGCAGCTTCTATTTTTGCCTGGCGTTCTGCCTCAATAGCTGCCTTCTGTTCCGGAGTGAGTTCCGGTTCAGCCGGTTCCGGGCGATAATTAAGTTGCTTAACGAGTTTGGAACGAGTGAATACAGCCTGCTCGAAATCGTTTACGAAACGAATTGCATCTTGAGGACAATTTGTCACACAAAGCTGGCAGAATGTACAGCTTCCCAAGTCGTAAATATACTTGTCAAGTTTACGCTTTTTCTTTCCGTCCGGAGTATCCACCATTTTTGTTTGCAAAGTGATGGTACCGTTAGGACAACTTCTCTCACAAATACCGCAACCGATACATTTGTGCTTACCTTCTTCATCATAGATGAGTTCAAGGATAGCACGGAAACGTTCCGGATACTTGTGAGTTTCTCTGTTTTCAGGATATTTTTCAGTAATTTTGGGAGTCACGAATTCCTTACCGGTAACAGTAAGTCCCTGAAAAAGACTTACAATTCCGCTTCCCAAATTTGAAAAATAATCTTTGACACTACTCATAATTTGATGTGAATGTGTAATATTAATTTGGTTTAATTTAATTATTATCTTATCTGATCTGACCACCGAGGATATCAAGAAGCTCGGTAGTGATGCTTTGTTGACGCAATTTATTGTACTCAAGTCGCAACTGTTCCAGAAGTTTCTTCGCATTGTCGTTTGCACTCTGCATTGCCATAACTCGTGCTGCTTGTTCGGAAGCACGGTTTTCCGTAAAGATTTCCGTCATCACGGAGAGCATATAGAGTGGAAGGACTGCACGAAAGATTGTTGTAACGTCCGGTTCAAACAAGTATGGACGGCACTGTATGCTTTTTCCATCTGCTTTCTTGAAGTTTGAGGCATCTGCCGGTAAAAGCTGTTCTACTGTGAGGATTTGCTTGCACACACTCTTGAAGTGCATATAAAGCAAATCCACAATATCGTGCTTGCCTGTGAGGAATGATTGCTGCAAATACACAAGGAAGTTTTTCACAGCTTCGCCTTCCGATTTGGAATCCACTCCTTCCGGCTTAACTATGCTCACTGTGGAAGATGCTATTTTCTGAACTGTTTTCTGCATTTTGCCTCCGATAGGATATACGGTAAATGTCACTTCGCTGCCGTATTTTTCTTTCAAAAGTTCTATGCGTGAAAGCAACTGCTTGAATATATTCACATTGTAAGCACCACACAAACCGTCGTCGGAGCCCCAGACAACAATTGCTATATTTTTCACCTCTCTTGACTCGATAAGCGGAGACGAGAAAGGTGCATCTGCTGTCAGAAGATTGCCTATAATGGTTTCTATCTGACGGCGATAAGGGAGCTGTTTGCGGAGAGCACCCTCTGCCTTATGCATTTTCGCAGACGAAATCATCTTCATAGCACCGGTGATTTTTTCCGATGATGCTACAGAGCCAATTCGTCCTTTTAGTTCTCGTAATGTTGACATTGCTTATAAAGCCTATAAGGTTAAACTTTTTTCTTTATACATATCTACCTGCAACTTCTTCAGCCACTTTGGTGAGTTTTGCTACAGCATCGTCTGTAAGCTGACCGTTACCCAAAATATTAAGAACATCCTCTTGATGCTTTGCATGAAGAATCTGCAAGAGTGATTTTTCAAATTCCGCAACTTTATCCAGTGGCACATTGCTCAAAAGACCATTTACACCGCAATAAATAATTGCCACTTCATCTTCCACAGACATTGGTTGATACTGCGGCTGAATGAGCAGACGTTCATTTTTGCGTCCGCGGTCAATAGTGCGAGCGGTTACAGGATCTATATCACCGCCAAATTTGGTGAATGATTCAAGTTCACGGAACTGTGCCTGGTCAATCTTGAGTGTACCTGCCACTTTCTTCATAGACTTAATCTGAGCGTTACCACCCACACGTGATACTGAAATACCTACGTTAATTGCAGGACGGATACCACGGTTGAAGAGTGCTGTTTCAAGGTAAATCTGACCGTCTGTGATAGAAATAACGTTTGTCGGGATATAAGCGGAAACGTCACCTGCCTGAGTTTCAATGATTGGAAGTGCAGTGAGCGAACCACCACCTTTCACAACCGGACGAAGAACTTCCGGAAGGTCGTTCATCATTGAAGCGACTTTATCGTTGTCAATAATTTTTGCAGCACGTTCAAGCAGACGAGAGTGCAAATAGAAAATATCACCCGGATAAGCCTCACGTCCTGAAGGACGCTTTAGGATAAGTGAAATTTCACGGTATGCTACAGCTTGCTTGGACAAGTCATCGTAAACGATAAGTGCATCACGACCCGTATCACGGATAAATTCACCAATAGCAACACCTGCAAAAGGTGAATAATACCTCATTGCTGCAGAATCTGAAGCATTGGCTGCCACAACCACGGTGTAGTCAAGTGCACCATGGCGGCGGAGTGTTTCCACTGTTGCTGCAACAGATGAAGCTTTCTGACCGATAGCTACATAGATACAGTAAACAGGTTTGCCTGCTTCAAAATTTTTACGCTGGTTAATGATGGTGTCAATGGCGATAGCGGTTTTACCTATCTGACGGTCACCGATAATTAACTCACGCTGACCGCGACCTATAGGCACCATAGAATCGACAGCCTTTATACCTGTCTGAAGTGGCTGTTTTACTGGCTGACGGAATATTACGCCCGGTGCTTTTCTCTCCAACGGAAGATTTATCAGTTCTCCTTGGATTGGTCCGCGACCATCTATAGGCTCACCTAAAACGTTAATAACACGACCAAAAAGACCTTCACCAACAGGAATAGATGCAATCTGACCGGTACGTTTTACCATCATATTTTCAGTGACCTTGTTGACATTATTAAGAAGGATGACACCAACGTTGCTTTCCTCAAGGTTCATAGCAACGCCTTTCACGCCATTCTCAAACACAACAAGTTCGTTGGCACAAACATTGTCAAGGCCATAAACTTGTGCTACACCGTCGCCGACCTCCAAAACTGTGCCCGTCTCCTCAAAAGCAACTTTTGAATTGACGTTTTGAAGCTTATTTTTTAATACTTCAGATATCTCGCTTGGGTTAATCATTATTGCTTTATTAAATGCTTGTTAATTTCAAACGCAACTGTTCTAATTCATTCTTAATAGATGCATCGAGCCGCTCGTTATCAATATTTACGACAAATCCGCCGAGCAATTCCGGATTTACAGCCGCTGTAAATTCCATTTTGGATTTTTCAGGCAAGTGTTGTGACACAATAGCCTTAATGCGTTCCACTTCTGCTTTAGTCATTTCCGAAGCGGAAGTCACTGTAACGGAATAAATACTGTTTGCTTTGCGATAGATAGCCAAAAATGCTATTGCAATATCTCGCATAAAATCAATGCGGCGATTTTCTATCAATAGCTTGAGGAAGTCGGCATACGTTGTATCTTGCTCTGTCGCTTGAGCCGCAAGGATCAGGATTTCCGTTTTTTGATTGGCATCCACAAAGGGATTGGCAACGGTTTGTGATAATCCCGGTGTCACGGCAAAACTCTGTGCAAGATTCGTCATCAATGCGTAAATTCTTTCTTCAACTTTGCGTTCGACAGCAACTTTGAAGAGAGCTTTTGCATAACGGCGTGGTATAAGACCTTCGTTCATCACTTAATTTTTAGAATTAGTTTTGGTTCTCTATTTCATCGATAAGAGTATTGACAAGTTTAGCTTGAGCTTTGTCGTCCGCCATATTTTTGCGTACTACTTTTTCTGCAATTGCAAGTGCTATTGCACCCACTTCAGCACGAATAGACTGTTCTGCTTCTTTCTTGGCTTGTTCAATAGAAAGTTTTGCAGCATCAATCTCTTTTTTAGCCTGTTCCTTAGCTTCTGCTCTTGAATCCTCAATAATTTGAGTTTTGAGAGAATCCGCTTCACGGAGGATATCAGCTTCTTTGCGACGAGCTTCTGCAAGAATCTTATCGGCTTCGTTCTGAGCCTTGTCAAGTTGCTCTTTGGCGTTTTGAGCGTACTCCACACCCTTGTCGATAAGGTCGGCACGCTTATCTACGATGTCCAGTATCACAGGCCATGCAAATTTCCATAACACGAAAAACAGCACGGCAAAGGATAAGAACATCCAAAATACCAAGCCAAAACCGGGGGTGAAAAGTTCCATACTTTGCTAATTATACGTTGATTATACGAACAATGCGAGGATACATACGATAACTGCGAAGAGGGCAACACCTTCAATGAGGGCTGCTATCACAATCATATTACTACGGATATCGCCTGCTGCTTCCGGCTGACGTGCGATTGCTTCCATTGCGGAAGAACCGATTTTACCGATTCCGAGACCTGCACCGATAACTGCGATACCTGCACCTAAACTTGCACCTAAACCGAGAAGAGCTTCTACGGCTGCTAAAATCATTGCTAACATAGTTGTAATGTTTTATTAGATTTGTTATTTTTTATAGTTATTTTTTATTTTGTTTCTTTTATAGTTTGTTTTTATTCATGCTCTGCGTGAGGATTTTCCTGTGCCAGAGAGATAAATATTGTGGAGAGCATTGTGAACACGTAAGCCTGGATAAAGCTCACAAGCACATCAATGAGCAACATAAATATTGAGAATGCTACTGAAACCACTGCCGTTGCACCGCCTACGGCATAACCTCCCACACCTGCGAAAATGAAGATGAGAAGAGTGAGAACTATCACAATCATGTGTCCACCCATCATATTGGCAAAAAGACGGATTGTGAGAGCTGCCGGCTTGGTGAAAATACCAAAGATTTCAATCATAGGCATAATTGGGAGCGGACACTTTAGCCAGAGTGGAACATCCGGCCAGAAAATGTCTTTCCAATAATGCTTTGTTCCAAAGATATTTGTAATAGCAAATGTCATTATGGCAAGCGTCATTGTCACCGCAATATTTCCGGTAAGGTTTGCTCCTCCCGGAAAAATTACGATAAGTCCCAGCAAGTTCATCAAGAAAATGAAGAAGAACACCGTAAGAAGATATGGTGCAAAACGACGTGCATTTTCCTTGAGAGTGGATTTAATGACGCCATCATAGATAAATGTCACTATTGATTCAAATGCACCCATAAAACCGCGTGGAGCTTTATTACCTTCTTTCTTATAGAATTTAACGAGGCTCAATGCACACCAAATCAAAAGAATAAGTGTAATAAACACCGCAAACACGTTTTTGGTAATAGAAATGTCGTATGGCTTTACGTGCTCGCCATTTACGATTTCCACTACTTTACCCTTATAATCTCCATCTGCCGGAATGACAAATGTTGCCGAACCGTCGGTATATTCCTCACCGTGGGCTACTCGTGATGAAGAAAAAACGTGGAGACCATCTGTTCCGAGTACAATTATCGGAAGAGGAATACGGCGATGATGAGCAAATGGCACTTCCCAGCCGTAGGCGTCACCAAGGTGTTCGAAAATAATTTCTTTCGGGTCAACCTTTGGTAAACCTTCTTCTGAGGAATGTTCCGCATTGCTATGCATAGCATCACTATAGCCTAATGCCATAAGAAATACTATTACTGCCGCTACTATGCCGAAAATAATTTTTTTCATCTGCTCAAAATATACAAACTGACACTACATTATTGTCAACATCTACAATTCCTCCGCTTATCTGCTGCTCGCACGCATCACCTTGAGAGGGAACGTAAGCAAGTCTGCCTTTGACAAGAGTGGAAACTATTGATGCATGGTTTTGTAACACCATAAATGAACCTTTTTCACCGGGCAAAGTGACGGAAGTCACTTCCCCTTCAAAAACTGTTTCTTCTGCTGATATCACTCGTAGTATCATAATTCGGATTTACTGATATTATTTTACTTCAGCAAGCATCTTCTTGCCTTTCTCTATAGCCTCGTCAATAGTTCCTACATTGAGGAATGCCTGTTCCGGATATTGATCCATTTCACCGTTCAGAATCATCTTGAATCCGCGGATAGTTTCACTGAGCGGAACCATTACGCCGGGCAGACCGGTAAATTGTTCTGCAACGTGGAATGGCTGAGACAAGAATCGCTGAGCACGACGAGCACGAGCTACAACGAGTTTATCCTCATCACTAAGTTCATCAACACCAAGAATTGCAATAATATCCTGCAACTCGTTGTATTTCTGAAGAAGCTGCTTGACAGCCTGAGCCACATTATAGTGTTCTTCACCTATGATGTTCGGGTCAAGAATACGTGATGTTGATTCAAGCGGGTCAACAGCAGGATAAATACCAAGCTCGGAAATTTTACGGCTAAGCACCGTTGTAGCATCAAGAAAGCTGAAAGTTGTAGCCGGAGCCGGGTCTGTCAAGTCATCTGCAGGCACATAAATTGCCTGTACGGATGTGATAGAACCGTTCTTAGTGGATGTGATACGTTCCTGCAGTGTACCCATTTCAGAAGCAAGTGTAGGCTGATAACCTACTGCAGACGGCATACGACCGAGAAGTGCGGATACCTCTGAACCTGCCTGAGTGAAACGGAAGATATTGTCA
This sequence comes from Muribaculaceae bacterium, assembly GCA_051871275.1. Lineage (GTDB taxonomy): Bacteria > Bacteroidota > Bacteroidia > Bacteroidales > Muribaculaceae > CAJUPY01. The sequence goes on along the minus strand of JBJECR010000089.1, from coordinate 25,839 downwards.
ATAAACAAAAGGATATCTTTACCACCACCGTCTTGGTCACGGAACTGTTCTGCCACGGTAAGACCGGAAAGTGCTACACGAAGACGTGCACCGGGTGGCTCATTCATCTGACCGAACACGAGAGTTGCTTGAGACTGTTTAACTTGTTCCATATCAACATCCTCAAGATTCCATTCGCCGCGTTCCATACCTTCTTCAAACTTCTTGCCATACTTCATAACACCGCTCTCAATCATTTCACGGAGCAAGTCGTTACCCTCACGAGTACGTTCACCTACACCGGTAAACACAGAGAATCCGTTATGTCCCTTGGCAATATTGTTGATAAGTTCCATGATGAGCACGGTTTTACCTACACCGGCACCACCGAAAAGACCGATTTTACCACCTTTGCTGTAAGGTTCGAGCAAGTCAATGACTTTAATACCTGTATAAAGGATTTCCGTTCCGATAGTAAGGTCATCAAATTCCGGAGCCGGTTGGTGGATAGGACGAACACTTTCCGTAGTGATTTCCGGCAAGTGGTCAATCGCATCACCGATAACATTGAAAAGACGACCTTTAACCTGGTCACCTGTCGGCACTGCTATAGGACGCTCCATATTTGCAACTTTCATTCCGCGTTGCAAACCGTCTGTGCTATCCATAGCCACACAGCGTACGGTGTCTTCACCGATATGCTGCTCAACTTCAAGTATTAAGTCACCGGTTGGACGACTTACTTTAAGTGCGGTATAGATTGGAGGTATTCCTCCCTGTTCATCGTCAAAAGTAACGTCCACTACCGGACCGATTACTTGTGCTATTTTTCCAAATTTCTCACTCATAACGAAGTGGATTTGATATCAAGGGGGTTAATTATATTTTTTTGATTTTATTCTTTAATTAATAACAATCTTGAAAGCTTGAGGTTCAGTGATTTTATTTGCCTTTATTACGTTAAAAATGGTATTATTTACCTACCCTCAAACAATTTTTAGAAGTGCAGACCGTAAATGATTACGATAACCATAAGTACGAGGTTCACAAGATTGATTGGCAAGAGATACTTCCATTCAAGTGCAAGAAGTTGGTCAATACGCAGACGCGGGAATGTCCACTTGAACTGAATGATGAAGAATGAAACGAATACCGCTTTACCAATAAACCAAATTACGCTCGGGATATAGTCCATCACCTGGTTAAAGCCATCTAAGCCTGAGATATGAAGTGGCATCCAACCTCCAAGGAAAAGAAGTGTTGCAACGCCTGATACAATAAACAAGTTCAGATACTCTGCAAGATAGAAGAAACCGAAGTGAATACCGGAATATTCCGTGTGATAACCTGCAGTCAACTCACTTTCCGCTTCAGGAAGGTCAAACGGACCACGGTTTGTTTCTGCTGTGCCTGCAATAAGGTAAATGATAAATGCTATTATTGCCGGAACGTGACCTGTAAAGATAAACCATCCGTTTGCCTGAGCCTCAACGATGCCTGTAACAGACATTGTGCCTGCGTATGCCACCATAGTGAGAACAGACAAGCCTATTGAAAGTTCGTAGCTTACCATTTGTGCACCGGAACGTAATGCACCGATAAGAGTGAACTTATTGTTACTGGACCATCCTGCAAGGAGAATACCGAGAACTCCGATTGAAGAAACTGCAATAAGGAAGAAAATACCAATATTGAAGTCTATTATCTGGAGACCTTTACCCCATGGAAGCACCGCAAAAGACATCATAGAAGCTATGATAACGAGATATGGTGCAAGGGCAAAGAGGAATTTATCAATATGGTTCAATGCGATAAGTTCCTTAATAAGGATTTTAAACATATCCGCAAAGCTCTGGAGTACACCCCATGGACCTACTCTATTCGGACCTAAACGGCACTGAAAGGCAGCACATACTTTGCGTTCAAAATAAATATAGAACAGAGCTAATAAAGCGTATGCCAATAAAAGACCTACTCCAATTAAGACACACTCAACTGTTGTGGCAAGCCAACCCGGCATAAAGCCGTTAAGTAAAGCATCTATCCAGTTTGTTACTATTGAAAAGTCAAACATAATCTATATATGTGTAATGTTGTGTTTACTGATTTCTGTTATAGTTTTATTTGTGTGTCCGTTATCTGTCCATATCCGGCACAATGTAGTCCAAAGAGCCTCCGATTGTGATAAGGTCTGCAATCTTGCTTCCGCTGGTAATGTGATCCACTACGGCTGCAAGGTTCAAACATGGAGGAGCTATCTTCAAGCGGTATGGTGATGTTGTTCCATTGCTTTCAATGTAAACGCCAAACACACCGCGGCAACCTTCCACGAGTTGGAACCAATGTCCTACAGGCAACTTAAGCACTTTTGGCACTTTTGCACAAATTTCGCCTTCCGGAATGTTATCAATAAGTTGCTCAATGATATGTGCAGACTGCTCGATTTCTTTCAAGCGGCATTTGAAACGAGCCATTGAGTCACCTTCTTCTGCTGTAACCTGGTCGAAATCAAGTTCTGAATAAATGCTGTACGGATTAGTTTTGCGGATATCGCATGCCCAACCGGAAGCACGTCCTGATGGACCGGTAACACCGTATGAAATTGCATCTTCACGGCTCAAAACACCTACGCCCACCATACGGTTCTTTGCAATAATGTTTCCTGTGAAAATCTTATTGTATTCTTTAATGTTAGCCGGGAGAACAGCAAGAAGTTCCTTAACGTCTTTCACGAAATCTTCATGCAAATCCTGCATTACACCACCAATGCATGAATAGTTAAACGTCATTCGTGCACCGCAAGTTTTTTCCATGATGTCCAAAATCTGCTCACGAACGCGAAGTGTATAGAACAGCATTGTTGTAGCACCAAGGTCCATACAATATGTACCGATAAACAAACAGTGTGATGCAATACGTGAAAGTTCGTCCATAAGAACACGGATTACCTGAACACGGCGTGATACCTCAATTCCTGCTGCTTTTTCAATACAAAGACACAAACCATGGTGATAGTTGTGTGCAGAGAAATAGTCAAGACGATCCATATAGTGGAGCGTCTGCGGATATGTGAGATTTTCACAAAGTTTTTCCACACCACGGTGGATATAACCCATGTAAACGTCTATTTTCTTGATTGTTTCGCCGTCAACAGCAGTTCTGAAACGGAGCACACCGTGTGTTGCAGGATGCTGCGGACCGATGTTCACCACGAAATCGCCTTCTTCAAAAACTTTGTTTACTTTCTTCACAAGATTACCTTTGGCATCCAGTGAATACTCGTAAGTATCATCGCTTTGGCGTTCATTTTCAATGGAAACCGGGTTGAGTTCCGGATTTGTATCATAGTCTTTACGGAGTGGGAAGCCTTTCCAGTCAATGTTAAGGAAAAGACGACGCATATCCGGGTTTCCTACAAAAATGATTCCGTAGAAGTCGTAAACCTCACGCTCTAATACACCTGCAATTCTCCATAAGTCTGAAACTGAAGTTATTGTAGGATTTTCGCGGTTTTGAGTGCTTACTTTTACGGAAACGTAAGAATTATACTTTGTTGAAGCCAAATAGTAAACACAACCTAATGAATCCGTCCAGTCCATGCCGACAATTGTAACCAAATAGTCAAAACTCAATTCAGCATCATCGCGAAGAGTTTTGCAGAGGTCGTGTAACTTTTCATCAGGTATATTAATCAACAAAAATTCGCCTTCCTCAAATGTTGCTTCAGGAAACAACTTGGCTATTTTGTCTTGAATATTTGCCATAATATATAAATATAATGTGTATGGGGTTAGTCGAATTAGTTTTGTTCTTCAATTGGGTGAGCTTTCAAGTATTCTTCACGGTTTTCCTGACGGTTTACACCACCAAAGAATTTTTCAACTTTTATTTTGCGTGAAAGCTGCATAATACCATAAATCATAGCTTCCGGACGCGGAGGACAACCAGGCACAAAAACGTCAACCGGAACAATTTCCTCAATTCCTTTAGCAACATGGTATGATTTACGGAACGGACCGCCTGAAATTGCACAAGAACCGCATGCAATAACGTATTTCGGCTCTGCAAGCTGGTCATACAAACGGCGGAAAACAGGCACCATACGGTTTACGATTGTTCCTGCCACCATCATAAAGTCTGCTTGACGTGGGGAGGCACGTGCCACTTCCCAGCCAAAACGCGCCATATCAAATCGAGCCGCACCGAGCGACACAAATTCAATACCGCAACAACTGGTGGCGAAAGTAAGAGGCCAGATAGAGTTAGACCGCCCCCAGTTGATAAGTTTGTCGAAAGTGCCTACGATAACGTTTGTTCCGTTCGCACGCAATTCCTCCACGAGTTTTTCTATGTACTCGTTATCCTTAAATGCCTCGTAAGGCATACTTTTTGTTGTAATTTGTTCCACTGCTTGTCCTTTCTTTTTTTGATTTATTTCCACTCCAGTGCACCTTTACGCCATGCATATACCAAGCCAAGCACTAATATTGAAAAGAACACTGCGATGCTGATAATTCCATCTGTTCCAAGTTCTCTCACTTTTACAGCCCATGGAAACAAGAAAACAGTTTCAACATCGAACATTAAAAAAAGGATTGCAAACAAATAATATCCTACACTGAATCTTGTCATTGAGTTTCCTCTTGTAGGAATACCACATTCGTATGCTTCTCCTTTCTGCGGATTGAATGAACGAGGGGAAATTAACCCTGCAAGCCACATTGCCAACGCTACTAGTGCAACTCCTGTCAAAAGTGCTACTACAACGAGCAATGCGTTGTTCTGAATTCCAAAAATGTCTAATGATATCATAATTATTATTTAATGTATCGTTTTTGTCTTTATGGTTTATATTTTCAATTTTAAGGTCAAACTTTTTGACATTCAAACACTTATAAGCGGGCAACCACTTTTGCAGCTGTCATCCGCCTATTTTACGAGTGCAAATATACAAAAATTTTTCCGCTCCACAACCTTATTGTAACACTTATTTTTTGATTCCACCCTTAACTCCTCCGCCAAGTGAGAAGATATTTTGGTCGTAAGACACGGTTTTATGAGTTTGTTCACGTTTGCGTTTGATAGCAAGTGCCACAAGTTTCTCCATAAGTTTTTCAAACGTCAGACCTGTTGCTTCCCAAAGATAGAATGATAGTGAACCCGGGATTGTGTTAATTTCATTCACGTAAATATCACGAGTTTTGCTATCCACAATCACGTCAACACGGCTTACACCATGGCAGGAAAGAACGCGGAACGTTTCTCCGGCAAGGAATTTTATTCTGTTTGTCTCATCTTCCGGAAGTTCTGCAGGAATACGTTTTTGCGATGCCTGCATACCCTTTGCTCCTTTAGTGCCACCCATGTATTTATCTTCGTATGACAGGAAATCACCGGTCTTAATTGGTTCTTCAAGCACAGACATCTGATATTCGTCACAATCACCGAGTACGGAGCAATTTATTTCTTGCAGATTTTCCACCATATCTTCTACTATTATTCGTGAAGAATATTTTTCCGCTGTGGCAATGCACTCTATAAGTTCCGCTCTGTTTGATGCACGGCTGATACCAACACTTGAACCGAGATTGGCAGGTTTGACAATCACGGGATAACCGATTTTTGTTTCTATTTTTGAGATAATTTCATCTTTTTTTGCAAACCATTCCTTATCTGTCATCCAAACGTAATCCACAACATGGATTCCGTTTGCAGCAAGAATCATCTTCATAGTGATTTTATCCATTCCGTTTGCAGACGAAAGAGTATTGCAACCTGCGTATGGGATACCGATAGTCTCAAGCACGCCTTCAAAAATGCCGTCTTCTCCATTTGAACCGTGAAGCACGGGAATTACGACATCTAATGTGGTCAAAACATCACTTCCGAAAAATGATTTTTTAGCTTTGTATAGGTTATAATCGCCATAGATAGGCTTCATATAAACTTTTTCGCACTTTTTCAGCAAATCATCGGTATGTCTGTAATTTGCCACATCAAAAAGTGCATCACCCGTAAACCATTCACCTTGCTTTGTGATATATATAGGGGTAACATCAAATCTGTCACGATTTATGGCATGCATAGCCTGTGATGCGGAAATCACGGAGATTTCATGTTCTGTGGAACGTCCTCCGAAAAATACACCAATATTAGTTTTCATCTTTTTGCTTTGAATATAATAGTTTATTTGTTATTTAAACGTGTCCGGTAAATCGTTTTCATACAGCACTATATCTCCCTTTGCAAGAATAGGCGTAAGCATAGCTTGTGCTTGTGCAAAAGTATCCACTGTGAAAAGATTGTTGTCGTCAAATTTCTTGGTTTTAATGCCCTCCACAATAGCTTCTCTATTGTATTTACCAACGATTATGGCAATGTCTGCTGATTCCGCTATGTGTGAACCGAAAACCTTATTAAGTTCATACTGTTTTTCTCCAAGTTCTATCATACCGGGAGTAACAACTATTCTTTTTCCCGATGTCATTTGCTTGAGAACATCTAACGCCATTCGTGAGCCATCCGGGTTTGAGTTAAACGCATCGTCTATAATAGTGATTCCGCCAGGAGACATTTTTCTGCTCAGCCTGTGTTCCACTTGCTCTATATGACTTACGGCATAAAGTATTTTTTCAATCGGCTCCTTCATATAAAGTGCCACAGCAATAGCACCCACAAGATTGGAAATATTACATTCTCCAAGCAGCGGAGTGGAAAAATGTATTGTCTCACCCGTCGGAGTAACAAGGTCAAATTCAGAGCCTTGAGGATTATAAACTATATTATCTGCTCGGAAGCCTTTTGGAGCCTTATCTGAGACGGAATAACGTACTGAATTTACATTATCAATTTCCCTTTTTGCCACATATTTGAAATCATTATTCACAACGGCAAAACCATTTTCCGGCAAACTATCTATAAGTTCAAACTTAGTTTTTTGTACATTCTCTATAGTCTTGAAAGATTCCAAATGTTGCTCTCCAACAGCCGTGACAACACCTATTTCCGGGTGAACCAAATCGCAAATTTCCTTAATATCACCTATCTGCTTGGCTCCCATTTCTACGATAAATACCTCATTGTAAGGTTTTAGGTACTCACGTATTGTGCGAATAACTCCCATAGGTGTATTATAGCTTCCGGGCGTCATCATCACATCAAAATGTTCGGAAAGTATTCTGTGTAAATAATGTTTTGTACTTGTTTTGCCATAACTTCCCGTTATACCGATAATTTTCAAGTCCGGCATAGATTTCAGGATGCGTACAGCCTCGTTGTAATACTTTCTATTTATCGCATTCTCCACCGGGCTGAGTATGAGAAGAGAACAAATCATTACAATTGGTGAAAGAATAGCTAAAGCGAGCAAAAGTATCGGGAAAATATTTATCTCTTTCGCAAGCATAAATCCGGCAACAAGAACAATCGTGACAAGCACTAATGATGTGATAAGCAATCTCTTGGCACGACTTGTCATAGCAAGCGGTTTCTTGTATTTTGCCAAAAGCAAATCAAGGAAATTCCATATACAAATTATGCTCGCTACGGGATATATAATCAGTTCCAAATGCGGGAAAGCAAGAATCAGAAATAATGCTATGATGGTGAATATACGGCGGAAAGTAGTTGTTTCTCCGCTACCATTTATCCATTTCACATATCTATCTTTGCGATAGGAGTTTTGCTGAAGCATCATCAAGTCCCTCCGGAGAACCATAAAAAGGCTCAACGATGAAACAAAACAAAGTGTAACTGTGAAAATGAATAATAAGTCTATCTGATTCATATTGCAATTTTTATGATTTCAGGAAACTCTGCAAAACAGCAGAAAATCCCAGTGGATTATCTAAAAAACTATAGTGTCCGCAACCCGGGAAAGAAACCAAACCGGCATCAGGAATGAGTTTCTCCATTATTTTAGCATCACTAAGAGGTGTTGCTGTATCGTTTTCACCCCAAATCAGGAGTGTAGGAGCTTTTATCTTTGGCATAATTTGCTTCAAATCCTCATTCACTACCTTGCTTAGGATTGCACGCATCATTTGTGAAGCACCGGAGTAATCACTTGAGCCATGACGAGCACGCATCTTGTTTATTATTTCCTCCGCTTTTTCTTTGCTGCAAAATAGATTAACAAGCCATTTGGCAGCCTTAAAAGAATAAACTTTCCTGTAATAACTGAACGAACGCCGAGGCTTTACCCCGGCGGCATCAACAAGAATAAGTTTATTCACTTCATTTCTTGATGAATAAAGAATGCCTACACGACCGCCAAATGAGTGACCGATTAACACGGGTGTTGAAATTCTTTCCACGTCTGCCAAGTGTTCGATAATTTGCGTGTATTCCTCCACACCCCAAACGGTTTTCGGCTCCGTTGAATCACCAAACCCCGGAAAATCAACATTATATACAGTATGTGTCTGCGATGCTATTCTCTCAATTGAGGCTACTGTGGATTTATTACACCCCCATCCGTGCATTAAAATCAATGCAGGACCGTCACCACAGACGGAATAACGCATCTTGACACCATTATATTCTATTTCTTTAACTGTCATTTACGGATTTTCTTAAGCAAACGTTTCCACCAACTTTGTTTCTTTGTATGATTTCCATAGCCATATCCGTAACCATAGTTGCCATAATTTCCATAATGACCATAATTTCCATATTTACGGTATGAGTATGAACTTGAAGTGATGTTTACATCGTTGAGTATCAAATAGCAGTGGTTCAAACGTCCGCTTGCAATTTCAGATTTCATTATGGAAATGCAATTACGTTTCGTATAGTTTGCACGAGCTATATAAAGCTGCATATCCGATAGGTGAGAAATTGTAAGAGTGTCGGAAATAATTCCCACAGGAGCAGAGTCAATAAAAATATAGTCGTATTCTTTTCTCACAATTGCCAGTAAATCTTCAAATTTGCCATTGGAAAGCAACTCGTTTGGATTTGGCGGAATAGGACCTGTTGGGACAATATACAAATTAGGACTAACGTCACAAGATTTGATAATATCTTTATAATCAGTGATATTACCCATAAGGAAATTTGTAAGTCCCGGTTCTCTATCAACTTTGTACAAATGGTGAATAACAGGGCGACGAACGTCGGCTCCAATCACCAGCACTTTTTTACCCTTAATAGCAAATGCTGCTGCTATATTAGCCACACAGAACGATTTACCTTCGCCGGAAATGGTAGATGTAGTAAGTATTACATTTTTATCCTTGCCAAGCCCGGTAAGAACCATTTCTATGTTCACACGCAAGAGTTTTATCAATTCCGATGCATTATCATCGGAGTTTTCCTTAAGTATAACCCCTGTAACTTCTCCATCAATATGACAAATCTCGCCCAGGATACTAACATCCGTAGCACGTTTGAGCTCATCTTTATCTTTAAATACAGGAAAAAACAGCCTTATTAAGAATATAATCAGAGCAGGAATAAGCAAACCGATAAGCAGACCCGCTCCTATATGTGAAGATAACTTAGGAGATATAGGACCTACACCGAGCGGAGAATCAATCAGATAGGCTGTAGGTGTTGCAAGAGCTTTTTGGAGTGCAATTTCTTCTCTACGCTGTAAAAGGAATGTATAAATATTAACTTTCACCTGCTGTTCACGGAAAATTTCCTGCAAGCCTTTGTCAATAGTAGGGACGGTTGCAAGTTTGCCGGAGTTCTCTGTGTTTTTGCTTGAAATAGCACGGCGGCGAGCAAGAAGATTGTTTTTGACGGAACGAATAGACTGAACGAGTTTACTCTTTTCTCGAGAAATATCATCTTTCATCTTCACAGCAAGAGGGTTATCGTTCGTAACAGTCTCCAATGTACGATGCAGCTGTGACACTTTTGTATTGTACTGTTCTATAAGAGAGGAAAGTTCTGCATCATCGCAAATTTGAGCTATAGGACTATAGTCGTTTTGACGCAACACTGCAGCGTTAACCTCATCAAGAAGCTGTAACTGAAGGTCAATTTGGTCTAATTGCTCTGCAGTGGCATCTGTCTTGGAAGAATAAATCGCAGCTTGACTTTCCACAGAAGTAGCTATATTATGGTCACGCTTATAGTTTTCAAGCCTTTGCTCAACATCCTTCAGTTCGCTTGAAATCATCACAAGACGATCCAATATAAATTCCTCTGTTTGAACGGCAGAGCGATTTTTGTCCTCAATGATATTTTGGTTGTATAAATCCACGAGTGCATGGATAATATCTTCTCCCATAGCAATTACAGGCGTGCTGTATATTATCTTAATGATAGTCATTGAATTAGGAGAATAAGCAATAGTGAGATTTGACGAGATGCTTTGTGCCACACTCAGCCTCTTGTCAATAATTATCTTCTGTTCGCCATCAAATCTTGAAGCTATCTTGGAAAGAGAAAGATTCACATCGCCGTGCGGTGTTTGAACCTTGGCGGGAAGTGTTGTCACAAATTCTTCATCAGTGTCAATACCGTGGTAATTTGTTTTAAGTGTTACTTTATATTTGCCTTCGTATTCCTTGATGTTGAATTGGATAGGAGAACTAAGGTTAATCAAATCCGCCTGTGACATTTCCGCTACAATAGGATTATTTCCATATACAGGAATATCCTTAAATTTTCCAACTTTATAATATTTGTAAACGAGTCCAAGAGTATCTACTATGTTTACAATACTGTTTCGGGATTTAAGTATTTCTATCTCTGTTTCGTCAAGGTAACCTGTAGGTCCAAGCATTGCTTCCGGTGTGGAATTAAGTGCAAAACTTCCGGAAGACTGTGACTCATTATTCAGATAAATGGAAGCTGATACGTTATAAGTCGGAGTTTTGGTGGAATAAAGATAATATCCTATTCCACAACATATCACTGAACACAGTATAAAGTATTTAATATTGCTCAAATAGTCGAGCAACAAACCCATAATATCAAAAGAATCATCTAATGATGACATAGATTTTTTGCTTGTATTCTCCGTGTTTTGAGACATTGAAAAGTAAAAGATATTAAAGATTAACGATTGTAATAATAAGGGCGATAATACCGGAAATACTACCTACAACAGTAGATACCGCACTGACAACGGGAGACATCTGCCATGCACTTTGTCTCATTGCCTGGTTTGGTATCACATAAATCAAGTCGTTTTGCTGCAGATTGTAATACGGTGATGTCAAAATACTTTTGTCATGAAGGTCAAGAACGGCAACTTCGCGACTTCCGTCTGCAAATGTCCTGAGAATTTTTACACTTTCACGTTCACCGCGGAGGTTAAGGTCACTGCACTTTGCAAGTGCTTCAAAAATTGTCATTCTTTCGTTATCACTTGTAACTACACCTACACTATTTACCGCACCTATAACAGTAACACTGAAGTTCATAAGACGAACATCAACTGTAGGCATTTCCTTGATGTATTTGGGATAAATAGCAGTTGCTATAGTTTCTACAACTTCCGTTCTGGACAAACCTCCCACATGTATCTTTCCAATAAGAGGGAAATCAATATCGCCGTTAATATCAACGAGATAGTATTTTGTGTTGTCTTGTCCATCTCTTTTGATTACTCCCTCATAATTTATGTATCTGCCCTTATTGAAAACTTCTACCGCTTCGTATGTTGACGCAGTCACGTCAATATTAAGCAAGTCACCCGGCTTGTATGTTGGTTCAATAAGCGGATTTATGGCTGCAAGTTCTGCTTTAGTCATTAATTCCGCATCGTCCATATATGTTACGTTTTTAGGAGCTCTGCAACTTGCAAGAGCAAGTGCGATTATTGTGATAGCCAAATATCGTTTCATATTTTAGAAGAAGAATTTGTTTCTTGATTCTCTAATGTTCTGTTTTAAAATATCGTGCAAATTTACGCAAAAAAAACGGTAATTTGGCTATTATCTGCTAATTTTTGCAAAATACGATTAGAAATCAACGGTAAGTCGCACGTTGAGTTGACGACGAGTTAAATAATTTGGTACGGCATATTGAATTTTATTCACATCTGTCACCCAATAGTAGCCGGAAACATTAGAAATATCAAGAAGATTAAATACGTCAAGTCCAAGCCATGCAGATTTCAGACATCCTAAAAAGCCTGAACGTTTTTCACCGTCTTTAAGTTCCGGCAAAAGAGCGTATGAAAGACCGATATCAAGACGTTTATATGCAGGAGCACGGAAATAACCTTGGTCTCTTGTTGTATGCGGTGCCGTTGTGGGCAATCCGTCGGAAAAAATACCCTTGAGACTGAATTTAAGTCTCGGAATTTTTGGAAAATAGTCCGTGAAGTACATTGCAAAACTATAACGGCGGTCTGTAGGACGCGGAACATCTACTCCATTCAGATTTTCATTAGTTTTCATAAGCGAAAAACTAATCCAAGAGTCACTTCCGGGCACAAACTGCCCGAAAAGTTTCATATCAAGTCCTGCTGTATAGCCTGAAGTCTCATTAAGTCCCGTATAAACCACTTTAAGGTTATTTATCTCGTATGGTATCAAGTCGTTAAGTTTTTTGTAGTAGAGTTCTCCGGAGAGTTTGAAAGGACGACCGTATGCACGGAAAGTGTAGTCCGTACCAAGTATAAAGTGGAGGCTCTGCTGTGACTTTATATCGTAGTTCAACTTGATGTTGATATTTCCGTTTGTGTCAACTACAGGCTGACGATATTCTTTGTAAAAAGGACTTTGATAGTAAATACCTGTAGCAAAACGCATTGTCCATGCAGGATTCTTTTCCGGTACAAATGATACGTTTGCCCTCGGAGAAACCAAAAATTCCTTATTAAAACCCCAGTAACTCATTCGTACACCTCCATTTATACTCAGCAATCCGGCTTCAAGAGGCAGTTTGTACGTATCTTGAACATATCCCGTAAGTCTCTTTGAATCAAACCAATGCACGGAAGACATATTGTAAACCATTTCAATAGCATTGGGATTGTATGGCAGAGTGTATCCGGCAGAATCACGCAGTTCGTATTCGCGAGAACGCTCCTTAATCTTTTCAAAACTCAAGGTTGCACCGTACGTAATATTATGTTCGCCTATACCCTGATAGCCTTTCAGTCCAACTGAAACAACACTCATTTTAAGCCTGTTACGTGCATGTTCATGGTAACGCCCTACTCCAAGTTCACCTCCCACGGCATTTCCGGTAGTGCCTCCGGTTGTTCCTGCTTGGTCAAGCCAATATTCACCGAGGATATCATACGCCACGAGTTCGTTTGTAATGTACCCTGACGCAATAAGGCTCAGTCCGGTTGACTTTGAATGAACATAATCTACACTCAAAGCACCAAGCCACGTTTCAAACTTGTCTTTTTCCATACCGTCGAAATAGACTTTAAACTGTTTTGCATCTGTAGAAGTACCAAAGTTTGTGGTTCGCGATGCCGGTGCAAACTCATAATTATTTATAGCAATATTGCCCAAAAAAGATATCTTCCATTTTTGTGCCGGACGGTATATAAGGTTTGTCTGATAGTCAAAAAATCTCGGGTCATACTCTCCCTTTGTGTCCATAGAGCTGAGCAAAGAAGAATTTCTTTTGTAGCGTACTCCGTGCAATTGACTGAATTTTCCGCAATGTTGCCCAAATGAAAGCGAACCACCCATAAGACTCATGGACAGAGAGCCTTCCAGTGATTCCGGTTCACGATAAGTGATATCCAAAACAGACGACATTTTATCTGCATATTCAGCAGAGAAACCTCCCGTAGAAAAGCCTATGGACTTGACAAGGTCTGAATTGATAATACTCAATCCCTCCTGCTGCCCGGACGCTACAAGTTGCGGACGATACACCTCTACTCCATTGATATACACGGAGTTTTCATCAAAAGTACCGCCACGAACGGAATACTGTGACGACATTTCATTTGAACTGCTTACTCCGGCAAGAGTAGTGAGCATACCTTCCACACCGCTTCCGGATACATTTGGCATAAGTTTTCCCGCTTCTCCGCTTATGGTCTGCATTTGATCCGTCTGCTTTTTAAAGTCCGTAATTTCTACTTCAGAGAGTTGAGTGGCAGTTGGCTGCATCACAATGTTCAGTGTCACATCATTTTCCGGGTCGATAATCTTTCTTTCCACTTTCACATAGCCTATACAAGTAAAAGTGACGCATATAGTATCAGCGTATGGAGCAGAGAAATAAAAACTGCCGTCGGCTTTAGACATTGTACCTATTGCAGTGCCCGTAACACCCACAGTAACAAATTCCAATGCTTCTTTTTTCTCGTCTGTAATTTTACCGTGAATTTTCACATCTCGGCAAAACGCAGACTGAAAAGACACTAACATCAATAATGTGAGTAATATATGCTTGATTCTCATTTTCTTCCTAATAATGTTCACAATATTATATTAACGTTCATAGTCCACAATTATTGCAAAGAAAATAAAATTTCAATTTAATACTCAGAAATATGAAAATATTGCGTAACTTTGTGCCATATATAAAACAACAAATAATTCAAGATAATTCAAAACTACACTATATGAAACCTGTCATTTATCAACTTATTCCCCGATTGTTTTCAAACAAATGTGAAACGTGCGTGCCAAATGGCGACATTGAGCAAAACGGAGTAGGAAAGATGAATGATATTACTCCTCGTGTCCTTAAATCCATTAAGGAACTTGGTGTGACGCATGTATGGTTTACCGGAGTGATTGAACACGCACACGCAACGGATTATTCAGCTTACGGTATTATTCCCGATAACCCTCATGTTGTCAAGGGAAAAGCCGGAAGTCCGTACGCTATCAGCGACTATTACGATATTGACCCGGACATTGCCGTAGATGTGGAAAAACGCATAGAGGAATTTGAAGCACTCGTCAAACGCACACACGAAGCCGGAATGAAAGTGATTATAGACTTTGTGCCTAATCACCTTGCACGCAGATATCATTCCGATGCTAAACCCTCCGGAATAGAGGACTTTGGAGTAAACGATGATGACTCTATGTTTTTCTCTCCGAAAAATGATTTTTACTACATTCCCCGTCAACTTTTTGCACCGAGCATTGACCTTGGTAGCGGAGATGATGCATACGTGGAATTTCCTGCAAAAGCCTCCGGAAATGACTGTTTCACTGCATTTCCGTCACAATACGACTGGTACGAAACAGTAAAACTAAACTATGGTATAGACTACGGAAACGGTTCCCGCCATTTTGAACCAACGCCTGCCGTATGGTTCAAAATGCTCAATATATTAAGGTATTGGGCAGCGAAAGGCGTTGACGGATTCCGTTGCGACATGGCATTTATGGTGCCTACGGAGTTTTGGGAATGGGCTATTCCAAACGTGAAAGAAAAATACCCGGAAATCATTTTTATTGCAGAGATTTACGACGTCGGGTTATACCGCGAATTTATTTCCCGTGCCGGATTTGACTATCTATACGACAAAGTAAACCTCTATGATACACTCCGCGGAATACAATGCTCACACATTTCCGCTGCACAAATCACAAACTGTTGGCAAGCCGTTGACGGCATTGGAGCTCACATGCTGAACTTCCTGGAAAATCACGATGAACAGCGTTTTGCTTCTCCCCAATACGCCGGAAATGCAGAAGCGGTAACTCCTTCACTCGTTGTCAGTTCCACTCTTTCCACCGGTCCGATGATGATTTATATGGGTCAGGAACTCGGTGAACCCGCAGCAGATGCGGAAGGCTACAGCGGACATGACGGACGCACTACTATTTTTGACTATTGGAGTATCCCTACCCTACGCCGATGGCTGAACGACGGCAAACCAAGCGTTTCAAAACTCACGGCAAAGGAAAAAGCACTCCACAAACTGTATTCAAACATTCTTAATATCTGCAACACGGAGAAGGCTATTGCAGAAGGAATGTTTTTTGACCTGATGTACGTAAACTACGACAATCCTCACTTGAATCCACACCGCCAGTACGCATATCTCCGCAGCTCCGGCAAGGAGACAATCCTCATTGCCGTAAATTTCTCCGCACACGAAGCAAACCTGGAAATAAACATTCCAAAACTTGCCTTTGATATGCTCGACATGCCTCAAGGAGAACTGCAAGCCACAGAACTCCTCACCGGAATAAAGGAAACAAAATGCTTCTCCACGGAAAAACCGTTTGCCACACAAATCGGACCTAACAGTGCGGTAATGTGGAAGATAGCACACGTCAAAAAAAATAATTCTAAAAAATAGCTCAATAAGCGAAACAAAATGATTACCTTTGCACTATAATTTAATCCACCTACTACATATTAAATTTATATGTTACCTCCATTTAAGATTTTTGCCGGCACCAATTCACGCTATATGGCAGAAGAAATTTGCCAAGAGCTCGGTGTCGAATTAGGAAAAATGAACATTCAGCATTTTGCTGATGGCGAGTTTGAAGTTTCTTTTGAAGAATCAATCCGAGGCTGCGAGGTTTACCTCGTTGTATCCACATTTCCTCCAACAGACAATCTGATGGAACTCTTGCTGATGATTGACGCTGCCAAAAGAGCATCTGCAAAATCAATTATTGCCGTTATTCCGTATTTCGGTTGGGCAAGACAAGACCGCAAAGACAAACCGCGCGTTTCCATTGCAGCAAAGCTGGTTGTTGATTTGCTCAGTGCCGCAGGAGTTGACAGAGTTATCACTATGGACTTGCATGCAGACCAGATTCAGGGTTTCTTCAATGTCCCGGTTGACCACCTCTACGCTTCTTCCGTTTTTATTCCCTACATTCAGTCGCTCAATCTTGAAGATATGGTAATTGCCACACCTGACGTAGGTGGTGCAAAACGTGCCAACAGCTATGCCAAATACTTCAACGTGCCTCTCGTACTCTGCCACAAACAGAGAGCTAAAGCAAACGTTGTTGCCACTATGACCGTTATAGGTGACGTTAAGGATAAAAACGTTATCCTCGTTGACGATATGGTGGACACTGCAGGCACTATCACTAAAGCGGCAGACCTTATGCTCGCAAACGGTGCTAGAACAGTCCGTGCACTTTGCTCACACGCAATCATGAGCGACCCTGCATCTGAAAGAGTAAACGAATGTGGACTTGTGGAAATGATTTTCACAAACAGTATTCCATTCAAGAAAGACTGCAAAAAGGCTACTATCCTCTCCGTTGCTCGTCTTTTCGCTGACACTATCCGCAGAGTTCACGAAAACGAATCCATATCATCACAATATCTGATAAAATAAAACATAAAATTTTCATAGAAAATAAGGTGATGCAGCTATGTGTCGCCTTATTTTTTCATAGGAAAGGGCATATTCATCAGATTTTTTCAAATATTTTGCAAACACTTTTGCAATTTCTGAAAGCCCTATCGCACATGTCTCTTTGTGTTTTGCAAAAAAAATTGTAATTTTGCACAAATATAGCAGAATAATTGATGAAAAATATACGAAACTTTTGCATTATCGCACATATTGACCACGGCAAATCCACCCTTGCCGACCGTCTTCTTGAATACACTCACACTATAGCTCAAAAAGACCTCCAGGCACAAGTTCTTGACGATATGGACCTGGAACGTGAGAGAGGTATCACCATAAAGAGCCACGCCATACAAATGGAGTACGCTCTAAACGGAGAAAACTATACGCTAAACCTTATTGACACTCCGGGACACGTGGATTTCAGCTATGAAGTATCACGCTCCATTGCCGCTTGCGAGGGAGCACTGCTTATTGTAGATGCTTCGCAAGGTATTCAGGCGCAGACCATTTCAAACCTATACATGGCTATTGAAAACGACTTGGAAATTATCCCGGTAATAAACAAGGTGGATTTGGATAGTGCAAAACCGGATGAAGTGGAAGACCAGATTATCGAACTCCTTGGCTGCAAACGCGACGAGATAATCCGTGCCAGCGGTAAAACAGGTATCGGTATCCCGGAAATTCTTCAAGCAATAATCGAACGTATTCCGGCACCTGTAGGAGACCCTGAAGCTCCACTTCAGGCACTTATTTTTGACTCTGTCTTTAATCCCTTCCGCGGTATTATTGCATATTTCAAGATTGTGAACGGAACTATCAATAGCAACGACTTTGTGAAATTCGTAGCTACCGGCAAGCAGTACAATGCCGACGAAATTGGTGTTCTCAAACTTGATATGTCACCTCGCAAAACGCTTTCCGCCGGCAATGTAGGCTACATTATTTCCGGCATTAAAACGTCAAAAGAAGTGAAAGTAGGCGACACAATCACACATGTGGAACGTCCTTGCTCCGCTGCCATAGACGGTTTTGAAGAAGTGAAGCCAATGGTCTTTGCAGGTGTTTATCCTATTGAAACAGAGGACTTTGAAAACCTCCGTGCATCACTTGAAAAGTTACAACTGAACGATGCCTCTCTCACTTTTACTCCGGAATCTTCCGCTGCACTCGGTTTCGGATTCCGTTGCGGTTTTCTCGGACTGCTTCACATGGAAATTGTGCAAGAACGCCTCAGCCGCGAATTTGATATGGAGGTAATCACCACTGTGCCAAACGTTTCATACAAAGTTTATGACAAAAAGGGTGCAATGACAGAAGTGCATAACCCTTCCGGACTTCCGGATCTCACCCTCATTGAACGCATTGAAGAGCCATACATACGTGCTTCCGTTATCACCGCCGCAGATTACATAGGACCGATAATGACACTGTGCCTCGGAAAACGCGGCGAACTTATAAAACAGGAATACATTTCCGGAAACCGTATGGAACTGACTTTTGACTTGCCACTCGGTGAAATTGTGATAGACTTCTACGATAAACTCAAATCTATCTCCAAAGGTTATGCGTCTTTTGACTATCACCTCTACGATTTCCGCGAGTCCAAACTTATCAAACTGGACATTTTGCTAAACGGCGAAAGCGTTGACGCACTCTCCACGCTCACTCACGTCGATAATGCCGTGAGCCTTGGCAGAAGAATGTGCGAGAAACTCAAAGAACTGATTCCGAGACAGCAATTCGACATTGCCGTGCAAGCTGCAATAGGTGCAAAAATCATTGCTCGCGAAACAATAAAGGCTGTCCGTAAAGACGTTACCGCAAAATGTTACGGCGGTGACATCTCACGTAAACGCAAGCTCCTGGAAAAGCAGAAAAAAGGTAAAAAACGTATGAAGCAAATCGGTTCTGTGGAAGTGCCGCAGAAAGCATTCCTCGCCGTGCTTAAATTAGACTAAAATAATGAAATCACTGCATATAATCACACCGGTAAAGGATTCTATCGACCTCACTCTGGAAACGGTGAAAGCCATTCTGGACTCAGACATCAAATTCCCCTACACTTACACCGTTTACAACGATTTCAGCACGGAGGAAAATACTCTGCGACTTGAAAAGGCTGCTGCAGAAATGGGTTTTAACCTGGTGAACCTTAAAGACCTCACCACTCACCCATCGCCAAACTACCTCCTCGTGCTGAAAAAGACACGCAAGGAAGCAATAGCGGCAGATGCAGGACTTCTGATTGTAGAGAGCGATGTGATTGTGAAAAAAAACACACTCCAAGACCTTTACACCGGTGCTGAAGAAAGAAAAGACTGCGGAATAGCAGCTGCTGTGACTGTTGATGAAAAAGGAGAGATAAACTACCCCTATCTTCACGCTAAAGGGAAAGAGAATATGGTGTATCCGGAAAAGAAACACTGCAGTTTTTGCTGCTCGCTCCTCACTCCTGAGTTTCTTTCCGCCTTTGACTTTGACCGCCTTGACGAAAGCAAAAACTGGTTTGACGTCACAATCTCACACGAATCACTCAACTGCGGCTTCAAAAATTACCTTTTCACAAACCTTCCCGTTTGGCATCGCCCACACAGCAGCCGACCTTGGAAACAACTCAAATACACCAATCCGATAAAATACTATTGGCTCAAATTTACCAAAGGACTTGATAAAATATAGGACTATTTATAAAAACCAACAGGCAAGGACATCAACGTCTTTGCCTGTTGTCGTTTTACCAAAATAACTCTACTTAAAAGGTCTATTAAAAACTATACATTAGAGATTTTTAAAGAGAGGGGCAGTTACCCCCTATACAATCGTAAATACTTTATCTATTAAGAATTTTCTTTCCGTTAATGATGTATAAACCTTTTGGAAGTGATTCAAGAGCTTCTGCAGGAAGTACATTGTGTTTCACTGCTATTCCTTGAAGATTATAAACCGTTGTAGGCATCATTTCGTCAATATCGCTCATGGAAACCTCTGCAGCTCCTGTAACACCATGTTCATCACTTAATACTATAGACGTAACATTAAAACCGTTTCCACCTTCTTTATTGAATTGCAAAAGAAGAGTACTTACATCTGCGAGAGCTTGATTAGCATCAATGCCTGAAATGTCAACAGTAACCTGATTTGTTCCTTTTGTAAGATTTTTTTCGGAATTTGCCCAAACTGCATCAGGATTATCAAATTGTGTCATCACATTCAGAAGGTAGTAGTCAAAACCTGCTTCATGATTGATGATAAGTTTTGTATGACCAAGAAAATTATTCTCTGCATTTGCTTCTTTCTGATAAACATTAAATGCCGTTTTGAAGAGTTCCATAGTTGTCCATTCATTTGCAAAGAAATAACCTGCCCAGATAGCTCCGTCAGGCACGGTAGTACCATCATTCATAATTTTTACAGAAGTAACCGTGAATGATTTACCGATAATTTCAAGACCATATTCTTTGAGTGCTGAAAGCATAGGAGAAGTAATATAAGCCTTGTATTCAGACTTACCTTCAATATTAGTAAAAATACTACCCGGCAACCAAACACCATTTGCTTTAATTTCAAGGACGTCCGTTGCATTTTCAAGGTTAATGAGGATAAAATGTCCCACTTCAACGCCTGAAGCAAATTCACTCGCGTCAATAATCAGGGAATTTTCCCAAGTTACATCTTTAGAGCCGGAATACAAAGATTTAACTTCCACAACATCTGCTTTTGCTGCAAAAATGCAAGCAAGCGTTGCAAAGATGCTTAATGCTAATTTTTTCATAATTATTATACTGTTTATTTGGTTATTAAATAATGTAATACTTTTATTGTTGGTTTTTTATTGTTTTTTCATTGTTTGCTTACTTTAAGACCGGACACTGCAATGTTACCACCGTAATTATTTATGGACCAGCAGTTTTTCTGAATACCGTAAAGGCGGATAGTATGTGCTGCTACATTGTTTATATACACATTGCATACGGAATTGTCTGTAAGAATTACCACATTGTAAACATTGTCTGCCGGGGTGCTAAATAGATAGCCGTCACCACCATTGACAAAACCTGTGCCTTCTTCTCCTTCTTCCTCAAAGTTTATTTTTCTGCGTGTGCTGCCTTCAGGGTTAACAACAAGGGTATAATACTTTTTGGAGTCCGTGCCGCGTACAAAAGAAATACCGAATTTGTCATCTGCAGATGATGCAGTTACTGTAAATTCAATCTTATTGCATGAGTTAAGTCTGTTGAAAAGCACATAACTGTCACCGCTCAACTCATAGTTACCGTTACCTACGGTCACATTATCTGATTTAGCCATTACTTTTACAGGTACTTCCGTATTGAATTTGTTTTCAATAGCTTTAACAGCACCAAGTGTCAGTGTACCGTCTTCATTCTGGAGAAGTTCGTGAGCCACAAGTGCTCCTGCCCATTCAGGTTCTGCGGGATATGCACCTACATTGATATTGTCATTGCCCGGACGGGTAGGACACCATCCCCAAATGTAACGTTTATCGCCGTCTGATGCTGTTTTTCCGGCGTAGAACGAACGAGAGTTCAAGAAACCTTCATGGTCATCGGGCCAAATACCTGCATCATTAAGCGTTGAGGCTTTGAGTTCTTCAAGTGTACGACCTTTGAAATACTGCACTTTACGCACGGCAGCATGTTTTTCAGAATATACGAGGTACCACCATTCGCCCATTTTGAATACGTCCGGACATTCATAAAAGCGGTCCCACATCATATTCATAAACATTCCCTCGGATTTCCAGTTTTTAAGATCCGTTGACGTGTATTCTGCAAGTGTACCTTTTCCGTTTCTCTGAGTAGCAATCACCATGTGATAAACACCATCTTCTGTTTTGAAAATCGCAGGGTCACGGAAATCATTTGTGCTGTATTCACCTTCTCCGGAAAGGATAAATGAGCGATCCTTTGTCCAGGTCTTGAAATCCTGTGATTTAGCCACCATAATAGCTTCATTGATACCTGTCAGAGCCAAGTTTGCCGAATGTGCGGTATAGAATGTGTAATAAGTCTTATCTGCTTCATTATAAACCGTACAACCGGTTCCGAGTGCGCCGTCAAGCTCATTAACGCTACCGGTTGAGATTAATTCACCAAGTGATTCGTATGTAGCACCGTCTGATGTTTGGAGACACCAAAATGGGTGATACGTATTTGAGTTAGGACGATACTCTTGCAGATAAAAAATCTTATAATCTTTCTGCACAGGGTCATAGAACGGCATTGGGTCACCAACATATCCCACTTGTGGCTGATAATAAGTGTCAAGGTGTGCGGCATCTGTTGATGCAAAATATGTGGCAGTGTTATCCCAATCTTTCGTAGTCAAAACCACATCATCGTCACTGCATGCACAAAGAGTAAGTGCTACAGCCGAAAATATTGTCAATATATTGAGTTTCATGATAATTCTTTATTATGATTATTTGCAAAGGTAATTAATAGCATTTTTAGTGAGTTTCACCATATTATCGCTGTACTCGTTTGTTTTGCCGTTTGATATATACCATTCAAATCCCGGAGTACCGATAGTGATTACAGTTCCACTCTGATAGCCATCAAGGATAGCTCTTGGTTCAAATTCTGCAATAGTGACACGATTGTAATCATAGTCGTGTGTGCTGCCAATAGCTTTAGCACCTGTTTTTTCCTGCCATACTTCCATGCTTCCGTATGCGTCCCAGTCCACAACCCACTGGAGTGTGCGGTTTGAGTTTGTACAACCTTTGGAAACAAGAAGTATTCTGCCGTTTTCATCAGGTGTCAAG
The DNA here is from genome assembly GCA_051871275.1 of Muribaculaceae bacterium. Taxonomy (GTDB): domain Bacteria; phylum Bacteroidota; class Bacteroidia; order Bacteroidales; family Muribaculaceae; genus CAJUPY01. The sequence goes on along the minus strand of JBJECR010000089.1, from coordinate 2,839 downwards.
CCATCGTAAATCGGATGAGTTTCATTTCCTGTCACTGTAAAGCCAAGGTCATTTTCAAGAGTTTCATAAACGTCACCTCCAAACATATTGTTAGGACTCTGCTGGTCTTTTGCAATACGCCAAACGTCGTTGATATATCTTGCACCATCACGAGAAGCGAGAATATTACCACCCTTAATGTAGTAGTCATTGAATTGGTCTCGAGAATCCCACATATAGCTTGGCCAATCAGTAAAGTCCAAATGACACCAAATCATTTTGTACTTGTTGAGCTTCACGCTACCATCCATAATACCGCTAATTGGTACATATTCCACATTTGGAACGTTTGCAATCATCCATTGAGCTGCTGCTTTTGCTTCAGCACCAAGGCTTTCTACATTGTCTGCATTACCCACAAATGCTTTAGGCTCTTGCGACATTTCATCTTTAATCACAGTGACTGTGTAATCAATTGTAGCAGTACGATAAGAAGCAGTGATTTTAACAGGGGTTGTAAAATCTATTGTGCTACCGGATTCCGGTACTGCCGTAGCACCTTCATTAAGTGTATAGCTGATTGTCATAGCAGTCACATCTGCAGTGAGGGGAACGAAGAACATAATTGTGCGTTCTGCATTGTCAATAGTACCGCTATATTGTCCGTCAAGCATAGCTGTAAGGAATTGCACATCATCATGTTTTGCCGTGAGTGTCCACTTTGTGAATACATCACCGTTTGAAACCGTGATAGTGCGAGGAACAGAGCAATTGATGTGTTCACCCACTGCAATATCTGCGGAAGCACCTTGTCCGAGAGATATTTCGCTAACCACGATATCCGTAAGGTCGCAATCAACGGGCACACCTACAAATATTGTTTTTGCAGCATAGTCTATTTCCCCGGAATATCCGCCCAGTTTGAAGGATTCTATTTCAGTGCTGCCGTCAAGTCTTAAATTTGACACATTGTCATCGTCACAACTTGAAAATGATACTCCGGCAAGGATAATTGCCGCTATCATCAAGAGATTCTTATATATTGTTTTCATTGTGATTAATCTTAAGGATTATTATAAATTACCAACCACCGATATTCTGCTTGTAGTTTCCGTTACTTGCACTGATTTGTGCAAATGGGATAGGCAGATATTCGTTTTTGTCTGCCGTGAAGTGAGCATTTGAATAGATAGTACATTTAGCAGCTTCTTCTGCATAATATTTGTTTAGCACCTGTTCGGCTTCGCCCCAACGAACAAGGTCAAAGAAGCGGTCACTTTCCATAGCAAGTTCCACACGACGCTCGAATTTGAGCATCTTAAGAGCTTCTTCCTGTGAATACGAGCCTGTGTAAGGACGGACATTAAAATGTACACCATAGTCTGATTCGTAATTTGAAATCACTGTAAGACTCTGGCGAGCACGGTTACGAATCTGATTGATAAGATTTACTGCTTCCTGGATTCTTCCGTCATTAAGTTGAATGAGTGCCTCCGCACGCATAAGCATCACGTCTGAGTAGCGAAGAACAATATGGTTCATCGGACTTGCCCAAAGACCGTTTTTAACAAGATAATCACCATCCGGGTCGACATTGTGCTTAAGAGTTACATTGTAACCGTAAAGACCGTTTGAACGGCTCCAAGTAGCACTCTTATCCATAATATATTTTGGATTAAATTCGTAGGGAAGTCCCGGAATACCCACCGTGAGGAATAAACGAGGATCTGCATAATCCTTTGTCATATCATAGTCGGAATTGTTAAACGTATCAAACAATGGATGTCCGTCGGCATCTGTTTTAAATGAGTTTACAAGGTTTTGACTCGGCTTATAGAAGTCACATCCGCCATCTGTTACACCCGGGATATTTGGTACAATAAGACCAAATGCCCAGTTACAGTTTCCGTACTTGGAACCATCGTTCATAGAGTACTGCATAGCCCAAAGAGATTCCACTCCGTTTTCATACTGTGGTTCCGGACGGAAATTGTTATGAAAATCATTTTCAAGACCATATCCACCTGCATTCATTATGGAAGCCTCTGTGTATTTAACCACCTGCTTAAGGTCGTCTGCATTGATTGAAGTTATCTGATGAGAGTTTGCGTTGTCTTGGCGGTAAGCCTTGTAGAGATATGTCTTTGCCAGATAAGCAGCAGCCGCAGCCTTTGTTGGGCGTCCTTTCTCCACTTGTTTATCAGGAAGATTATTGAAAGCATATTCAAAATCCGCTGCAATTTGTGCCCAACCTTCATCGTTGCTGTATTTAGTGTTTGTGAGGTTATTATATTCATCAGGAGAAAGTCCCGGTTCATTTGCAAAAACGATGTTTTTGAATAATTGCTTGAGAAGGAAATGTCCGTGGCCACGAAGGAATCTCATTTCTGCAATACGCTTATTCCTATTCGGATATGCTTTCTCGTCCATTTTTTCAAGGAGTTCAAGAGCCGTATTAGAGCGAGAAATAGCATTATAAAGGCGTTCCCAGATACTTGAAAGGTTCCATGCTGTTGTCATCACACCTTGTGAGATTTCTATTGCGTGGAAAACATCACCGTCTTCCGTACCATTACCTCCTTTATAAGCATCATCGGAACGAACGTCAAAGTTCCAGAGAGAGAAAGAAGAGTTAATATCTTCACCGGAAATCCATATTGCATAAGCGGAAATAACAAGGTTATCTACATTTTCTGCTTGCATCAATTGTTCCTCGTCCAGAGTACCCTGTGGCACTTGTTCGTCAAGGAAATCATCGCAGCTTGCCATTGTAATTGAAAGTGCTATTGCTGCCGTATATAATAGTTTTTTCATTCGAAAATATTTAAATTGTGAAGTGCTGATTTCCAACACTTCGTGT
>JBJECR010000088.1:0-2468 GCA_051871275.1 Muribaculaceae bacterium | reverse complement strand
CTTCACGGGCTTTTCAGACCTCTTTGCCAGTGAAAAGAGTAACGGGATAGTAACGTATCTCTTGCTTCAACTGACCTTTTTGTGGCGTTCACTTGCTCCTTCAAATCATCTTTTAAATCAATTAATCCGCTCATTCCCACAGATTTTTCATCATTCTGCCCTCATTCTCAGTTTTTTGTTGTATCTTTGCTATAGATGGTATAAGAGTTGCTCTCAAGTCGTGAAGGAAGAAGTAAACCACAAACACTACAAGTATAATTGCAATAATAAGAGTTTCTATTACATTATCAATTGAAGCATCAAGAAAATCTTTTACACTCATCACATCTTCCAGTACCATACCATCTGGCAATGTTTCCGAAATTTCTGCAGAGGTGGCGTCAATTTCCTCAATAATTTCATTTGCGTTTGAGCCGGAGGTTTGTGCAATCATACAGTTTGCTCCCGGATGTCCGCTTGTCTGACTTAGTATAGCATAGTTTTCCGAGCCAAGTTCAATTTCCGCCACATCTTTAAGCCTCAAAACATTACCATCCGGCAAAGATTTTATTACCATATTGCCATAGTCTTTCTCCTCTTCATATCTGCCGCGATATTTTAGCACATAGCAGAAAGTATTCAAAGATTCTGAACCGAGCGTGCCTGTTGGTGATTCTAAGTTTTGCTCAGACAGAACTGCTGATATATCCGAGGGCATAAGACCATATTGTGCCATTTTCAAAGGATTCAGCCATATTCTCATAGAATAACTCGCACCCCAAATATTAACCTCCCCTACTCCGGGAATACGCGACATTTGAGGCTCGATGTTAATTTTCATATAATTCGTGAGAAAATTGGCATCATACTTATCTGTGGGCGAATAAAGTGTCACTGCTTTCAATGAACTATTTTGCCTTTTACGAACAGTCACACCGGACTTTGTTACTTCTGCGGGAAGCAGACCCTGTGCGGAAGCAACTCTGTTTTGAACATTTACAACAGACATATCAGGGTCTGTGCCTTGTTTGAAATATACGGAAACGGAAGCGGAACCGGTATTTGTGGCAGTAGATGTCATGTACATCATATTTTCCACACCATTCAACTGCTCCTCAAGCGGTGTAATCACACTTTTCATCACGGTTTCAGCATTAGCTCCCGTGTATGTTGCAGACACCTTTACAGTAGGTGGCGCTATATCCGGAAATCTCTCAAGAGGCAAACGGCTGAGTCCTATTAGTCCCAAAATAACAATCAGCACGGATATTACGCCAGATAAGATAGGACGGTCTATAAATGTTTTTACGTTCATTTTATCAAATCCTTTTCCTCTATGAGTATATTAGCGCCATCCTTAACTAAACCGGCACCTTCCGCTATAATTGTATCTCCCGGTTCAAGTCCCGATTTCAACGCATATTCTGTTCCATTACTTATAGGCATTACGCTAATTTCAGTAGAGACAGCTTTACCATTTACCACTTTATATGCAAACAACTTATTTTGTATCTGATATGTGGCACCTTGTGGTATAACAATACAATTTGTGTATGTCTCAGGAATGACAATAGAACCGTTTGAACCTGCACGAAGCATTTTAGAAGAATTGTCATAATCCGCCCTTATAGTCACTGCTCCGGTAGATTCATCAACAATTCCACTTATGGCACTTATCTTACCTTGTTTGGAGTATATTTGTCCGTTGCTCATTCTTAATGAAATCTTCGGAGCAGAACCTATAAATTTGTCAATTGAACCAAATTTTTCGACCAAATCTATTACTTTACTATCCGACAAAGAAAAATAGGCATATATAACTTCATCATCAGAAATCACAACAAGCGGCGTATCTATATTACTACTCACAAGTGCTCCAACTCGATAGTTAATCATACCCGCCACGCCATCTGCAGGACTCGTAACTACAGTATATGACAAATTGTTTTTTGCGTTCGTTTCTTGTGCTTGAGCCTGTGAAAGAGCTGCCTGAGCTTGTGCGAGTTCATTTTGCGACGTATGTAAATTATAGTCTGAAACAATCTCTTTGCTATGTAGTGATTCCGTGCTTTTTAGATTCAACTCCGCTGTACGCAATTTTGCCTCAGCACTTTTCACATTAGCCGCTGCTTCTTCGTATGCTGCCTTATATGGCACTTGATCTATAATAAACAGTGGTTGACCTTTCTTTACTTTCTGCCCCTCCTCAATGAGAACAGAAGTAATCAATCCGCAAATCTGAGGTCTAACTTCAACGGTTTGACGACCTTGCAATTTAGCGGAATATTCATTTTGTATTGAATAATCTTTTGTTGAAGCAATCAATACCTTATATGTGGTACTGTTATCCTTTTCAAAGTTGCTCTCGCAAGAAACGAGAGCAACGGATGAAAGGAAAATCAAGTGCATAAGTGATGAAAAACACTTTCTTGACATATTTCCTGACTTCGTCGCTTTATAGGGCTTGAAAAAAATCACATCTGATTTTC
>JBJECR010000087.1:0-10952 GCA_051871275.1 Muribaculaceae bacterium | reverse complement strand
TGAAAATCAGATGTGATTTTTTTCAAGCCCTATAAAGCGACGAAGTCAGGAGTGTGGCTCATGGAAGTACGGAGCATTTTCTGCGGCATACAACACTACGCTGGCATGGGTAGTGGCATTTTGCACATATCACATAGCACTCTTGTTTATTGCATAGCCTTGCTCAGATAAATTCAAATAATTTTTGTTTTTTAGGGGCAAATCTTTTACTCTTAAAATTTGTATATCACTAAGGACAGAAAAATTGAATCTGTCCTTATTTTTTTTGAAAAATCACTTGTCAAAAACGGACAAAATGGCATTTTGGGTGCATTTTGTCCGATTTTGTCAAACTTTTGTCCGTTTCTGTCATATAAAAATTGTGTAAGAACGTTAATTTTGCAACGTAAAAATGTGCTTAAACGCATTTGCCGTTTAATTATGAATATAATTGTGTTTTTTAAAAGGCTTATTGCTTTAGTGTTTCTGTTGTTCACTGTTGCATCTGTATCCTCCCAAAGTGAAATAGGGTGGATAGGTGGAACGGTTTTTGAGTTTGGAGAAATACGTGAGGCAGATGGTGAAATCCGGCATTGTTTCCGGTTTCGCAACAATGGCGAAGAGCCTTTCAGCATTATTCGCATAAGCACAAGTTGCGGTTGCACGAATGTGGATTACACAAGAACCCTTATTGAACCCGGTGACACAGCAAAAATAGACGTTACATTTAATCCGGCGGGGCGTGACGGAATATTTCGCTCACGCCTTGCAGTATATACGGATTCTCCGGACGGCATGAACAGTCTTTTCCTCAAAGGATATGTAATACCGTTGGAAAAACCGGATAGCACCCTGGTTCAGTAATAGCACAAGGTCTCGGAAAAAGAGAATCGGATATTAAGTCATAAAACGTGGCATAAATATAGAAAACTTAACAAACAGCATAAAACAATTAATTATCTCAAATATTAACTCTAAAAAAACAGTGCAAAAATGAAAAAACTTTTATCATTTTTCTTGATGACTGTCATTTCAACTGTCACTACGTTTGCAGCAAGAAACTGGACTTCTGCAGAGTATCAGAACCAGGCTGTTGCATACGTAGCACTTTTTGATGGTGACGGAAATCCGATTAATGTGGGAGAAAACACTACTCTCGGTGCTTTCATTGGTGATGAGTGCCGTGGTATTGCAGAAATCTCCACAGTTGGGACAACCACTGCTTCCTCTCTTTTCACCCTCCGTATTGGTGTGAATCCTGATGAAGGAACGCAGAATGTAACCCTCGTAGTTAAATGTTACGAAACGGAATACACTCTTTCCGGTGTTATTACCGTAGATGGCACGGACCAGACATTCGGTGAGCCGTCAACACCTCTTAATCGTACATTTATTGCTGCTACTGCTCTTAGCCTTCCGGAAACACTGGAAGTAAATGTGGGCGGTACTGTCAATCTTTTGGACAATCTTACCGTCACTCCGTCAAATGCCAACCTTCCTGATGAGATTGTATGGGAATACGGAAACAGTACGGATTACATTAAGATTGAAAACAATGTCCTCACAGGTCTCAAGGCTAATCAGACAGGTGCTTACCTTGGTGTAAGTTTCGGTGCACCTAACAACGGTATGCCAAGCACTTATACAAATGTAATTGTAAATCAACCTATTACAGGTATTGCACTCAATCCGAATTACACAGAGGCTACTATTCACGTTGACATCTACGATTCAGAGTCCCTCACAAATGCATTGCAGTCAATAATTGTGATTACTCCGGACGATGCTACGGAAACTGTAGTTTGGGTTCCTTCTGATGAAACTGCATTTGAAGAAAATTCCACTGTAGCTAACGGTTGGACACCTGTAAAAGCAGGTTCATTTACTATGACAGCAACTGCTGTTGGCGGTGCAAAATTTGATGTGACTGTGATTGTTCGCCAGCCGGTAGAAAAATTTGCTCAGCTTTATGAATCACTCACAGTGACTGTAGGTACAGTGGTTTCAGACCTTTTGCCATATACTTACACACTCTTCCCGGAAACAGCAACAGACCCGATGTCAGGTATCAGCTATGCTGTTTCAGGCACAGACGACTTAGGCAATGATGTTCTTTCCATGACGGAAGGCGTTATCACTGCAGAATATGTTGGTAGTGCCACAGTTACGGTTACTCACTCAGATATTCCTAATATGCCGTGGACAGTAAATGTCAATGTAGTGAAACTGCCTACAGAAGCAGACTTCTCTGTCAGCCAAGATCCACTCGTGATTGAAGTGGCACAGGATCTCCTTGGTACACTTGATATTACATCAAATATTCAAGGCAATATCAAGACCGGTGAATATGCTTTCAGTGAACTTGTTTGGGCAGAAAACTATGGTGAAGGAACACCGATTCTTACTATAAACGGTGACGGACGCACTGCTGAATACGAATTTATCGCTGCTGCTTACGGCACAAGCCGCATTGAAGGTACTATCACAACTCTCCTCAGTGGTCTTGACGGTGAAGGTGTTTTCAGCAATGAAATTCCAAACGTATTCACAACAGGCTTCGGCATTCAAATCACACAGGCTCTGTCTGCAATTTCATTTGAGCCAATCACAATCGGTTGTGAAGATACATACGAACTCGTAATCACCACAACTCCGGAAAATTATCCTCTCGCAGACGTTTCATTCGCAATTCCGACTGCAGTTGAAGATGAAGAAGCACCGTATTTTACTCTTACTCGCGTAGGAAATGAAAACAAGTGGACTTTAGAGCCAAAACTTGTTGGTGAGTCTCGTTTGACTGCTACTGTAGGCAATCTTAGTGCTACTCAACCTGTTAAGATTACTCAGCGTGTGAACCTTGGTGAAGGTTGGAATTGGCTTTCACTCTATTCCGGCACGGAAAGTGTAGATGCTTTTGTTACAAACTATGCTAATGCTCAGGAAGTACGTTCACAGACACAATTAATGTACAATGACCCGAACTTCGGCTTCTTCGGCTCTCTCATTTCACTTGACAACTCTTCATTCTATCGTGTTAAAGTGAAAGAAGGACAAACTGTTGCTTATTTGGCTGAAAACACGGATCTTTTCTCAAACGAGAGCAAAGAAGTTTCATTCAAAGCAGGGTGGACATGGTTCAGCAACCGCTATTGCAAGGATCGTAACTTCCAAGAAGTATTTGGAAAAGTGATTCTTCCTGCAAACAGCTACGTTATTGCTCAATCCGGATTTATGACATTTGACTCTGAATCAGGCACATGGGTCGGTACTCTCGAATCACTCAATGCAGGTGAAGGTTACCTTGTTTACAATGCAGGCGATGCTGCTAACGTATTATTTATGCCGGACAGATATCTCACTGAATATCAAGTACCTGAATCAGGCAATTCATTTGATATTTACAGCGAAACACCGGATTTCAACTACAATCCAAATCAGTTTGCTGAAAATATGTGTATTATCGCTGAATTTGCTGGCAAACTTGAACCGAATCGTTATGCTATCGGTGCATTCGTAGATGGTGAATGTCGCGGTGAAGGTAAGATGATTGGTAACCGTTTCTTCATCACTGTTGCAGGTCAGCCTCAAGACGTTGTAAACTTCGAACTCTTTGACCGTGCTACAGGCAACTATATTACAGTTGATAACAGCGTTAACTTCACAAAACTCCTCGGTACTCTTTCCGAACCTGCAATCCTCAAATCTGAAGTTACAGGCGTGGATATGATTTCAAACGATGGCTCTGTGAATATCGGTGTTGAAAACGGCAATATTGTAGTTGAAGGTGCAGAAGCAGACAACGTAAAAGTATATACCGTTTCAGGTCAACTGGTATCAGGTGAAAACCTTGCAAGCGGCGTTTACGTAGTGAAAGTTGCTACTGAAAACGGCGTTATCACTCGCAAGATTGTGAAATAATCACGAAGAACCTCTCGGAGCAAACATAGTGAGCTCCGATAAGTAACATATATGATGAGAATAGTCGGGGCGGTTTATCCGCGTTTAACTATGAATTTTTTTGGAACACCGTTCCGACTTTTCTCTTTTTTCAAAATCCGTTTACACCTTATTATATATAACAGCACTAAATGAGAATCAATAATCCCCAACTGTCCGCAATGTTTTCTCGCAAGCTGAGGCAGGTTGCAGTTTCTGCAGCTTGTGTCTTTGGCATTTTCGGGGCATCGGCGCAGGATATATCTCAGATAGGAAAAAGCGACCCGCTGATAATTACCGGTTCAATAGGAACGCAAAACACGTATTATCACACGTCAATGGGAGCAGGATATATGTCACCCTTGAGCAACAGCGTATATGCGAACCTTAATATCCGTATTTACGGTTTCTCCATGCCGTTCTCGTTTTATTACACGAATAATAACACGAGTTTCAGCTATCCGCAATTTTCATTTAATATCTCTCCGAGTTATAAAGACTTTACGGCACACATCGGACAGTCCTCAATACCTTTCAGCACATACGTGATGAATATGTCGTTTAACGGTGTAGGACTGGAATACAAAGGTAAAAAATTCCGCACTTCCGCTTTTTACGGTGTGCTGAAGAGTGCTGTAAACGACAATCCGGAGGATCCGAACCCGCGTAAACCGCAATATCGTCGCATTGGCTGGGGATTCAGTGCCGGCTATGGTAGCGGACGCAAAAGCATAGACGTCTATTTCCTCCGTGCTTACGACCAGGAAAGCTCTATCAATGAACTTTACAGAGAAACCTATCGCCCACAGGAAAACCTTGTGGTGGGTGTCAAAGGTTCTTACGCAATAAAAAATTTCCTCTCTTTCCATGTTAATGCAGCCACTTCCGCTTTTACGGCAGATACGGAGTCACAGAAAGTGACTGTGGGACAGGCTACTAAGTACGATGGCATTTTCCAGCCGCGTTACACAACTATACTCCGTTTTGCAGGCGATGCTTCTCTCGCATTCACCACAAAATGGTTTAACACGTCTTTATATTACAAAATAATCCAACCGGACTACACTTCGCTTGGAACATACTATACATCTAACAACTATCACAGTTTAGGTGCTACTTTCGGCACAACGCTTTTCAAACGCGTTACACTCAGTGCCAATTTCTCCCTTCAGAAAGATAACCTCACAAAAAAACAATTATATACCACAAAAGGCTACGTCTATTCCGGCATGGCAGGTTTCCGCATTACGGACAATTTTAATATCAATGCCATGTACAACGGATATCTGCAAGACCAGGCAGACGGTACGGTCGCTCTTAATGATACTGTTCGCGTTCACCGTATTCTTCACAGCGTCAGCCTTTTGCCTTCAATCGTTTTTCAACGTACTAACTTTGACCACTCATTCAGCCTTTCCGGTAACTACACCACAAACAAGGACTTGAATATTTTCTCTATAGGTATGTCAGACGTAAAAACTCTTGCACTCGGTGCTTCATATACTCTGAACGTAAAACCTTGGGATACAAACTTCTCGTTTAACTACAGTCACCAGCAGTCCGAAGGCTTTGAAACAACGTATCTTTCAGACGTGGGCTCGTTCACCACCGGACGCAGCTTCCTAAAAGACAATAACCTCTCCACTTCCGCCACCGTTTCCATTTGCTACAATGAGGTGAAAAAAACTTCCAAAAACCTCTCTATGGCACTGGACTTGAGTGCAAACTACACACTGAAGAAAGCTCACTCTTTCAGTTTCTCCGCTTCTTTCAGCAAGTACGGCGACGTGAACCTTACCAAGACCAAATCATCGCTTGACGGAACGGATATCCGCCTGACGATGAACTACGTATATACATTTACACTTCTTGAAATCAAACGTAAAGCAAAGGAGAAAAAATGAAAAACTACAAAAAATATATAGTTTCGGCACTATTTGCCGTATTAGGATTGTTTAATGCCGCGGCAGAAGAACTTGTAGTGAATGTAACTACAAAAAATCCTATTTTGCCTCCACAGGTGATGTACATTATGTCCAATCCGGGGCAGTATTTGACGCTTTCCATCTCAAACACCACGAATGAGCAGCAACTCTTCTATCTTGGTGTGGAACTGCATCAGCTTTCGCCCACAAATGATATCAATATCATTATTCCGGGTTTGACTATGCCTAAAGAGCCGTTTGTGATTGCACCTATGGGTGTCAAAATCATGAACGCAAAGGAGATGTGCGGAATGTTTAACCACGTCCGTATGCAGGACATCACTATGCCTCAGGAACTTTTCGACAATGTGGCGTCAGGAAATTTCGGTAACCTCCCGGAAGGCAAATATGAGCTTTACATTTACGTCTATAAATGGGATCCTACGCTTTCTTCTCCCGTTTTGCTGAACAATCCGAGCCAAAGCAAGTGCGTTTTCGACGTTTGCTACAGTGCTCAGCCACCGGCATGGATTTCACCTGTGGCTATTGGCGGAGAAGTGGCGGAGTTGAGCCAGGAAGTGCCTATGCTCCAGTGGATTGCCCCGGTGCTGAACTGTGCACCCAGGGCTGCCGTATATACGTATGATATCAGGATAGTGCAAATGCTCCCGGGACAGTATCCGGAACTTGCTATTGAAAATAATAGCGTTGTTTATCAGGCATTTAACCTCACTATGCCGCAGTGTATGATTCCCATAAACTACGTTAATGCTATGTCTCTGGCAGAAACGTATGCCGCACAAATCACTGCAAAAACAAATGCCGCACAGGAAGGTTCGCTCGGCTACATCAATGTGCAGAACGACGGCAAAAGCGACATAAAACTTTTCCGCATAAAGAGTTTCGCTGCAATTCCGGAACCGGAACCCGAGCCGGAACCTGAAGAAGATGATAAAAAAGGTAAAGAAAAAATAGAGATTCACATGATGGGTGGCAGTGAAATGTCTGATTCGCTTTACACCCTCCGCAGTGTGAAAATCATCACTCCGTCGTTTGACGAAGATGTAGGTGCAAGAAAAGTCTATACAAACACGAATATTCCGGTAAAATGGAAAGCCCCGGGTATTGAAGCAAGTATCGGTGAACGTCCTGATACACTGCAATTTGAATACAATGTGGAACTTTTCCGCAATGACGACTATGCAGAACTTGCGGAAATGGTTCGCAAAGAGCCTGTATATAAAAAGCAGGGCGTAAAAATCCTTACGGATACTATCCGCTGGAGAGAAATTGAAGACAAAGTGGAGAAGGGCGACTATCTCCTCCTCAGAGTTACTCCTATTTGTAAAAATGAGACTTCGCTCCACTATACAGATACAACGAATACTATTGACTTTGCTCTCACGGAGCATTTCACACGTCGTTTCTTCCAGTGTGCAAACCAGGTTGATATTAAGAACGAAAAGCCTACCACTCTCAAGGCTAAAGACCTGAAAGGCAAGACTATTACCATTGGTGAATATGAACTCGTGCTTGACGGTGACTTGAAGGATCTCAAGGTTCAGGGTTGCTTCTCAGGTACGGGACACGTGATTTGGGAACCACTCCTTGCCAAGTGGGAACTCTGCGTAAAATTCGACTCTATTGCCGTAAATACGGAAAATCAGGTGTATGCAGGACAAGTTGTGACATACGCCGGTCCTAACAACAAGATGACCAGTGCGGAAGTGGTGGATAAACTCTTCTCGGATTGGGGTATAGATAACCTTATCGGTGACTCCGGAATACCTTACGCAAGCAAGCTTGAAGGCGAAGCTAAAGATAAGGCAAAATCACTTGCGGAAAATATAAATCTGGAAAAATATTATACTGAAGTTACTAAGGGCTACGCACTTATAGATAATCTGCTCTCTTCCGGAACGGTAAAAGACGTTGGTTTCCCGCTTGAATTGCCTAAGGAGATAAATCCGTCGCCGGTGAATATTCAAATCACCACTATGAAGTTTGCCCCGACGTATGCCACTATGGACCTTATAGGTACTTTCGTGGTGCCGGAAACAAAGGCTACGAAAAACCAGATTCTCGTGTTTGGTGCACCGCGTATGTGTATCAGTCCGAAGAGTCTCATTCCGGAAGGCGGACATGTGGCATTGCTGAAAGATTTCACGGTGAAAGACCCAAGCTCCGAGTATGAACTGACGTTTAATGCTCCGGCAGACGTTCTTGAACCTGAAGACGGATGTTTCCTTGCATGGCAGGAAAACAAGTTTGCTGCCGTGAACATGGATATAGACATGAAACTGCCTAACCTCTACAAGGTGGAAGGAGAAACGGTGACAGACCAAAATCCTATCCTTAACGTCAAGGCACTTATAGAAAAATGGGACAACTGGACTGCTGATGCTCACCTGGATTCATTCGAGCATGAAAGTCTGCCGGGATTCACTTTTGAGGAGACGGAAGTGATTATAGACTACTCAAAACGCATAAACCGTCCGGAAATGGCTGATTTCCCGAAAGACTACGATTTCTCCAAAGCCGGGGTTAAAGAAGCAAGCCATGACGACTGGCGAGGAATGTATATCAGCAATATTTATATGGCATTCCCTAAATCTTTCAGTTTTGACAAGAAGAGAATGAAACTTGGCTTGAAAGATATGTTTATAGACAAGTCCGGATGCTCACTCCGTGCAAGTATAGACAATGCAATAGACTACAGTGCAGGGAAAAGCGGCTCTGTAGGCGGTTTCTCATTCTCGCTTGATGAGATTTTTGTAGATGTGCTGCAAAATGATTTCCGTGACTTCGGTTTCTCCGGAACACTGGAAATTCCGCTCTTCAAGGGTGAGATTGATTATCGCTGCGACATTTTCCCGCAAAAAATTAAGGATCCGAAAAAATCCGGTTTCGCTTATGTTTTCAAGACCTCACAGATTGAAGACTTGGACTTCAGTTTCATTCTCGGTGAACTCTCACTGAAGAAAGAACTCACGTATTTCCTTGTAGAGGCTATTGACGACGAAAACGGAGATACTAAGACAAATGTGGAACTTTGTGTAGGCGGTACTGTAGATATCGTAGGTGCATATAAAATAAACGGTGAACTGAAAAAAGTGCCGTTACCACTGGATTTGCACATCCCGGGTATCAAGTTCTGCAAAATGCGTATTGCAAACAACAAGAGTTTCATTTCACAGTACGCTCGAGAACTCCAAACTCGCCGCGACTCTGTGGAAAGTGCTTGGGGTGCAAACAAGTCAGACAGTATTGCAAACTTTGACGGACAAACCGTTCACTGGTGGAATGAAACAAAAGAATTTGTGTTTGGCGAAAAATCTTCCACTCCCGTATATTTGAGTTTGGGTAGGTGGGGATATGCTTCACTTGAAAAGAGCATAGGCTGCTTCAAGTTTGCTTTGACGGATTATAAATTTAATGTTTCAAAGAGTCCGGAAGGTGCGGATTTGTCGTTCCGTCTTGGTGGTAAGATTACGTTCAGCGACGATTTGGACATTTCTGCCGGTACCGGAATTTCCATCCATTCCAAAATTTCAAATATAGATGATATTTCAAACATCAAGATTTCATACGATAGAACTCAGTTTGAAAATGCATCTCTTGAAATAAAGACAGGACAATTCAGTCTTGTCGGTGAACTGAAGGTGGTGGATAACAGCGATTCCGGTGACAAAGGTTATGAAGGTAGCGTGGATATCAGTGTTATGGATATCTTCTCTTGCACAACTTCCGGTGGCTACTATGACCATGACGGCGATGACGGACGTTTCTCTTGGGGTTGGTTCTTGCTCAAGTGTGACGAGATTAAGACTTTCAAACCTGTGGTCCTTTACGGAATCAAGGGCGGATTTTATATGAACTGCTCGCCTACAGACGACGAAAAGAGTGCAAAACCAAACAAGGGTGCTGTGGGTGTAATCCTCGGTTTGGGTATTAAAATGGGTGACGGCGGTACTTTCGACGGCTCGTTTGATTGTACGGTTGTGGCTAAGAAAAAGCGACTCTCCACATTTAAATTTAATGGTAAGATAGACTGCGGTGGCATGATTAAGACGGACGTGGGAGTGGTTTATCAAAACGACTCTATTGACAAATACTTCCAACTTGACGTTACCGTTGACGTTTCTGCCGATTGTGGCATGGGTGCCGCTATGAAAGAGTTTGAGGCAAGCCTCTCCGAACTCCAGAAACTGAATGATAAATTTGAAGGCTACATAAAAACTGCAGAGCAATCGCTCAATGGTGTCTTGGGCGACAAAAACTCTACTGCAGGAAAGAATGACTATGAAAAGAATCAGGAGAAGGCACAGCAAATGCAGAACGAGGACAAGAATAGTGATAAAAAATCCGGTTCTTCTTGCTGTACTTTCACGATAAATCTGCAACTCAAAATTACATTTAAGAAAGAAGGACGTACGCTTAATTCACCGGACTGGTACGTATATCTCGGTGTTCCGGACCCGAAAGAACAGCGTTGCAAATTCACTCTTGTGGATTTCAAGTCCAAAATCGTTACTGTAAGTATTGGTGCAGACGCTTATCTCTGCTTCGGTTCAGAATTGCCTAATGACGGACAACTTCCGCCACTGCCGGAAAACGTACGCACATTCCTTGACGGTAAGCAGCATGGTGATGCTATCAGCGATGACATTTCACAGCTTAATGCAGCACAGGAAGAGGCAAAACAAGAGTTCCAAAAGAATGCACTGGATCTCAAACTTGGAGGTGGTGTAATGCTTGGTGCTTCCGCTTGGGGATACATTGACGTAAACCTCGGGTTGTTCTACGGCTCTATGGGTGCCACGATGGGATTTGACCTTGTTGTAGGTCGTTTGCAGGGAAATCAGGTATGTATGAACACCGGTGGTTTCCCGGGTATAGGACAGGAAAGATATTCTATTGGTCCTAACGGCGAAAAAGTTTTGGAATCCGTTGACCACTGGTACGGTAAAGGACAACTTTATGCTTATCTCTATGCAAAATTCGGTCTTAACATAAACCTTGGCTTCTTCAAGAAGAAAATTGCCCTCATAGACTGCGGTATCGGCGGTGTTCTTCAGTGTGCACTCCCGAATCCGAACTACTTTACGGGTA
>JBJECR010000086.1:0-11008 GCA_051871275.1 Muribaculaceae bacterium | reverse complement strand
ATGAAATCCCTTTTCATTCCCTTTGGCGAAAGCCGTTCATGTCCGTTTCATATTGAAATAAGATATCACACCAAGTGCCGCGGAAACGATAATAGCCACGACAGCTACCGCCATAATTGTCCCGAACAAAAGATTGTTTCTTTTGCGGATATCGTCTTGCAGTGCAGCAACGTTTGGATAGCGGTTTGTGATATCGCAGGTGCATTTTTTCACAATTTTTCCGTAGCCGAGGTCCATTTCGCTAAAAATGACGCCAAGGCTGTAGATATCGTTTTTCACGTCCGGAAGAAAAGCGGCACGCTGCTCCGGCGACATATAGGATACAGTACCTGCGGGCTGTTTAAGGACGGAGTGCGAATCCGTGTCGGAAAGTCCGAAGTCTATAATCTTTATATTCTCACCATTTGAAGTGACAATGATATTAGCCGGCTTAAGGTCACGGTGAATAATCCCAACGGAGTGCAAATATGCCACAGCCTGTGTTATTTCCCAAGCCAGGCGACGACGTTCACGGAGAGCAGACTTGTTTTTCAGCCATTCTTTCAGTGTGATGCCTTCAACGTATTCCATCACGATGCATTGTCCCAGTTTTTCCACATTTTCAATGCTTGAAGCAGCCACCACATTAGGGTGCTGGAGCGACATCATCATTTCAAATTCTTTACGCAGACGGAGGAGCAAGCCTTCATCTTCCGCCTTATCTTTAGGAATACCTTTCAGCAGCCACCATCTGCCGTAGCGTTTAGCTTTAGCCACAATATTTGTGTCGGACACTGAGATAATTTCAATATCCGTAAAATTTCCGGAAATGCCTTCAAAGCTGTCTGTTATATATCCGGACACTGAACTTTCTATTATATCTTTTGGTTGCATAATTACAAAATTACAAAGAATATAGCAAACAGAAAAGCGGAATATTTGTCATCCAATCTTGTTCACGATAATCCGACATTGACAGTCGGACTCCATGCAGACCCGGATTTGATGCCACAAAAACATTAAGCGATTTTGCCTTTACATTTTCCTCCGCTTTCACCTCTATGGGGATTATTTTACTTCCTTTTTGGACCACAAAATCAAGTTCCGCATCATTTCGTTCACTGCTCCAGTAGTAAATAAACAAGTCTTCTCTCGCCACCATTTGCTGAAGAACGTATTGCTCCGTAAACATTCCCTTAAATTCCTCAAAAATGCTATTGCTCGCCAGCATTAAATCCGCAGGGGCTTCACTCATTGCCGCCAGCAATCCTAAATCCAAGAAAAACAGCTTGAAGGCAGACAAATCTTCATAAAACTTCAAAGGGACAGAAGCTTTCCTTATTCTTGAAACTTTTGTCACAATTCCACAATCCATCAGCCACTGTATTGCAAACTCGAAATCATTGGCTCTTCCTCCCTTTTTCACGGCTCCATATATAAATTTCTTGTTTTCTTTAGCCAATTGCGAAGGAATGGAATTCATCACCATTTGAATCCTCTGTACCACTCCTGCCGGTGCATGTTTGGAAATATCATTACGGTACGCATCTATAATTGTGTTTTGGAGTGTCCTTACTTCCTTTAAATCATAATTATTTGCAAATGCCTGTACCACTTCCGGCATTCCTCCAACGTAATAATACCTTCTGAGCAGTTCCACATATTTAGTCTTGAAAACAGACATCAATTTCCAGTCCGGGTTATGCAACAATTTTGACAACTCCTTATTACCGGTAGCCCATAAAAATTCCTCAAAATCAAGAGGATGTACATCTATCATATCTACTTTACCCACGGGAAATGATGTCCCGGGGTGCAGTGTTATTCCAAGGAGTGAACCAGCCACCATTACATGATATTCCGGTGCATTTTCACAAAAATATTTCAATGCTCCTAACCCCCTATTCACTTCTTGTATTTCATCAAGGATAATAAGTGTATCACCGGGAGTTGGAACTACCCCGATAAGAGCTTGCAATGCCAAAAGTATTCTCTGAACATCATAATCTTGTTCAAAGATTCCGCAGAGGCGTTCATCGAGGTCAAAATTCGCATATAAAACTTTCTTATATTCTCTTTTGCCGAATTCTTTCATAAGCCAAGTTTTGCCAACTTGCCTTGCTCCGCTAAGAATCAACGGTTTACGACCGGGATTCTTCTTCCAATCCAATAATTTCTGATATACTTTTCTTTCCATAGACACACTTTTTCGGACGAATATCTGCCGCAAAGTTACACTTTTTCGGACGAATAATCAAACAGACACCACATTTTTTCGGACGAATATTTGGTGTTGCACCACATTTTTTCGGACGAATGCTTTAAAAGAAAGTTCTATAATGTGTTTTATCCTTCATTTAAAACGTAAAAATGTGCTTTAAATGAAAAATTAACGCACTAATTTAACATTTGTTTAGAAATGGAAACGAGAAAAAAATTCTTAAATGCAATAAAAGGAGAGATGTTACGTTATTAAAAATAATTATGGCTTTTTATAAAAAGATAATATTAACCTTTGCTTGCGTGCTTGCTGCAGCCATGTCTTTCACAGTTTCCGCCAAGGACTTGAACGACAAGCTGCTGAACAGGCCATACGCTGATATGCGTCCGTGGCACCTGGGCTTCAGCTTCGGACTACACGCACAAATGCTGAATATTACGCATAATGGCTTCACTACAGACGAGGGTGAGAGCTGGTTTATGGACCAACCTGACTATTCGCCGGGTTTCTGCGTCAACGGTCTCATAGACTTTCGCCTCAACACCTATTTCAACGTCAGAATATCTCCCGGAATGTATTTTGGTAACAAAATCATCAAGATGAGAGAGATGAATAGCGAAACCACCATGCAGCAAAATGTGAAATCCGCATTTGTAGTGATGCCTATTGACTTAAAATATTCCGCTCTCCGATATCGCAATGCTCGCCCATACGTCACAGCAGGCGTGATGCCGGCATTTGATGTCACTAAAAAGAACAATGAGTACATAAAACTCAAACCTACAGACTTTTACCTCACACTTGGTATGGGGTGTGACTTTTACCTCCCCTACTTCAAGTTTATCCCGGAGATAAAATTTTGCTTCGGGCTTTCCGATGTTATCGACCATGAGCGTAAAGACCTCAAAGACGACCCTTCCAAGCTGAAAATAACACAGTCTATAAAAAAAGCCACTTCCGGAATGGTGGTACTGACTTTCTATTTTGAATAGCATGACAAAAGCAAAACACATATTATATTATATCCTCATCATTATCACAGCAGCCGTATTCAGTCCGGAAGCTGCGGCACAGGTAGATGCACAGTTCACGCAATACTATGCCGTGCCTACATTCTACAATGCAGGTGCTACAGGTGACACGGATTTTGTGCGACTCCGCGGCGGAACAAGACTGCAATGGATGGGTATAGACAATGCACCGAAATCTTTTCTCATCACGGGCGATATGCCGTTTAAGTTTATCGGCAAACGCTTTGGCACGGGACTTGTGATGCAACAGGAGAGCCTGGGTCTTTACAAGAACCTGAATATTGCCGCTCAACTTTCATACAAGCATAAACTCTTCGGCGGCGTGCTTTCCGCAGGTCTCCAGGTGGGAATAATCAGCGAAACATTCAAGGGCAGCGAAGTGTATATCCCTGACGATGACGACTACCACGAATCCACAGACGATGCTATCCCCACCACGGACCTCACAGGCACAAGCCTGGACTTGGGACTGGGTGTTTATTTCACTCACAAGCTTTTCCGGGCAGGTGTTTCATGCCAGCACGTAAACAATCCCACTATCACTTTCAATGCCGAATCCGGCGAAAGCACAAACGAGAAAAATTATGAATTTAAGGCGGGCAGAATATTATATTTTATGGCAGAAAGCAATATTCCCGTAAAAAACACGTTATTTGAAGTGATACCTTCCGTATTGGTAAAGAGCGACTTCACTTTCACCACAGCCGAAATTACAGGCAGAGTGAGGTGGCGTAAATTTCTTTCGTTAGGTGTCGGCTACAGGTACGACGACGCCGTATCACTCGTTCTGGGAGCAGAACTGAAAAATTTCTACATAGGTTACAGTTACGACTACCCTACCTCCGCAATTTCCAAGGCAAGCTCCGGCAGCCACGAAATTTTCGCCGGCTACAGTCTGAAACTGGACTTGTCTGACAAAAATAAAAACAAACATAAGAGCATCCGCATAATGTAAGATATGAAAAAGTCATCTTTATTACTCCTCCCAATCGCCACAACACTGCTCGTAGCAGCAGGTTCGTGTGCTTCAGGTAATTACCGTGCCGCCGGCGGTGAAGTAACCGGCGTTGGCGGAACTTCTTGGGTTGAACCTACACCATACGGAATGGTGCTTATCTCAAGAGGCTCCATGCAGACAGGTCCTCAAAATCCGGACAGTGCATGGAATCTTGCCGCTAATCCTCGTGGAATGTCCGTTGACGGATTCTGGATGGACGAAACGGAAATCACAAACTCCAAGTACAAACAATTCGTATTTTGGGTTCGCGATTCCATTATCCGTGAAAGACTTGCCGACCCTGCTTACGGCGGCAACGAGGAATTCAAAATTGAAGAAGATAAAGAAGGTAACCCCGTTAAACCTCATCTGAACTGGAACAAGGCTATTCCATGGCGTAACCCGAACGAAGACGAGGCAAGGGCTATTGAAAGCGTGTATCGCACAAACCCGATTACAGGTGCAAGAGAACTTGACCCTACACAACTCAACTACCGCTATGAGGTCTATAACCACACGGAGGCTGCAAAACGCAAACATCGCCTTGACCCTAAAACAAGGGTGTATAACACAGACCTCCCTACACCTACACAGTTGCCTATCATATCCAAAGATACCGCATACATCAATGATGAACAGGAAATTGTTCGCCAAACTATAACTCGTGCTCTCACAGGCGACTACGACTTCCTTAACACATACATTGTGAACGTGTATCCGGACACCACGGCATGGGTAAACGACTTTGACAATGCTTACAACGAACCATACGTCCGCCTCTATTTCTCTCACGGAGGCTACAGCGAATACCCCGTTGTGGGCGTAAGCTGGGAGCAGGCAAATGCTTTTGCAGCATGGAGAACGGAATTTCTCCGCAAATCACTCGGCAAGGAAGGCGTATATATCGAGCCTTACCGCTTGCCAACGGAAGCTGAATGGGAATATGCCGCACGTGCAGGCGTAAATGAAAATATGTACCCCTGGGAGGGCGACCTCACTATGAGCGACGACCGCGGATGCTTCTACGCAAACTTCAAGCCACAGGAAGGAAACTACGTCAAAGACGGTCACTTAATCACCTCAAGAGTGGGAACATACGCTCCAAACGACTTCGGACTTTACGATATGGCAGGTAACGTGAGCGAATGGACTTCCACTGCATACGCGGAAAGTATAGACAAACTGACGTCCGATCTCAACCCGGAATACCGCTACAATGCCGCTATTGAAGACCCTTACAAGATGAAACGCAAAATTGTTCGCGGCGGTTCCTGGAAAGACGTGGCACACAACATCCGCTCCGATATCCGCATGTGGGAATACCAAAACGAACAGCGTAGCTACATCGGTTTCCGCTGCGTAAGAAGCCAGATAGGTTTCGCTAAAGGACAAAAACAAAAATAAATTTTTCTATAAAAACATCACAGAAAAATGGGAAAATTCAAAGGATATAAAAACGCTATTTCTCGCTTTATCTCCAGCGACGAAGGTCAGCGATTTTTCAACTTCGCTTACAGTATCGGTGCCGCAGTCGTAATCTGGGGTGCACTGTTCAAGATACTCCACCTCCCGGGTGGTAACACCCTTCTCTCCGTGGGTATGGGAACGGAAGTGCTTATGTTCGTGCTTACTGCATTTGACCGTCCTCCACGCACTTACAACTGGGAAAACGTATTCCCGGTACTGGATTCAAACGACCCGGAAGACCGCCCGGACTTCAATGGCGGCGGTGGCGGCGTTATCATCAACGGTGGTAACGGAGGCAATGGTGGTACTGTTATCATTGACGGCAACCAAGTATCTGAAAAACAGGCAAGAAAGGCAGCCGGAATACCGGACGGAATAGAACTCACGGAGGAAGATTCACGCTCGCTCAGCGAAAGCATTGCCAAAATGGCTGCCGCAAGCGACCAACTCTCCAAAATGGCTGAACTCACAAGCGCTACGCAGTCTTACCTGGAACAAATGGCTGCTATTGCTGAAGAAATGAAGCAACTCCACGACACCACAGCCGCTCTGAACACAGTAAGTTCCACTCTTTTAGACTCTTACAAGGCTATCACGGAAAATTCGGAAAACATCACCCGTGCCGCAAACGGCTATGCAGAGCAGATGCAGGACCTGAGCAGAAACATCGGCGGTCTCAACACGATTTATGAAATTCAGCTCAAGAGCGTATCTTCACAAATCGACTCTATCGACAGAGTGAACCGCGGCATCAAGGACATCCGCGATATGTATGAGAGAAGTTCCGCTCAGAGTGCTCGCTACTGCGAAGAGACGGAAAAAATGGCTCGATACATGCAGCAGTTGAACTCCGTATATGAAAAGATGATTACGGCAATGACCGTGAACATGTATCGCCCGATGGTGAACCCGCAAGATATCCCCACTCCGCCTACACCTGAAAACGACAACAAATAATGCGGATTTTCCACGCAAAAAACACTCAGGAAACTCACTCGTAAATCACTAATACATAGATTTTAAGATTCTAAAAAATGAGTTCAAACAATACAAGGCTTTCACCTCGCCAAAAGATGATAAACTTGATGTACATCGTCCTGACGGCTATGCTTGCACTCAACGTTTCCAGTGACGTGCTGGACGGCTTCACACAAGTGGAAGTCGGCTTGACTCGCTCAAACGACAACGTGGAGCAGCGTAACACCGCTATTTTGGCTACGTTGCAAGCTTTCAACGAGCAAAATCCCGGTAAAGGTCAGGTTTGGCTGGACAAAGCGGTTGCCGTCAGAGAAGCCACGGAAAAAATATATTCTCTTGTGGACTCTTTCAAGGTGGAAATCGTGAAAAAAGCCGATGGCAAAGACGGCGATGTGAACAACATCAAGAGCCGTGATGACCTGGAAGCCGCATCTGTGGTAATGCTCTCGCCCACAAACAGAAACGGTGAACACCTCCGCCTTGCCATTGACGACTATCGCACTTTTATTGCAGACTTGGTGGCAGACAGCGTGAAAAAAGCAAGCATTGAAACAGCACTCTCCACAAAAAGAGATGCCGGAATGATTGGTGCAACCACCTGGGAAGAAGCCACTTTTGACAATAAACCCGTAGTGGCTGCAGTGACACTGCTCACAAAACTCCAAAACGATATACGCTATGCCGAGGGTGAAGCCCTCGCCACTCTCCTGAACAACGTTGACGCTCACGACGTACGCGTAAACGAACTTAACGCTTTCGTAATTCCGCAGTCACGTCTTGTGATGCGAGGCAGCAAATATTCCGCAAACATCGTGCTTGCCGCCGTGGATACCACGCAGCGCCCGGAAATATTCATCAACGGCAAAAAACTCGACAACGACCGCGGACTGTTTGAAACTATCACCGGAAGCACAGGTACTTTCGACTATACAGGCTACCTGGAAGTGCCTCGCGGCGACGGCACTATGACTCGCCACGATTTCACCTCCTCCTACACCGTAATCGAACCTACGGCAACCATTTCCGCAACTATGATGAATGTGCTCTATGCCGGAATAGACAACCCGATGAGTATCTCAGTGCCGGGTGTGGCTACAAACTCCGTAACCGCCACTATGACAAACGGAACACTCACTCGCAAAGGCGACACTTGGGTGGCTCGTCCCGCACAAGTCGGCACGGAAGCAACAATCACTGTTACAGCAGAAATGGACGGCAGACGCCAGGAAGTTTCTTCCACCAAATTCCGTGTAAGAAAATTGCCTGACCCTACTCCTTTCATCACATACAAGGACTCTAAAGGAAACAGCGACCGTTACCGCGGAGGAAAACCGTTCTCCAAAACGCTTCTCCTCCAGTCGCCGGGCATAGAAGCCGCTATTGACGACGACTTGCTGAACATCTCGTTCACAGTGCTGAGCTTTGAGACAGTGTTCTTTGACTCAATGGGTAACGCAATCCCGGAAGTGAGCGACGGTGCAAACTTCTCACAGCGTCAGAAAGACTCTTTCCGCCGCTTGAGCCGTGGCAAACGCTTCTACATCTCCAGAGTGAAAGCAAAAGGACCTGACGGCATCACTCGTGACCTTGCTCCGCTTGAAGTAATTGTAAACTAACAGAATAAACAATACCAGACTATCATATATCAATTTATGAAAAGGATAACAAAATACGCACTCGCATTAGGACTTGCCGCTTTTATGGCTATTCCCGCATTTGCACAGTCACAACAGTCCTCATCGTCTGCAGTGATGAGAAAACGTGACAGAACAGAGAAAAAAGACGGGCAGAACCCGGAAGTCACACAGCGTATGCAGTCGTTTTACGAACAGACGGAAACTGCCGAGTCAGACTTGCAATGGATGAGAATAATCTATCGCCAACTTGACTTGCAGAAAGAAAAAAATGCTCCGCTTTACTTCCCGGAAGAACCTACGGAAGGTCAGGAAAGCCTATTCCGAATCATTCTTCGCCTTCTGGCAGACAATCAGGTGGAAGCATACGAATACCTTGACGGTAGAGAAGTGTTCACGGAGCAATACCGCATAAAAGTGAAAGATATGCTGGACCGTTTCCACATTCTTTACACAGATGCCAAAGGCTCTACGGAAAAGAACCCTAAGTTTACTATCGAGGAAAGCGATGTGCCTGCAAATGAAGTCCTTTCATACTATATTCTGGAGCGTTGGGAATTTGATTCTCGCAGCAATCGCACAGTGACAAAAGTTCAGGCTCTCTGCCCTGTGCTTCACCGTGCAGGCGACTTTGGCGGCGAACCTATAAAATATCCTATGTTCTGGATAAAACTTGACGCTCTCCGCCCATACCTCTCACAGCAGCCTATTTTCATTTCTGATGACAATAACCTCACAAACTACACATACGACGATTATTTCCAGATGAATATGTATGAGGGCGAAATTTATAAAACTCGCAACCTGGCTAATAAGTCCATGATGCAACTTTACCCGGATCCTGACGACCTCAAACATGCTCAAGACAGTATTCAGAAGCGTCTTGAATCGTTTGATGACAAGCTGTGGGTTCCGTCAAGGGAGGAAGTTTTGGCACAGAAAGAACGTCAGGAGGAAGCAAAAGCACAGCAAGACTCTATTGTAATAGCAGACCGTGACGAGCAGCCTGCAGTAGCACAAGATGAGCCTAAAGCTGATGAACCGAAAAAGAGTTCTCGCTCAAAGAAAAAGGCTAAAAAGACAAAAGTGAAAGAGTCCAAGCCGAAAACGTCATCTTCTTCCAGTGCCGTGAGATCCGTAAGACGTAAGAAATAGTATTTTTAGCAAAAACATATTGGAAATAAGCCGGTGATTTTGTGAATCGTCGGCTTATTTTTTAGTCTTAATACTTTTCTTATTGTACAATACTGATAAGCTTACACCCCAAAGCAGTTTCTATTTTTGCAATGGTCTGCATTGTAAAATTATGCCTACCTGTCAGCCATTTAGATATCTCAGATTCTCTTTTATTTAATTGGTGAGCAAAATCTTTTTGTGTAAGGTTCTTTGATTTCAGAACCTCACTAATTCGTTCTGCTATTCCAAAAGAAAGTTCAAACTCTTGTTTCTGTTCTTCCGGTATAGCATTAAGACATTGCCTGAACAGTTCATTCTTTATCATATTTTATAAAATTAGATTTCAAAAGTAGCACTCTTAATATCTGTAATCATATTCTTCTCAATAGTAACTTTTCCGGATTTTTGTGCTTTAATAAGTACCTTATCAAAAGCTTGCAAATCCATCACATAACCGCTTAATGTAATATCTTCTTGATATGTTCGCGTATTCTTTATTCCTCCATTTCCAAGGATTAAAATTTGGTCTGAAATACGAAGGCAATATAATCTAAGTCTTCTTGAATCAATAGCAAGAGCTTTGACATTATCATTAATCTTACCTTCATTTCTGAAAAAACGTTCAAGTGCACCTTTATCAATAATTTTAGACAATGCCAATAAAATGATATTGAAATCTTTATTATATGTAGCATTATCCTTAAACTCTTTCAAAAATTTTTCAAACTCACTTTCTTCACTACCATCAAAGCAAATGGAAAACAATCCCACGTTATCGTTTTGTTCTATTGTTTTTAATGTTACTGTCGTCATAGTCAAAAAATATTTTCATATCGCAAAAATAATAAAAATTAATTTATCACATTCACTTAAAAGTGAATATTTAAGAAAGTTTCACATTTAAAATAGATAATAGGGAAGTTACTATTTTCTTGTCAAATCGTCAATTCAATTGTCTAAACGTCAAAATTTGCGGTGCAAGGCAATTTTTGGGGCAAAAAATATTTGCAAGTAACTGATAATTATGTAATTTTGCAGACAGGACTTATAGCAATTCTATAGTCTGAGTTCCTTGAATGTAATGAAACCGGGATAATCCAATTCTGTTACCACAACCGAACCCCTCCAGGGTTCGTTTAGGGGTAGTAGTCTGCCTGTTACCGGGTTAAGTGTCTCCGACACTGAACGCAGGGTTTGACTTGTTGCTTTGCTTCGCAACGTGCACCAAGGCAAGCCTTGACTGGCACTAAGCAACTGCGTCCGGCTAAAGGGGTTCCCACAATTGGAGCCTCACCGAGGCTCCTCATCATCAGCGTGTCTCCGACACACTGATGATGCCGGTTCACTCCACGCCAAGATGCAAGCTCGGTGGAGCTTGCGGCAATCGGAAGTGAACCGTGACAACTCCAGCTTGTAGTGCCGTGGCATGCCACGGCATCCCAAGTGAACTTGCGGAGAGAACCGGGATAACGCCAAGATGCAAGCTCGGTGGAGCTTGCGGCAATCGGAAGTGAACCGGGATAAC
>JBJECR010000085.1:0-11118 GCA_051871275.1 Muribaculaceae bacterium | reverse complement strand
GAAAATAGAACACCCGCTTCATTGCGTCCACCCGATAGCTGAATAGTTACTCTAAGAAAATTCCACATATTTTGCGTCGGATAAATTTTATAGCCCGGCTCAGCCAGAGAATTTCTCACAACGTATGATTCAATGCGATCTATCTTTTCCAACATTTTCTCTTCATTTTCATTTTTGCATGATGTCAAAAGAAACATAGACATCAAAACAGTCAAACAAATTTTCTTCATAAAGCATTATTATTTTAAGGATTTATAAATAATCAATACATAAAACCAAGCATCCACAGCGGCAATTTCCTGCCAAATGGCATATCTATATCATCTGCAAAAACAAAAGGACTACAATGGCAAATTTAGCTATTTTCCTCAAATAAACAAAGAAAAAGTGTCGGTTGCAACCGACATTTTTTGTATTTTTTGTCGGTTAGAACCGACACTTTTTGGAATATTTGTCGGTTGCAACCGACACTTTTCCGCACTTTTAGCCATTAAAAGAAAAGCCTGACACATAGCTATCACGCTACGCATCAGACTTTTATGCTATTTATATGCAATTCCTAGATTTTCTCAAACTCGTCGCAAAGAGATTTTAAGGCATCATTGTGGTGAGGACAACTCGTAGAGCCATTCTTGCGGCAATCCGCACATGAACCCGATTCGCCCAAAAGTCCAACGGAAAATTTGCCTCCGTGCATAAATTTCCACACCAGAAGCACGAACACCACAAAAAATGCTATCGCTATCAAGATGAGACCGAGAATTATAGCTATTGTCCACAAAATCAGCACCGTAGGCAATGCCACACCCACCGCCTTGTTTTGCCGGAGAATGTTCACCACAAAGAAGCCCAACGTGCACCCCACCATGCAAATAATATTCACAACGGTCACAGCTATGCTATCTTTCTCACAGCCAAAGACATATATCATCAACAGCGACATTGCAAGCGATGCCACAAAGCCTGCACCAAAACCTATTCCCAGGCTTTTAAGGCTCGGCGTGACCTCATACTTGTCCAACACGCTTTGACCCATTCTCCAGGAAATAAACAGCAAAACCGCCATCGCTACCAGTGCCACAATACCTATTATCACCCACGCAAAACCTCGCCAATCGTCAAACTGACGTGACGGTATTGAGGCGTAATGCCATATCACAAAGCACAGTACCACCAAATCCGCTATTGCCAAATTTGCCATCAGTAGCGGACGGTCTATTGCAAATTTTCCTACAAGGAACAGAAGCACAAGCACCAAAACAGGTATTAACATCGGGTATAGGTCGCCGACTGTTTTTCGCGTATAGTCATTAAAATCCACCTTCCAGTCTCTCGCCTGTGCCACGTCGTGCGATTCCAGGAAAAATTTCAGCGGCGTCTCGTGATAAATGTGTGCCAGCGACAAAGTCCCTTCCATATAAGCCAAATATTCCTTCTCCGTCAGCAGGTGATAAGCAGACGCAGGCAAGTCATAGCCATTGCTACCGGACATCATCACAATCCCGTCAGGCTGCAAACCTTCTGTGGCAAACCATGAGCCACCGGAGAAAGTTTCAGAATCTTTAGTGGCTCTGATAGCACTTCCATGGTACGCGTATGCCTCATTTATGGGACATTCCACATCTTTGTCTATCACATAGATATACATCGGCTCCAGTCCGCGAGCACTGTATGGCGGCAAAATGTCGCCAAAAGCCATTGCTGTGCAAAAGCATACAAGAATAAGTGACAATATTTTTCTCATAGTGCATATTTTTTTCGCAAATATAGTGATTTTTCTCTTATACGTGCAAAAATAATACAAAAAAGGGCGAACCCCAAGTAGGGCTCGCCCTTTAGAAAAGAGTTTATATGTAATTATTCATATACGAATGAGAAATCATCAATGTACATTACGGAAGGACCACCCACGAAGTAGTCACCATCCTTACTTGCGGAACATACAATGAACATGTAAGACGGAACTACAGTTGTCGTTCTATAGTCAATAGGAATGATAAATTCGTGGAGAACATCACCCTCGGTTGTTTCAGTAAAGATTTTTTCACCGTAAGCAATAACATTGTCTCCGTTTTTGTCAAAGAGTTTCGCAGTCTTTGTCTGAACGATTACAGGGAATGAGTATGAATCGTATGTTTCCGTTGTTTCGTCAAGGAGTGCAACGTAAATAATACCTTTATCCATATCGCCTTTTGCCACGTCAGGCACGCTGGAACTTGTGTATGCCACTTCGCCCGGAGTGTATTTAACGTAAACCTTGAGTGCGGTTGGACGCGTCACAAATGAACGTCCGAAACCGAGCACACCGTCTGTACCTTCTGTTGCGAGGTACTTGCCGATAAAGGCATTACCTGCAGCGAATTTACCGATAGAACCGATACCCACGAATTGTGATTCAAGTTTTGCGGAATAGTTTCCACCATGCTTGATTGTGGATTCCGGCTGAGTTACGTTCTTTTTCATTGTAGCAGAGCCGTGGTTACCTGAATCCCAGAAGATTGAAGCTTCAGTTGCTGCAAGGAGGTAAGCAGTACCGGAAGTATTCCATGTTTCAAAGTCACCGTTTTCTATTTCTGTTGCCGGTTCTGTTGTGAAGTTGCGGATATCACCGGATTCAAAGCCGTCGCACACTGCAATGTATTCATATTTCTTGCCCGGTGTGAGACCTGTGATTGTAGCGGAGTAAGATGCTACGTCAACTGTTGTTGCAGCCACGCTTGTCCATTCGCTTGTTCCTGCCATGCGATATTTGAAACCTACGTTTGTAGAGCCTTCTTTGAGCACATTTCCGTGGAGTGTAACGGATGTAGGCCAGATTTCGTATGTTTCTGATGTCTCAATAGTTACGGAAGCGTCTGTCACAAAGAGTGTGAAGTCTTTTTCCGTAAACTTGCCGTTTGAGTCTGTAGCCTTGAAGTGGAATGTCACAACTCCTTCCGGAAGTGCATTTGTAATTTCTTCTTCAAAGTTCACCTTGAGGAGAGAAACGTCGTTTTCGTCATCGTAAGTGTAGAGGAAGTTAAGTCCCTTGCTGTCAAGGTCCGCTTTCACTTCTTCCGTCATGTTCAGGAGGTCAACATCGTTTCCGGAGATTGAGAGAATACCGGAGAGGTTTTCGCTGCTCAATACTACGGACGTGAGTGATGTAGCACCTGCCACGAGCACTGATTTGCGTCCAACTTTACCAAGTTCTGCCACAAGCTGCTGGTCAATATCAAAGTTGTAACCGGAAATCTGAGGTGCGGAAATAATTTCTACTTCGTTATTGATAACGATTTCAGTATCATCAACTTCTATATCAAAGAATCCGCCGCCTGTGCCTATGCTTGAAGGAGTGTAACGAACTTTGAGATTATACTGGTGTGCGGGCTGAACATTTTCTATCGTTCCTTCTTTCACGAATGTTTCACCTTTGATGTCTTTTCCTTCCAGTTTCCAAGTGAGGTTCACGTCTGTGGAAGGCATCATGAATGAAGCCACTCTGTCGTCTTTGCCTTCAAATACGAGTGTGCCGCGAGAGTGCCCCACCGTCATTGTGTAGTCGCGGAGTGCCTCGTCAACTGTTGAATCGTATGCTACGGAAGCAAGGACGTTTGCAATAGTACATTTGAGGTTTACAGTAACATCACCGGATGTAACGTCAAATTCCTGACGTCCTTTATAGTATCTTGCGTCCCATGATGCGGAAACGGAGTCACCTGCCCATGCTTCTGCAACATAGTGTCCGCCAATGAGTTTAATACCCTCTGCCGGAACGTTATTTACGCCTTCGTATTTGCGTACAAGACCTTTCGTGCTGCTAATCCAGATGATGCAGGACTCGGAAAGTTCTGCCTCATTTGCCACACGAGATTCCACTTTTACGTCCGCATCAACAGAAGTGTTGATAAACACTCTGCCTTCTGAACGGTATGCCTTTGTATCGTCTTGGCATCCTGTCAGCAATGCCAAAGCCGGCATCGCAAACATTGTGCTGTATAATAATATCTTTTTCATAACGGATTATTCTACTACAAAGGTTAATACTTTTACTACCTGAACATTATTTGCATCCGTTGCCGTGATTTTGAACTGGTGAGTACCCGGATAAATACCCAACAGCGGTACAAACTGCGTGATGTCAAACACTACGTCTGTCTGACCAATCACCTCATTTCCTACAGGGAAACCGAAACTGTCTTTGAGTGCTGTTTCAAGGTCGCCCGGATATGCAAGGTCAAAGGTTGCTGCAAGGCCTACACCACGGAGCATTTCGTCTGTCAGCGATTCGGAAATGATTTCCACAAGCAAGTGTGCAAATGTTGCTTCACTATGAATATTCACAATGTATGATGTTCCTTCTACAGGAGTGTTCGGACCGTCAAAGTCAATAGTCTCACTTGTGAAAGTGATTGGATCAACAACAGGTTCAGGATCTGTACCCGGGTCAGGGTCTGTGCCGGGGTCAACAGGGTCTTCTTTGCCCGGACGGTCACCCTCTATAACGTCTTCTTCAGGGTTGATGTTATTGTTAATATCTTCCACAATAACTTCGGAATCCACGTTGATACCTTCGCCCGGATTGATAGTACCCGCTTCATCCGGTTTCACAGGATTCGAACCTTTAAGTTTGTAAGTGATAATGCGGTGCTGACCTGCTGCTGCGTCAGTGTATGTATTTAGCACTGTTTCATAATAGCCGTTCACAGTACCTGTAAGCGTGGTCACGATTGTGGAGCTGCCTTCTATAGCCTCAAAGTACCCGGCACGAGTTTCATCTTTTGTATAGATGAGGGAACCCTGGTCGTTTGCCACTACCACCACCTTCACGTCATCGCCAAGGTATGGAACTATGCTGGAATCGTAGCGAATGCTCACTTTGATGTTTGAAAGCACGCACTTAATCACACCTATATCAGTGATTTTGGACTCTTGGATAGAGAATGTTTTTGTGCCCAGGAAATATGGCTTTTCCCACGCTGCTTTTTCCACATTGTGAGATTTTACGGTAATTTTATAGTCACCTGTTGCCAATGGAACCACTTCCGGCATTTGTGAGTATTTCCATTCACCTGCCACTGCATTTGTAGCAGTGTAAATAGTCACGATATAGTCAGACAAATCAACGGAGAAACGTGACACAACCTGCTCGGCATTAGACACTTCCACGCCCATTGACTTAAGCGACAATTCTCCTTGTTTGTCACCTTCCACATTCGGTGTCCATGACTCGTTGCACGACGTAAAAGACAGTGCTGCGAGAAGGAATGTTGCTATTGATAATATTTTTGTTTTCATGTTGTTTATCCTTTTTTAGTAGTTAAGTGTGACATCATCTATAAATAACTGTGCACCCATGTATGTTCCGTCACTCAAATTTCCGAAACTCGGCTTGCTCAAATTGTCACTATTGATAGTTTGGCAGTCCGGATTGTTTGAAGAACGGAAAATAACGCATATTGAGGCTGCCTTTGCGGAATTTTCTGCGTACGTAAGGTCTAATGTCACTTTGGTGTAATTAGCTTCAGAGAAAAGATCTGCCGTTTTTTGTGCCAAAACGTTGCCATTCACGTCTTTAACCCAAATTTCCGCATAGCCGTAGTCTGCACTGTTCCTTGGAGAGTATTTGTAGTTAAATGAAAGACTTGACGGACGTGAACCGAAACTGATACCATAGTTCACTGCTTCGCTTGCACTTGCAGGACTGCTGCCAAGGTGAAGAGAACCAACAGTAATATTATTGCAATCATAGGAAAGTGTAGCCGCATTGCTACCACCCCAACCGCATGTGCGTACCACTGCCGCGTATGTGCCGTTTGCTTTGTCTTCAGTCTTGTCTGTTCCGGAAATTGCACAGTAAGCACAGCCGTTGCGATTAAACGCATTTGTGCTGCTACCACCTTCAGACGTTGTCACAAGGTTCATTGTGCCCCAATATGAAGACTTGCTGCCAAGGTATGATTTCCACCAGTATTTTGTGAGACCGTCTTCCACTTCCCATGTTTCCATATCACCATAAAGGAGTGCGATTGCTTCCTCTGTTGTCACCGTCACTTTAGGAGTGGCAACTTCATTTACCACTGCATAAATAGTGTATGTGGTGTTTGCTTCAAGACCGGAAACGGTGAGAAGATTGCCGCTCACTGTTGCAGGCATTTCCGTGAAGTCTGTGCCGTTTGATGAAACAAATACTGTAGCGCTCGCTGCTGCTTCCGCATTGTTGCCGTTTGACTCGATGATGCGTACTGCCGCTTTCTTTGCAAAAGTGTTCAGCGGAGAAGCCTCCAGATAGCAACCTTCACGATTAACTATCACATCTTCTGTCTGATATGAATTGTATGTGGCACGAATTGTGAGTCCGCTGTTATTTGCAGGGACGATGAGTTTCACAAGGTAATATTTCGCTGCAATAGCACGTGAATCCGGGTCAACTTCAGTGATAGAATTCACTTTCAGACTTGTCCAAGTGCCACGTTCGTTCTTATATGCGAAATCCACACTTTCTTCCGGATTGTCACCGTTAAATGCAAGCGTTGTAGCCAAAAGTCCTTCGCCATAATATAACGGTGCTGTCTGAGTAAGTGAAAGTTCCACCTGTGCGGTTTCTACAGAAAGTGTCAGAGCCTCTGTAGTTTTGCCAAAGAGGTCATTCACCACCACTTCAAACGTGGAAACTGTGTTGCCTTCTATATAATGTATATTCTTCACAACATTTGTGAAATCCAAAATTGCCATCTGGTCAACATTGCGGAAAACGCCCTTAGCATTCAGTCCCAGACCGGAAAGAATGGTCTGCGTTTCGCTACTTGCACCAACAAGGTTTATCTCTGAAGGCCAACCCTGCTGAATGAGCGACTTGGATGTAGTTTTGAGCATTACGGAGCTGATACCCGCACTTGCAATAATGTCCATTCTCAAGCTTGATGCAGGAGAAGCACCATCTACAAACGCCTGAGTAACACCGTTTTCAAAACCTACAGCGGATATTTGTGGAGGTTCTGCAGAAGACAAATCTTGCGTCAAATCAATAGGCACATCCTGCTGCTCGATAAAGTCATCAAATGAAATTACGAGGAATGCTTTGCCGGATGTGTTTGTCACATTAAATGTGATGCGGTAGTGATGCTTAGCTTCTGCCATAAATGCTGCCGGACGAATCGTTTCCGTAACACCATTCGGCTTTGTGTAAGTCACTGCCACCTGCACACTACCCGTCTTTACGTAAACAGGACGTGTTTCCGCCGGTCCATAATACATCGGAGAACCCGCAGAAGATGTCACACTTGCACTATATGCCTCCATATAGTTCTTAAAACTATCTGTAAATGTGACACTTACCATAGCATTAGCAAGACTGGCTGTCAAAGACACCGGAGTTTCATGTCCTTCCTTCACCGTAAGGGTTGTAGAACCGTAATAATACGGCTTTTCAAATCCTTCATCAGATGAATTGCCATAAAAAGCCTCAAGAGTGTAATTTCCGATTTTAAACTTTTCTTCAGTAGAAAAATCAGATAAAGCTGCCCAAGATTTCATAAAACTACCGTCTTCTGACGTAAGTCGCAAACTCAAATCATCTGCCGTTATCTCTGAACCGGCACGACTGCTGTTATCCGACGACATTACTTCAGAATCGAGGTTTACAACCGGATAGAAAGTACCCTTTCCTTCACCGGTCATTATGCCACTCTCATCGCTACAACCTGCCAGAAGCATAGTCAAGCATAGAGCACCATAAAACTTCATTTTCTTCATAATCTTTTATGTTAATTATTTAATACTATATTTCTTATACGAACTGCTATTTACTTTATAACAGAAATTCTTGCAAAGTTACTGTTTTTTTCGCAAAAAACCTTCTAAATATTGAATTCTCACCAAAAAATCAGCCTTTTTTACCAAAATTTGAATCTTATTATATACTATTTCCGCACACATAAAAAACTTTGTGGAAAAAGTTATATAATATTGCAAAAGTATAGCCCGAGACTCTCGTCTCGGGCTATCGCAATCATAGTTCGCTCAGATTTGCGACCTATACATATTAGGCATTCTTATCAGTTTTGACCTACAATTTTCACAGGTATTATAACTTTAACAACTGATAGTTTTTCAAATATCACTGTTGCTTCTACATGCAATGTGTAAGTAGGAACAAGAGTAGAACCCAAGTTATTGTAAACTATCGCACCTGTTTCTTTATTTATTTCAAATTTTGTACCAGGAGCTAAGTTGCCTACAAACTTCTTGTAATCTTCTTCTGTCTCGATAAATGAATATTTAACATCAACCATAGAAGAAGTCAAGTTGTAACCGTCTTTTGATGTTGCTATTGATGAAAGTGCAAGAGAACCGAGACTATTATTCCAAGAATATATATCCTGGCTGCTGAGGTCAACCACTTTCACGCTGTTAGCAGCATTTGCAGAGTCACCACCAATCTTGTTACCATCAATTGACAAAGTTGCTGCATTACCTGCCTTGAACGGATTGTCAAATACCACATCAAATGGACGAGTCATACGCTCTGTATTCTTCAATGTTACAGTGTACTGCATTTCTGCTTTCTTTGAAGCCACAAGCATAGGCTCTGTGAGACCGAGTACATGGTCTGCAAAATCCGGTGTGCCATAAGCGATACCTGAATGACTTGCAGTGCGGAATGCAAACTCAATTTCCGGTGTGCTTTCTACATTATTACCATCTGCAAAGTATGCAAAGATGTCGCGACCATTCTTCATTTCAAATACTTCTTCAATATTCATCTGCATTACCCACTTTCCACCTACAACTTTACCTTTAGTACGGACACATTTTGTTGCTTCGTTGTAGTAGTTTGGATTGAATACATACGGCTGGTAATCATTGAGAACATAGAATACTTGCTTAACAATTACGTCTCCTTTAACTTTAGTATTATCAGACTTGATAGTAATTGTAACAGTGTACTGTGCACCCTTGTTATCTACATTCTTGTAAGATTCATTAGTCTTAGCCTTATTGTCAACTTCAAACTTGATGTTAGAAGTCTGAGTATTACCATCACCAAGAGTTACTTCGGCATAGATTCCATCCAGAGCGAGGCTGAATGTGCTGTTAGCTTTAGCAGTCTTGCTATTCGGGTTAAGAACAATCTTATTACCTTGCTTACCGATAACACTTACTTCTACTTCATATTCATCACTTGAACCGCCATAGAAATTCCAGAAATTATCAGATGAGAGAGATGCTGCACCATAAATTTGATTGTTGACGTCTTGCCAGAACATCTGACCTATTTGAACTTTATTGTCTGTGAGTTGTGAATACTTGAATTCTTTATCCTTCATATTGTAAGAAATATTCGGCTTGTCTTCACCTGGAACAACTTGTTCACGTACAAACTCTAATTTGATATAAGCAGAAGCAACCATGTGCTCTACTCCAAAATTATCACATAAATAAGCATCTACACGTACAACCGGAGTACGACCAATTGCCGGAATAATAGAGTTTGTAAGATTCTTCTTGTTCACGGAAAGAACGGAACCTTCAAGAGATGCAAACCATTGTTGATCTGTGCCTTGAGCATCATTAGAACAGTAGTGTTCCGGCAATGAAAATTCAAAGCGTGGAGCATCAAAACCTAATGATGTTACAAACTCATTCTTTGTAGTACATAGAAGTGCTACTTCATTCAGCAAGTCTATACTTTCAGTATAAGTTACATGTAAATCCGCAGACTTACTTAGAGACAATCCGCAAGTATTCTGAATAAAAGCACTTGTTTCTGACGCTTTTGTTGGAATAGCATATTTACGTTTATGGTACATAGTAGTCTTATTGCGTACTATCGCAACATCAACTGCAGAAGATTCAATAGCCACATAGTCAGACACATACATTTCTTGACCATTGTAAAGGCGAGCAGCCACTATATCCTCGCCACCATAATTAGTCAGCTGAGACGGGTTCACTGTAGCCACTACATCAATATTACCACTGCTGTATGCACTTGTAACCTTATTAAGAAGATTCTCACGGTCACCTGCAGCACGACTTGTCACAACGCGATTAATAAAGTCAACCTTGTGATTATCAGCTATAAATGCATTGTCAGGGTTAACTCTATAAAGCAAGTGCACATTATTAGACTTATCCCAAGACTGAGGAATGAAAGATTTGTCAATCGTTGAATATTTAGCCTCATCAAGGTAATTTGCAATATGATAGAATGGGTCGTCTGTCGTTGGGAAAGCAACAGAAGAACTCATCACAGACGGAATAAATGCAATTGAACCTACTTGTGCACCGAGGTTCATCTCTATTGTAGTAGGATTTCCGTCAGCATCAGTTACACCTGAGAGAACAAGACGAGTCCCTGTATAAACAGCTGTTATCTGCTTGTCATCTGTTGCTCGCCAACTGATATTTGTAGATTCAACAAATTTTCCATCTTGGTAGATATCAAAACAGCCTGTGGTGAGATTTGGAACATAATAACGTCCTTCCGGTCCACGTTCTCCCTGAGGTCCTTGCTGACCGTTTTCTCCATCTTTGCCATCTTGACCATCTTTTCCATCTTGACCATCCTTGCCATCTTGACCGTCCTTGCCATCTTGACCGTCCTTGCCATCTTGACCGTCCTGACCTATTGCACGATAGTCTGTTTTAACACCGTCTTTATACCAATAACCATCATCACCGATAGTCCAAGCAGTTCCGGGAGCTCCGTCTGCACCATTTGCTCCGTCTTTGCCATCTTTACCATTGGAAATTGTATAAGACTTGCCGTCACTCAAAGTAACGACGATACCATTGCCGGTTCCGGTTACCTCGGAGATAACAGCACCGGCATCAATCTTAGCCTGCAATTGTTCAACTGTCGCTTTTACGACGTCAATTTGATTTTGCAGATTCGTAATGTCGTCATCATAATCTTTGCAAGATGTGAATGATGCCGGCATAGCAGCGCACACAAGAGAAAGTAGTGCGAATTTCAAGATACCTTTGTTCATAAAATAAATAAATTAATAATTAATGTGAGATTCCTTGTTTTTAAATTATAATAATCAAGCATAAAAAATGCCTATAAATACTGTGGCAAAATTACGATGTTTCGCTCGTATAAGCTCTAAAGTCGTGTAGCAGCATTGACAC
>JBJECR010000084.1:0-11195 GCA_051871275.1 Muribaculaceae bacterium | reverse complement strand
CTACATAATTTAGACCTCAATAACGTTGCACTTCGTTTTGGAATCTACATATTTTTTGCATTTTTGCAGAA
The DNA here is from genome assembly GCA_051871275.1 of Muribaculaceae bacterium. Taxonomy (GTDB): domain Bacteria; phylum Bacteroidota; class Bacteroidia; order Bacteroidales; family Muribaculaceae; genus CAJUPY01. The sequence goes on along the minus strand of JBJECR010000084.1, from coordinate 11,124 downwards.
AATTAGAGCCTAAAGGCTGCTATCATAGCTAAAATAGCTATATTAGCTAAATTAGCTATAATAGCTATGGTAGCTAAATTAGCTATTTTGCAATAGCTTTTCCTCTAATTCACTCTCACATATCTCACGGGACGCACCATAAGTCCTGTGGGGCGACCGGCTCTGTTTGCGAGACTGCCTCCGGAATTTGATAAATTTAGAGCGTAAAGAGTACGTTTTGAACTTGATAATCCGATAGTGCTGCTTTGCAAATATGCATCCTTGCCCCATACTTCCTTTTTTTCTTTGTCTTTGTTATCATCAATGTATGAGGTACCGGGTATCAAGATATAGTTACTATTGTTTTTACTTGTAAGTCTGAACCAAGTGTGATCATCTATAGTTTCTGTTGTAACAGTGGTGTTTGCTATGAGTAGCTCAAAGTCTCTTGCCGTAGGAATGTTCCATCCGTCGGACCAGTTTAGTTGCACTATATCGTCTTCCGGTTTAAGGTCTCTGGTGTCTAAGTCTGTGTCTGCCGTGTTATCGTAGGCGTATTTTTGGGCTATAGCACTGTTTTTGTATTCGTTTGTATCAAAATATTCCGGTTCTTCCGTAGCACCCCAGCTAAGACGCATACCTTGGCTTTTGAGGCATTTTGCGATAAATGCATCTTCATTGATAGGTGCACCGTTGTATGTTCTGAGGAATGTTTTTGCCTCTACACCGTAGTTAAACGGACTCCATAGCAACTTGTAAGTCACTGTTTCTCCGCCTTCCGTCACTGTTTTTGTGATGCCGAGATCCACAGCGAGGTCATTTATATTTCTCATTATGATATCCTTTTTGTTTACGTCTGTATAGGTGTATTGTTCTTTCAGCACCGGACGGATGTTGAGACCCGTATAGCGGTTGGAGGAAATAACCCTCATTGACGGGTTGCTGTGCATAACGGCACAGTAAGCATACGTGTTGAGACTGGAAGACATATAGTATAGATAGTCGGTATATACCACACCGCTGTTGATAGCATAGCCGTTTGAGAGCATAGTGATTTCTTTGCCGTTAATCTTGCTTCTGAACGTCACCTTGTTTACGTCCTTTCCTATTTCGTCGCAATACACCGTTTCCGTGCTTACAATCTCCGTATTGTCTATAAATTCCTGCATATCATCTTTATTTGGCAGAGTCCAGTGTCCTCCCCAGTATTGTCTGGCAGGGTCATAGACTGTTTCCGCTATGTCTGTCGGGAGCAGTGATGATAAATTTTCTGTATATTGGTCATTGATGTATGTATCATAGCTGTAAATGTCTTTGGGGTACAGTTCTCCCCATGCGAGACGTTTGCCGAGAACATTGCCCATGGCGGCGATAGCGGCTTCGTCCATGTATGACGATGTTTCCGTGCCCAGGTTGATTGGGCTCCATCGTATTCCGGAGGGCAAGCCCAAATCCACGGCACATCGCTCGTCCATACGGTAAGTATAAACTATTGCGTGGCGACCGTTTTCAATTTTTACGTCATCACAGTTGTATGATAGTTCTTTTATTCCTGTGAGGTAGTTTCCTATGGAATATGTTCCGCTGACAGACAATGTCTGCGGTGTGGTAGCATCAAGGATATAGCGGTAATGCTCCACGTTGTTTTCATCCACTGTTTTAGTGTATTGGAATTTTGTGTCCCAGTTGTTATTGTGTTCTTGAGTGTATGAGTTGTAGATGTCTATTTTGGCGTATTTGTGAATGAATTTCAGCACAGTCACGGCATTTGTTTGCGGTTCCGTTGCTTCTGTAAACATCCAGTCTGTAGCCTCTTGTGTGCTTTGGTCTTCCGCAGGTGGTGTGAGGAGAGCGAGGATGTCGTCTGTGCTTGTGCAGGAGTTAAAATCCTCGGAGTAGGGGTAATAAGCCACGTATTTGTAGCCGAGTTTGTGCACCACTTCCTTTATATCTGAGTTCAGGTTCCAAGCCTTGCCGTCCGGAGTGGTGAGTTTTATGTTTTTGGCGTTATTGCCGTCAATGAGCGTCACAAAGTTATTGCTGCCGTCAAGAATGAAAAGTCCGAAGGAGTCGCCGGGTTTGAAATCGCGAGTAATATCGTTGTCGTAAACGTCAAGCACTTGTCCACGGGACTGCGGTGCATCAATCACCACGGCTTCAAATTTCATTGGCGTGCCTTTGTCCTCGGCAAGCGGTGAATTGAGGTCATCTCGGCATGCCGTGAGCAAAAGAATGAATAATATATATATCAATTTCTTCATGGCTGTTCTACGTATATTCGGATGCTGCTTTGGCTCTCCGTGTTAGTGTTCCAGTTTTTACCTCCATACACCGGTCTGATGAGCATACCCGTGTAGCGGTGTCCGTTTTGTGTAAGTCCCATCAAATTTATGGTGTTACCGTCTTTGTCCACGTATGATGAGTATTTTGTGATGGGTGTAACATTCGTGATTTTGCCGGTGTTTTCGTCAGTGGTTTTTGTTGTTTCAAATTCCATGTAGCTGGAGCAGTCTTTTTGGCTGTGGGAAGCGGAAGATGCGAAATAATACATTCCGCCGTAGTCGGAACTGTACGTTTCCGTGTTTTTTACTCCTTCGTGGTTACGAGAGTTGCAGCATAGCATATCAATACTCCAGTCGCTCCACGTTCCGCCGGGGAAATATAGCACTTCACCGTTTATCTTGCTTGTGAATTTGAATATAGAGACAAGGTAGCGGTATGGTCTCACTTCCGCAGTGCCGAAAAATTCTGAGTTGTCATAGTGGAGGTTGAGGTAAGCCCCTGTTTCAGGGTCTGTTGCACCTATCCACGGTGCATAGCGGATATTGTCTTCGTAGTACCAATCCACTATTTCCACGGTGCTGTTTCGTGTCAGTTCGTCAACCTCATTTTCGTTTGGTATTCGCCATTCTCCTTTCCAGAGTTTGTTTCTCACCACGTCGTATTCCGTTCCGGCGATGTTGCCGTCAATAGGAGCGTATGAATATTGTCTATCTACGTATGTTTCAGGGTAATATCCCTTTTCAGAACCGGAAATAAGCGATGTGACGGATGTTATTACTCCACCACTGTCTCTGATGTATGAATCTCCCGTTTTGCTTATTCTGCCTGTTTCTTCGCTAAAGAGCACAGCGGGCTGGTCGTATTTCGTTTCCAGTTCACCCCAGGAATAATAGTCGCCACGGTCAAAGCAGGAGTGAAGTTCACTTTTCATAAGGTCTTCTCTCACATTGCCGTCTGCGTCATACCATTTGCCGCCTCTTGCTGTTAAGTCTGATGCCGTTTCCGCACCTAAGTTATGGTTTGCCCAAATGCATCCTGATGGCAGTCCCATATCCACGCCTGCGGTTTTGTAAGACACTGTGGGCTGTGAATAGATGGAAATGTAGATGAGCCCGTTTTCTTTCAGATCCACGTTTGTCTGCCAGTAAGAGATATTTGTGATTTCGCCTTCGTTCTCAATCTCTTGTTTTGATGTTGCCGTGCCATACACTTCTACGTTTTCTCCGGGAATGTAGATATAATTGTATGTTTCGGAATCATCTGTTTTGTACATCTGTGTGTTTTTAACGGGGTGTTCCACTGTCAGCATATCGGAAGCCTCTCCGTTGTAGTAAATCTTCATCAGGCTCATAGCGTGAGTAAATTCCAGCCTGAGTGTTGTGCCTGTGATAGTGTGGTTTCTGCACACCAGGAGGTCTGCGGCATTGTATTTTGCTTGTGTGGATTGGTCTGAGTATAGACTTGGGAAATCCGCTATGTGTTTGGCAATTACGTCGTCTATCGAGGTGTAATTATTGTATTTGATGTCGTATGGAGCGTAGGCGTAGTATTTATAGTTTTCGTTGTAATACACATCGGAAGAAATTACGTTTCCGTCATTATCTACACGGTACGCAAGACCAGTTTTTTGCAGCACAAATCTGTAGTTGTTTTTAATTATCGTGCCGTTTTGGTCCACCACTATCAGTCCGAAGTCATCACCGGGAGCAAAAGAGGTGATGACACCGTTGTTTATGGAAGCTCTGGAGGATACATCGTTTACGCTGCGATTGTATGCAACCACATCAACCATGATTTCAAGTGCCGTGTCCTGCTCTTTCGTTATGTTTTCCGAGGAGCAGGATGCCAGGAGTAATAATATTATTAATGGTATAATCTTTTTCATTTGCTAATTTTTTCTTTTCAGCAGAACGGGTCTGATTGAATATCCGTTGTACCTGTCGCATTCTTTCAGTGCCTGGGTGGTCATGTGACCGTTGCCGCTACCGGATTCGGTAACGTATGTTGTTTCAAAAGCCCATGCTTTTTCCGTTCCTCCGGCTGTGCCGCTGCATGGTGTGGAGGTCCAGTATTGGCATCGTGCTTTTTTCACTTTTCCGTAAGTGCCGGAGTTTTCATCATAGCCGGAATAGCCGGTGATAGGGAGGTAAATCAGTCCTATGAGTTTGTTGTCCGCATCTCTTTTTGTCACTTCCCATACGGAGGCGTCAAAGTCCAAATTTTCTTCGGAAGTATCGCCTTCTTCTACCTTTTTCACCGTGCTCCATTTCCAGTTGCATTGGTCTATTATGTCCTGCCACATTTGCTGTGATGGTGTTCTCCAGAGCCAGTAGCCGTCACCGAGGTATGCTTTTACGGCATCGAAATCCGTTCCCATAATGTCTGAAGTGGCTGTGCCGGTGTAGCCGTCAGGTGAGTAGAGATTGGCATCTTTTGTTGTTGCTTCGCCCCAAGCGTAATGGTTTCCCGTTTCAATAGGTTCCATAGCACCGAGGTTGCAAGTAGCCCATAGCACTTCGTAGTCCGTGCTGTCAATGGTGATGGACATACCCAGGCTTACAAACACCATTTGTGCCGTGCTGTAGCCCGTTTGGTCCCAGATAGCGTCAGGTGAAATAATTATGTTGAGTGATTCCGTGTTGTCTATATTGTATGTTGTGCACCTTTCTATTTCTATCATGTTCAGGCGTATTTCTTTCTCACTCAGGGTGAAATTGAAAGTATATATTTTCCCTGCCTCGAATTTGTGATTTTCAATCACGTTGGAGTCAAGTTTCAGGCGGTATGTGAGGTAGTTTGTGTCTATTATGAACACAAGCGGCACGCTACTGAAATCACCGTCAAGAGGGAAGCACATATCGTAAAACACGCCTTTTTGTGAGCGAGGTATTGTCACGTTGTCCTCTATGCTTGTAGTGAGACGGCTGTAGTATTCCGTTTTGTTTTCTTGTTCCGCAACGCTGCCGTTTGCGAATCTCAGTACGTTCGGGAATATTTTAGTGCCGTCTTCCGCTTCCATTTTTATGCCGGAAATGATAATGTCGGAAGAGATATTGTTTGTAATATTAAATCGGATTATGGCACAAGCGGAGTTGAAGTGCGAAGTGTTGGCAATCACGTTGTTGTCGTTAACGGATTGTATTGTGGTGGAAGTATAGACGTATGAGTAATCTCTGAACGATGTGAGGTCGTTTTTAAGTTGATTGCAGGTGAAAGTGGAGGGCAGATGCATATCCACGGTAACGGCATCGCTGCCGCTTGTCACATTTGTGTGCTCGTTTATAGGGTGGCAGCAGTACATTTCGTCGCCTGCAGCCACGGGATAAACGTAGGCATTGTCTGCCACGTCGTATTTCACGCCGTATAAGGTTTCTAACTTGATTTTGGAGTTTTCCGAGTCAACGGTTTCAAATTTGGTTTGTGAATGGTACTGTGCGGCGGAAGAAAGGTCACCGTAAAATGGCACATAACTGCTGCCGTGCTTGATAGCAGTGAGCATATTTGTGCTGTTTTCCCAGATATATACCACTTTGTCTTCCGTATCTGTTTTGTCGCTCCAGATGCTCCTGGACTGCGGTTCCGCAAATGTGATTTCAAGTTTTTTCACGGAGTCGCGGAGTACTTGCTCTTCCGTGCAGGAGGAGAGCAGAAGTAACGCAAACAGTATTTGACAGGTGTATTTCATTCTTTTGCAGTTTTTATTCGGTCATATCTTCATCGGAGAAACTGCCTCCCGGAATGATGTCGTTACAGTCAAAGTATTTCAATTCTTCCGAGATTACTTTTACGAGTTTGGGTGATTTTTCTTCCAGAGCGAAGATATAAATGTAGTTTTTGCCGCTTTCCCATGTGTAAGTGTTTATGAAAGGGGCTGTTTTCAGTTCTCCGTCGCAGCTGAGTGACACTGTCCAGCCGGTGGTGTTTGCGGCATCCGGCACGCAGTAGTAGCGAGTGGCGGAAACTATTGCGTCTGCCGTGTTTGAGGGGATAGTGACATTTTCAAAACTGAAACTGTCACTGCTTTTTGCGGTGGAATTTACGACGGAAGTGGCTGTAGGGGTGGCTGTACTCCAATCGTAGGAGTAGGTCAAGTCTCCTTCAGTAGTGATTTCAGCATCGGGTGTGAGCGTGATACCTGTGACCGATGTTTCTGCCGCTGCATTTTTTTTGAAAGCCACGCACACTCTGCAGTGAGCATAGCCGAATCTGAGATTTACCGTTTTGCCGAAGTTTGGCGAACTTTTCTCTATTTTCAGCGGCTCTGCTGCCATAGCACTCTCCGCTGTGTTTTGTTTGAGCTTGAGTGTCATTGCGGATGTGCTGATAGCGGAAACGGTGCTGATGGGTGCACCTGCAGTGAAGAGATAACTGTCTGCTTTGCTGTCCCAAAACATCAGCGGCTGCGTGTCTGTGACGTAAGTCCAGTCGTCTGTGATGAATTTCACATCATAGCCGTCCATCACCACTGTCTGTGTGCCGCCTTTTTCGGAAGCGGTGAAAACTTTAAAATTATCATACATTCCCGTGGGGATATAACCTCGGGAGAATGGTGCCGCCGGTTCGGCAGATATTAAAATGGGTGATTCCCCGGAGGTTTTTCCCCCGGAGAATTCATCCACGTTATTGCAACTGTGCAGAAGCAAAATAATGGACAATAAAATTGCCGTATTATGCAACTTCACGTTATTTTTCTCTTTTAGAGTGTGATAGTAACTGTTACGTCGCTCCAGTCGTCAACGCTGTTAACGCTGAAGAGGATAGGAGTGAGGATTGGGTCACCTTCGTCTGTGAAACCCACGTTGTCTTTCATGACAATCTTGTAAATGTAGCGTTTGCCGGCATCAAATGTTGATACTTCATTTGAATCTGAATCTGTGCCTTTGAGAGGAATATAAACTTCACCGAAATTGTAAGCATCACCAACGTAGTAATGGCTTGTTCCGTTCCAAACTTTGCAAGTAAGTTTGAGGCATACAAAACCGCTGGTAGAAAGTTTGCCTGTTTCTCCAATAGTTGCCTTTACACCGTCCCACATAAGTGCTCCGGTTCCTGTTACTTCGTTTACTTTTGTTGCAGATGTTGCAAAGAAATAGCCTTTTGAACTTGTGCCGTAATCAATAACATTGGTAGAGGTATTTGTGCTATTGATTATTCTGGACGGTGATAATATTTCTTTAAGAGCAAGGTTGGATTCTGCAACATAAGAATAAGAAGCAGCTCCACCTTTATCCACTTTGACATCACCTTTAGTCCTTGTATATATGAATTCGGCACTTAATATTTCTACCTGGCAACCGCTCTTATAAACAAGACCTTCTGCAGGCATTTCAATCTGCAAAGTTTTGATTTTTGAGAAAGCGTGGTGGAATGTGAGAGGAACACGTGTTTGTTTGCTCTGGTTGCCTGCAAAAGCAAAGAGAACATCGTGTGAGCAATCAACGTTTGGAATAGTCATAACAGTGCTGTTTTCAGCATCGTTGTTCGTTGCAGCAAATGTTGCATTGTCTGAATATGGGAAATATGCATAGAAATCCATGTTGGTATTAGGCCAGAATTTCAATTCTGCCAGATCTACATATTCCCATGTACCGGAACTTTCAACAAAATATTGAGCGACACCAGCATTTGTTCCGCTGTTCAGGTATAATTTATTGCTTGAATAACCTGCAACACCAAATTTGTCTCCTTTCATGTTGTCTGATGTTACATCAGCATCAACAGCACGAGATTTTGTCGGGTACGCTGCAAAAGAGATTGCGTCTGTCTTGTCCAAGATGCCGTTTTCATTTGCTTCATTTGAGCAGCTGCTCAGTGCGAGCAGTGCCGGGCATACTAATAAATAAAACTTCTTCATCGTAATAAAATTTTGGTTTTAATTGTTATTAATTTTTAAAGTGTTATTTCTTGTTCTATATCGTTCCAGGGTAATGTTTCGGGTGCAAATCCCTCTACGTCAGACGATGATGGGTCTGTGGGTGGCAATGCCAACTCCAAGTATATGTCTATATCGTCGTAAATGTTTCCGTCTATGTCTCTGTCTTTGAGCCACTGAACAAATTGCTCCGTGACGTCTGCTTTCACGGTGTGAACTTCGTTGTTCACAAGCACAAAGTTCAGCGTCACTTCAAATTTCTGTCCTGTAAGGAGATTTTCTTTGTTGAAACTGTAAGTGTTAAACGTCTGTGTGAGCATAGCCTCGGTGTAGTCGCAGCTGCGGTATTCGCGGTTTACCAGGTTGTAGGCAAAGACCGCCGTCTGCTTGCCGGGTATTTCCGTGGCAAGGTTCACGGACTTGGCGAGTCCCGTGATATAAGACGGCTGCATACCTCTGCAGTAGTTTATACCTTTCACATACACGTTTATGTTTACTTTCTTTGTCACGGGGTGCTGAACGGTGGGTGTTTCCATCGTCACTATGTCGTGAATGTATTCTTCCGGTTGGTCATAGAAATAGTCGTTGTATGGCGGTTCGAATAGCACGTTGAGGACGCTTGAAACCGTCAGATAGTCCGGATATTCATTGTTAAACACAGTGTCTGCAGTGATGTAAGCACTGAAATCTTCAAAATTTTGCTCCGTGTTGAGGTTGATATTCGGCAGTTCTACGCGGCTGTCGTTTATCACTATCAAATTGTATGTACCGGGGTCAAGATTTATCCTCGGTGTATGCCAGTTTGCATCCGGCGGCAGTTCTTTCGCAAATTGGTGCGTCTCGGAGTCAAATGCAAACACTGTCACGCCGTTTATAGGGTTATCTCTGTTGTATTTCGCATTTTCCTCCCAGAAAGCTGTCTGACTCCAGTCTATATTCAGTTGCACGAGATTGCGACTTTTTGCTTCATAATAAAGGTGGTCCCGTGCACACGAACAGAGCATCATCACAACACCGAAAAATATAATATGCATGATATTTTTAGCGTTCATGATGCTTTATGCGTTTTGTGTGGTTAAACGTATAAACTATTGACACGTTGAGAGATACGGGAAAGACGGTTTTCAGAGTGTGTGACACCCAAGGATAGTCCTTAACCTTGATAGTACCGTATTTTTGTGTGTCATAGACCTGAGTGTATTTCCAGTATTCCGTCTGCAAATAGCCCACGGAGGCGGAGTATTCCATCTTCCACCTTTTGGCAATGTAGTGAGTATAGCCGAAAGTAGGGGATACGTTCCACATTGTGCCTTGAACTCCGCGGCGTGTCCACTGCAGGTCGTATTTACCTGTGCCTACGGTCAGTCCTGCAAAGAAAGAGGTGTATGGCTCTTCGGTGTTCATGAAGTAATACCTCGGAGTGATTGCACCGTAGCGAATTTGCAGAGTTTTGTGGTTTGAAGTATCTCTCCACCAGGGATTTACGTATGTGCCCTCTATTGTGAATCTGTCTGTGATAGGCACTTCCACGGAAGCGTTAACCACTGTCAGCAAATCGTAGAGCAGGTTTGTTTTCACGAAGAGAATAGGGCGACTGACAAGGGAATCCGGCAGTTCAACAATCACCGGCGGCTCGGGTGCCACGGTGTCGCTCGGCACTATTATAGGTATTATCTCGGTTTCTTCCGGTATGCTGTCGGACGTTCCCGGCTCAACATCCACCATTACAGGTTCTTTTGACTCGCCCGTGATGTGAAGTGTCACTTTGGCATAACGCATCTTCGGATACTTTGTCCGTTTTGTCTTGCTCCTCAAGTGATTTGTGGTGAGTTCGTCGGTCTGACATTCTATAGCCGAAGAAATTTCCCTGAATGTTTCGGAATGATTGATAAGATAGTCTAAAGCGGCTTGACCTCTGTGGCGAGAAATCTTGCGATTGATGTTTAGTCCGCCTTCCGGAGAGGTTGATGAGGTGAGGGAGAGGCTTACGGGTTTGATTACATAGACCTGTCCCACAGAGTCCAACTGCTGGATAAAGTCTCCTAAGGATTTAATATTGGCGGGGTATTTTGCAATATTGCTACTGCCGCAAGGAAAATACACCGTTACGCTCAAAGTGTCTGTGTATGCCTGTGCTTTTGCTCCTAAACAAAGACACGCAAAAATCATAGCAATGAAAAATTTCTTCCATTGTAGGGTGTTTATTCGCTTGTACGTGTCCTTTTTCATAGGCAAAACTTTCCTTTTGGCAACGCAAATATAAACACATTTTGCATAATACGAAAGAAATTACCCCCCCCCAATACATAAATATTTACAAAAAATAACAAAATTTAACCATTTTTGCTATAAAATGGCACAAAAAATCAGTTATGTGCTTGCAAGACAGTGCTTTCAGCACGTTATTTATGTTACATAAAGAATGTTATTGAATCCTTTGTTCTAAGAAGAGATGCCAATTCTTGCTGCCTTTTGTTTTCATCAGGAATACTTTTATCTACAAAAACCGGCAATATTGCCGGTTTTTTGACGTAAAAAATAGCTTTTGGAAAAATATTTTACACTGATTTGGGATTATTGACTCTTGCCCCTTGGCTGATTCATTTGGGATGCCGTGGCATCGTCTCTAGACTCTAGACCCTTGACTCTAGACTCTTGACTCTCGACTTATTCAATCACCCAGTCCTCAATGGTGTGAGTTTCGGAATTGAAATTGATGCCGACTTTTATTATTGGCAGTCCTGTGAGGGCAAAGCGGGATGGATAATTTTTCAGATTTATCTGATTCATAGCCGCTTCTGCAGACTTGTTCAGTTTGAGTTCGAAGAGATAAAGTGCCTTGCCGGAGTTCATTACCATATCTACTCTGCCTTTTGGCGTGCGGACTTCCACATCTACGTATCTGCCTAACAGCGAGAATATTACATAAAGCATCTGCTGATAATGCCCCTCATAATTAGTATTGTCACACTGTGGAATTGTGAGCAGAT
>JBJECR010000083.1:0-43831 GCA_051871275.1 Muribaculaceae bacterium | reverse complement strand
TGCCATAATTTGTGCCGTGTGCAAAAATTGCTCGTAATTTCGTGCCAATCTCCGATAATTATCAAGCCAAGAAATTGGTAATAAATGGTTTGCCACGCCCCATAATAATCCGGCAACATTCACCATTGGCATCCTGTCTTTAGCAGATATACAAGTCTTTCTAAATTGCTGATTTTAAGATAAATATTATTGTTTTAAATATTTTTTGAGCCATCTTTTTTGAGCAGATGTGAGCAAATTTTTCTTCATTGCAATTCAAATTTTCAAGAATAACAATTATTGAAGAAAAATGTGCTGCCCTGTCGCATATTTTGGGCGATTTTCGCTTTTCGCCGCAGTCACATAGCTCGCTATGCTCCTTTGGCTCAAAACAAAACTCACCTCAAACTATGCAACCTCTGCTTTAACATTTATTATGAAACAGGCTCTAAATACAATAAAGGCTGTCCGACAAACGTCAGGCAGCCTTTAATACTTTATATTACAGAGGATTATAAAGACACTGCACTCATTGCCGCACCCATAGTTTTAACCGTAGTTAAAATTTTGGTAACTGTTTTTTCACTTGCTGTGGCAAGTCCCGCTTTATAAGCTCTCATTTTTGACTCATTGATGCCTGCTTTTTTTGCGAAAGCACTGATATTTATCCAGTCAAAAAAGTTGAATAATGAGGGTATGTCATATTGGTATTCTACCTTTATGTCTTCCACATTATGTACTTTCTTTCCCTCTTCTTTTGATAAAGCAAGCATTTCATTGACACTTTCCATAAAGTCGCATTTTGCTTCCTCTACAGAATACCCAAAGCCGGCAAAATAGCAACCATCTATTTCTTCCTCCGCCGTAATGGTGTAGAAATTGTTGTCATTTCTTTCTACAAGAGCTTTAATCTTCATAATCCTTTTATTTATCAGTTTACAAAATCAAATATAAAGCACAATTACGTCTGAAAATCAATTCACTAAGTCAAGATATTGAAATGAGATTGTTTTTATTTAATCCCTGCCCATTTCATTGCTGCCTTTTCAAAACCTTTAGTAGCCTCTTCGGAAGAATGTCTTGGAATGGCAAATTTTACACCTTGGGGATTTACCCAAATATCGTGTCGCCCTCCACTCCTATAAAACTTACATCCTGCCTTGGACACAATCTTGATTAGTTCTGAAATCTTCATTTTAATGTGTTTATTACACTGCAAAGGTAACGTTTTCGTTGCTGTTTTGCAAATTTTTTGCTTATTTTTTATTACTTTATAATACCATCGCGGCGGAGAAGAGCATCAATAGTGGGTTCTTGACCGCGGAAACGGCGATAAAGTTCTGCAGGGTTTTCAGTGCCACCGCGTTTGAGAACGTTATTGAGGAAAGATTGTGCTGTGGCGTGGTCGAAGATGCCGTTTTGCTTGAAGAGTGCAAATGCGTCTGCATCAAGCACTTCCGCCCATTTGTAGCTGTAATAGCCTGCTGCATAACCGCCGGAGAAGATGTGGGTGAAAGTAGTGGAGAACATAGTGCCTTCAACCGGTGCAAATACTGCTACACGCTTGTAAGCATCACGTTCAAACTGCTCTGCATCGCCTTCAAACGGTTTTGTGAGGCTGTGGTATGCCATATCGGAGAGTCCGAACATCAACTGGCGAACGCAGGAGTATGCGGCACCGTAGCGACTGGAAGCAATGAGTTTATCCACCATTTCTTGTGGAATTGCTTCGCCTGTCTGATAGTGGCGTGCAAAGCCGTCAAGGAATTCTTTTTCCGTGAGATAGTTTTCGTTAAACTGTGACGGGAGTTCCACAAAGTCGCGATAAACGTTTGTGCCGGAGAGGGAACTGTAGTGACAGTCTGAGAGCAGTCCGTGGAGTGCGTGACCAAACTCGTGGAGGAATGTTTCCACCTCGTAAGGAGTGAGGAGTGACGGTTTGTCACCTGTAGGCTTGGTGAAATTCATCACGATGGTTACGAGCGGACGGTGGTTAACTCCGTCTTTGTCAATATATTGGCTTGTAAAGTCTGTCATCCAGGCACCTGCACGTTTTGTGGCACGAGGGAAGAAGTCCGTGTAGATAACGCCAACGAATTTGCCGTCAGGGTCTGTAACCTCAAATGCTTTTACGTCAGGGTGATAGACCTCGATATCAGGGTTATAAGTGAATTTGATGCCGTAAAGACGAGTGGCAAGTCCGAATACACCGTCAATCACATTGTTCAGTTCAAAGTAAGGACGCATTTCCTCTTCGTCGTAAGAGTATTTCGCATTTTTGAGTTTGTTGCTGTAGAAACTGTAGTCCCAGGCATTGATAATCATGTCCTTACCTTCAATTTCTGAAGCATACTGTGCAAGTTCTGCAAGTTCTGCCTGAGCGGCAGGCATATATGCATCGCAGAGTTGGTTGAGGAGGTTCATCACGTTTTCCGGATTCTGAGCCATAGTCCTTTGCAGAGAGTGGCGAGAATAGCAGTCCGCACCGAGGAGGTTAGCCATTTCACGACGAGCGTCAACAATACGAGTAAGCACGGGGATATTGTTGTATTCGCCTTTCATGTTACGTCCGCTGTAGAGACGGTACATTTTTTCACGCAAGTCTTGGCGAGTGGAGAATTTCATGAACTGCATATACACCGGCTGGTCCAGAGTGAAGAGGTATTCGCCTTCTCTGCCGTTTTCTTTAGCGGCGAGAGCAGCAGCCTCAACGGCACTTTCCGGCAGACCTGCAAGGTCGTCGGCAGTGAGCCAAATCTTGTATGTGTTCAGTTCGCGGAGAGCGTTTTGACCGAAAACAGTGGTTAGTTCAGAGAGTTCGGCACTGAGTTTGCGGAATGTTTCGCGGTCTTCGCCTTGGAGGTTTGCACCGGAGAGAGCAAAAGAATCGTAAGTGTTTTGGAGGAGCATAGCCTGCTCGACGTCAAGGTTGAGGTTGTCCTTGTTTTCATACACAGCCTTTACTCTTTCCCAGAGTTTTTCGTTGAGAATGATGGAAGTGCTGTATTCAGAGAGTTTGGGAGTCACTTCCGTCATAATCTGCATCATTTCCTCGTCGCAGAGAGAAGAAGTGAGCGGATAGAACACGTTCAGCACTCTTGTGAGGTCTTTGCCTACGTTTTCAAGTGCTTCAACAGTGTTTTCAAACGTTGGTGCTTCCGGATTGTTACAGATAGCGTCTATTTCAGCATTGGCGAGGCTGATACCGCGGTCGATAGCCGGGATATAGTGAGCCTTTTCTATTTTGCTGAAAGGGATAGTGCCGTGAGGCGTGTCAAAAGGAGCGAAAAATGGATTTTCTGCATTAGCCATAATTGTAGCTGTTAATGCGATTGTGCAAATAAGTTTACGCATATTGTTTTAATTGGATTATTATTTATCTTATGTTGGAATGGGACCAACCGGAGTGTCACCTTCAACTCTTGTTTCAGAGAGGATGGTTTCAAGTTCGTAATACACATCTATTTCGTTGCCGTCTTTGTCTGCAACGCGTATTTCCTTGATTCGGAGGCGATATTCATAGCCTTCTTTGTAGTTAAAACCAAGAATTTCACCCGGCTGGAGATAAAGTTTTGCACCGGTGGCTTCTACGGTGATATCCATGCAGGACTTACTGCTTGAGCCTGTTCCGATAGTTTTGAGTTGACTTGCCACTTTCACTGTGAGAATCTTCGGAGAGCCTTTCTCGTCATCGCCGCCGCAAGAAGTCAAGGTGAGTGCGGCAAAGAGCATAATTGATAAAATCTTTAGATACTTAATCATTTTAATAGATATTTATTTGTTTGAGGCGGTTAAGTTTAGCCAAAGCCGTATAATAACTATAACGTAAATCCTGGTACTCACATTGTGCATCAATGAAATAATTTATTTCCTGGATGTACGTGAACAGATTTATTTCGCCGCCGTCAAGTGCCTTACGGAGCAGTTCCAACTGTGCCGTGCCGCTAAGGATGCCGGAGTAGTCGTCAATCTGTGCGGCGAGTGAGAGCACGGTGCGTCGCTGTTCCCTCATCTGCGAGAGTGCTGCAATTTTAGCGGAAACGCCTTTAGCTTCATAGGCAGCTTTTTCACTGATGGCAGCAGCTTTCACATGCTTTTTGGAGAAAAACGGCAGTGACATGGAGAGCGAAAAGCCGTGAAAGTTCTGCCCTTCTTCGCGTTCAAATTCATAGCCAACGGAAAATGACGGAAGTCCCTGCATTTTTGCTGCCAGAATGTTGTTTTCAGCCACATTTGCCATTGCTGAATAGTATGCCACGCCCGGGTCACGGTCTATGAGTGATTCGTATTCCGCCTCGCTCAGCACATAGTCTTGCGGGTAATCGCTGAGGTTTCTGAGCAAGGTTATCGCTTCCTTGTCTGTGGTGAGAGATTCCAGCCTTGTGAGAGCGGATTCACATTTGAGTTCACAGTCGGCAAGTTGGCGATTTACACGGAGTCGCTCTATTTTCACTTTGTTCAGTTCCAAAATAGACACTTCGCCTTGAGAGTATGCCTCTGCATACTTTTCCAGGAGCTTGTCCATATTACGTTTGACGCTTTCAAAGTACGAATAGTTGCATTTAGCCGCAATATAATCTATCATGCACAGGCGTACTTCCATCACTTTGTCAAGATAAGTAGAGGCATACAGTTCTGAAAGTGCGGCTTTTACGGATTTTGTTTTTTTGCTTCTCGCCTTGTAAAGTCCGGGCCAGTCAAATGTCTGCGAGATGCCTATTCCGAATTTGTTTCCGTCTTGTCCCCAAAGGTGCTGTCCGGAAATTTCCGGGTCGGCAAGATTGTTTTCAGCGGCAACGGCTTCCAGAGCGGCATTGTTTTCCGCATTTACAGCCTCTATTTCCGGGTTTGAAGCCACTATGCGAGCCAGAATATCGTCAAAACTTTGTGCCGATGCGTTCAGAGCGGCAAAAGCACTTAAAACTGCGATATATATAATTTTTTTCATTGCTGTTCCTCCTCTTTGCGGTTTGTGAGATAATATATTACAGGCACCACGAATACGTTCAGTGCTGTGGCTGTGATAAGTCCGCCCAAAATCACCACTGCGAGCGGTGACTGAATTTCATTTCCTGCTTCGCCGCCGCGGAGTGCCAGCGGGATAAGGGCGAGGGCGGAAGTGAGGGCGGTCATGATTATCGGGTTAAGTCGGTTCGTAGAACCGTGGATAATGCGTTTCATCAGTGGTTCGCCTTCCTCTTTGAGGTGATTGTAACGTGAAATAAGGAGCATGCCGTTTCTGGTGGTGATTCCCAGCAGGGAGATGAAACCGATGATTGCAGGTATGTTCAGTTCGGCACCGGTAATCACGAGTATCAGCACACCGCCAATCATGGCGAGCGGCATGTTTATCATAATGATGAGTGACTGCTTCACGCACTTAAATTCCTGATATAGAAGCATAAATACTATCAGCAGTGAGATTATGGAAGTCAGTGCGAGTGTGCGAGATGCCGCAGCTTCACTTTCAAACTGTCCGCCGTACGTCACAAAATAGTTTTCCGGCAGCGAAACGTTTTCATTCACAAGGCGTTGTACCTCGTTTACCGCGCCGCGGAGGTCATTGCCGTCAATATTTGCGGAAATCACCAGCCGGCGGCTCACGTTTTCGCGGTTTATGGTGTTAGGTCCGGTAGTTGACACAATATCAGCCACATAGCTCAGTGGAATTTTGCCCTTATTGCTATCTATCATCAAGTCCGCAATGCCGTCCATAGTGCTGCGGTCCTCCGGTGCGAGTTGCACGGTGACGTCAAACGGCATACCGTATTCATAAACCTGTGACACCACTTTTCCTGCAAGCATCACATCTATGAACTGAGTAAATTCCTTGATAGTGATGCCATATTTTGCAAGCATTTCGCGGCGTGGCACAATATCTATCTGCGGACGCTGAATCTGCTGCTCTATGTTCACGTCAACAATGCCGTCAACTTTCATCATCTGGCTTTTAATCTCGTTGCCGAGTGAATAAAGGCGGCTGAGGTCATCTCCGAAAAGTTTTACGGCTATCTGTGCTTCCGTGCCGGAGAGCATAGCGTCTATGCGGTGCGAGATTGGTTGACCTATTTCTATGTTTACACCGGGGATTTCAGCAAGTTTTTCACGCAGTTCTCGTACTACTTCTCCACGGCTGCGACCTTTGTCCAGCACGTATGGAGCCTCTATTTCGCAAACATTCACACCCAGGGCATGTTCGTCGAGTTCTGCACGTCCTGTTTTGCGAGCCACCGTCACCACTTCCGGAACACTCATTATCATTTCTTCCGCAATGCGTCCCACACGGTCGCTTTCCTCAAGTGAGATGCCCGGCAGTGTGCTGACGTTTACTGTGAAAGAACCTTCGTTAAACGCCGGCAAGAAACTTCTGCCAAGTGTGAAAATCAAGCCAATGGAAACTATAAACAGTCCGGCTACTGTTCCCAAAACCGCTTTGCGGTGGTTGAAACTGTAGTTGAGACCTTTTTCGTATGCGGCTTTAAGGCGTGAAACAACCCACGAATCTTTTATGCTCACTTCGTCAGACGTTTTGCCTTTGAGAAGGAAAGAACACATTACCGGGGTGAGGGTGAGAGCCACAATGGTGGAAGCAATGAGTGCCACAATAAAGGAGATGCCCAGTGGAATGAGCATTCGTCCTTCAATACCTGAAAGGAAAAAGAGCGGTAAAAATCCGGCTATGATTATGAGGGTGGAGTTAAATATCGGCATTCTCACTTCCGTTGAAGCCTTGAACACTACTTCAAGCACGGAGAGCCTTTCTCCCGGGGCAAGTTTGCGGTTTTCCCGCAGTCGCTTATAGACGTTTTCCACATCTACGATAGCATCATCTACGAGCGAGCCTATAGCGATTGCAATACCACCGAGCGACATTGTGTTTATGTTAAAGCCCAAGGCGTGAAGCACCAGCACGGCTATGAGGATAGACATCGGCAGGGCTATCACGGAAATAATAGTGGTTCGTACGTTCATCAGGAATACGAACAGCACGAGTATCACGAAAAACGCACCTTCCAGGAGTGATTCTTGGAGGTTTGAGATTGAATTGTCTATGAAATCAGACTGTCGGAAAATATTTGTGGAGATATGCACGTCTGCCGGCAGGTTGTGTGCCGTGGCGGCAAGTGTTTCCTCTATTTTCTCCGTCAGAGCGATAGTACCTACTGCAGGTTGTTTGGTAACCGTCACGAGTACAGCCGGTTTTGTTCTCTCGGAAGCCACACCGAGTTTAGGTGACTTGCCGCCGATTTCTATATCAGCCACGTCGCAAAGGAGGATTGTGCCGTTTTCGTCACTTTTTACGGTGCTTTGACCGATAACGTCAACGGAAGACGTGTTTACATCGCCCTTTATAAGGTATTCGTTGCCGTATTCGTAAATAACACCACCTGCAGCATTGGCATTGATGCTTTCGCAGGCGTCAAGCACTTCCTGCAGTGTTACACCGTAGTGTTTCATCTTTTCAGGGGAGATATGTACCTGATATTCACGAACATCGCCACCGATAACCGCTACTTGTGACACTCCTCCCAGCGAGAGCAGTCGCGGACGTATCACTCTGTCTGCCATAGTTCGGAGGTCAAGCAGAGATGTTGTGTCTGCCGTCAAGCCTATAATCATTATTTCTCCAAGGATGGAAGATTGCGGACCCAAAACGGGCGTTTCCACTCCCGGCGGCAGAGTTTCCGCCACTGTGGAGAGTTTTTCAGACACTATCTGTCGTGCCGTGTAAATATCCGTGTCCCAGTCAAATTCCACGGAAACTACGGAAAAGCCCGTGGCTGAAGAAGAACGTACGCGGCGTACTCCTGTGGAGCCGTTCACGGCTGTTTCTATAGGAAATGTGACGAGTTTTTCCACCTCTTCCGGTGCCAGTCCTTTTGCTTCCGTCATCACCACTACCGTGGGGGCATTCAGATCCGGGAATATATCCACTTCCGTGCGGAGAAGCACCATAATGCCGGAAATCAGCACAAGAAGTGAGAGTATAAGCACGGAGAGCCTGTTGCCAAGCGAAAAATGTATTATCTTGTTAAGCATAAGCCTGCCCTCCCGTTAGTGTGAATGGCTGTGACCTTCCGGCACCGCACCTGAAGTTTCTGCGAGTTTCACGAATGTCATACCTTTTGTCACCACGGCATCACCGCTTTTAATTCCTGTGAGGATTTCCACTTTCCGACCATCATTGCCGCCAAGTGTAACAGGGCATTTTTTGTAGCAGTCTTCGTCAAGACGGACATAAACAAAATGCTGTCCCTGCTGTTCTGAAACTGCTGCGAGAGGTACTGCCAGCACATCGTGGCGTTTGGTGCCTATCAGATATACTTCCGCGTATGAACCCGGAACTACTTTGCCATTGTTTTCAAAACTGAAATAAACGGGCAGATAGCCGCGACTATTGTCGCCCACAGCACCGCCGGAGGATAACAGCTTGCCGTTCAGGTCTTTGAGTGCCACCACCTCATCTGTGTATGCGGCACGGAAATTGGCATCTGAAACGGTAGGGAGGAAGGAATAGTATTTTTCCGGCAGGTCTCCGCGGAGTGTGAGACTGTTGTTGCCTGAAACTATTGCAATTGGTTGACCTACAGACACATATTCGCCTTGTCGCACAAGCAGACTTGTGATTACGCCTGCTGTGGAAGAAGTGGCGCTGCCGCCTGCAGGTGTGCCGGAATAAGCGGCCTTAGCCTGTTCGTAGGCTTGGCGAGCTGCGTTATAGTCTTTTGTGGAAACAATTCCGTCTTTGTGTAGCGGTGTCACGCGGTCCAGTTCACGTTTTGCAGCATCCAGTGCTGCTGCAGCGGCGGCATTGGAGTCACCGCCTGAGATTCCTTTGGCGGAAATGCTTGCAATGAGAGTGCCGGCAGATACTTTTTTGCCTTCCGTGATATTTCCCGCAAAATGGACAATACCGGAAGCCGTGGCGGAAACCACAGCTCTGGAAGTGGTGGCGGATTCTATTTGTCCGGAAACTTTCACAACCTGTGAAAATTCACCGGGCACAATTTCTTCCGCTTCCACACCGAATTCCTCTGCAAGATGCCTGTGGAGTGTTATTTCTTCACCTTCGTGGCTTTCTTCGCTATTTTCGTCAGCCTCGCCGTGTTCGTGACCCTCATGGCTTTCGGATTCTGCGTGATTATGTCCTTCGTGACTGTGCCCTTCATGTGAATGTCCTTCGGCACCGTGATTGTGGCTGCAACGCAGTCCGTCTTGCTCCGGCGTACTGCCGCAGGAAGGCACTATAAATATAGTAAACACTATGCTCAGTGCATAGATAAGATATTTTTTCATTGTGATTTTATATATTAAATAATGTGGATAAATGGATTTTACACTATGCAAAAATGCACAGTGCAGGTGGTCCGCGCCGACTTATTGCCGGCTTATCTACATTTTTTAATATCAGCGGGACGTAGCGTCCGTAGGTAAATTCCGCAGTTCCGCAATCCGCAGTGTGCTGTGCATTTACTGCGATTATCATATCGGATATAAGGCTAAACACCTGTGGTACAAGCATTTTGCCATTATCCGTAATTGCGGGAGGAGTTTCGTCGAGATGCATGGAGCAACCGCCGTCCTCGCTTTTGTCGGAGTTATGGCAGCCATCTTCATGTATATGATGGCAAGCACAGAAATGCCCGTGGTGGTCCAGTTCCACATGTCCGAGCATTGAAAGTGTAATGTAAATATTGCCTTGAGCATCATGGTGATGATATTGCACAATGGTGCATGCCACTATCGTAAATGACATAAAAACAGACAGCAATATGCACATCATCTTTTTCATCGTCCGCAAAGATAGGCATTTTTTTGGAATTTGCAGTTATTTTAGTAAAAAACAAGCTTTAATGCGTAGGTAAAATAGCTTAACTTTCAAAGTGATTCCATGTAACACAGTTTAATGCACCTCCTATTTTAACAATACCCTTTACTTCTACCGGTATAACTTTGTGACCGGGGAATATCTTGGATATTTGTTCAATAGCAAGTGGGTCACTAGGAATATCCAACTGTGGAACAAAGATCATATCGTTAACCTGAAGATAATTGATGTGTGCCCAGCTATTTACTCTTTGAGCAGAGCCATATTCTAACTCAGATATTTGTGAGAAATATGGTTTTAGAGCTTCCAAAATTTTCAGCCTTAGTTCCGGATCAATATCCTTGTAATTGTTGATAAGAACATGATTATCTGAAACATATCTTACCATTCTATCTGCATGACCATATTTTTCTTCTTTATCCCAAGGTATTATAACCAATTTTGCAGAAAAGGCTTTTTCCACGAGTTCTACGACCTTTTCTTTTGTATAATTGGGATTTTCAACGAAAATCTTATCAGTCATGATAATTTTATCACCACATACAATAATATTTCCTCCATCAATAACCAAATCTGTTTTGACAATAGTATCTTTTGAGAAGTCAAAAACTTCATAGATATTATCTGTAATATACTCCCTGCTCTTTTGTAGATAATCAGGATTATATTTGTATGCGACATATCGTCCTCCGGAGAAAGCCGGCATATAATCTCGTGCCCATATATCTTTAGTCTTTGGCAATAAACCAAATGAGACCCCATTTGTTTCCAGAGCTTCCGTTATATTGTTCCAACACCTATAAGCCATTATGTATCTTGAAAAATATACTGTCTGTTTCATGTGATTAAGTTGTATTGAATCATATTCTGTTACTTCGGGCGAATTCTTTTCTTCTACCTTAATTTGAACTTGCTTAAGGTCTTTGTATCTTTTTTGCAAAGATGGCATCCTTGAGGCTAATAAGTCCAAACAAATGTCATCTGTAGGCTCAATATTATTAAATTCACAAAGGTCAAGAAAAAGATTCTCAATGCCTCTGTTATTCCATTCGAACCCATCTATGTATTCTTGACTTAATCTACCCTTGATAACGGAGGTCTTGTTTAACTTTACAAGAATTTCCCTTTTCTTCGCATCAGTAATTTGCTTATTTGCTAATTCCTTAAACAAAACAGCTGAGCTCCTAGGCTTTACGCGGCTTTTAACCTCACTATGTAACCATGCAACACCTGTTAGAATACCAAATACACCGGCAACTATACCGATTATAGATTCTATATTCATTATATTTGCTTTATTGGTTAACGTCTATTACCGGAACTGTCTTCATCTCGCCTCCTACTGTGGTTCCAAACACTTCTCTTTCCTTTGTTTGGTAACTGTAAGTGCCAACTTGCTTAGGATTATCTAATTCAATAACTTGATCGCAGTAGAATTGACCATTCAAAAGAAGCACAGTGGTTCCGCTATACCACTTATATCGCTTATTTGAAATTTCACTCGCCAAAGCCGCATTGCCGAGCACCTGAAAAACTTTAAACGAAGTTGATTTCTTGTTTTCGTAGTTGATAGGTGTTTTAAGATAGGAGATGCCATCTTCATACTGATTTTTGCTTGCATCAATGATTGCCAACACACCAAACGTTAGTATCACACCTGTAATGATACCTGCAATGTAAATTAGTATTTTCTTTCCCATAACTATCCGAATTTTCTTTTCCATTTCCGCAAAGATAGGCATTTTTTTGGAATTTGCAGTTATTAGAATGGGGAAAAAGGAAATACAATATGCAATTTCATTGTTAGGGCGTATTTCGCTTTATCTACAAATATTTTAGATTATTTGTTTTGCTTAAATAGGGATGGTGTTTTATTCCCGAATCCTATGTATGAGAAAGATGGAACAAAGTCATAGTAACACAAACCTTTAGGCATTTTCAGCTTTATTGATTTACCGTTCGTAATGTCAACGGCATCAATTACTTTATTGTGAAATCTTGATTCTATTAGCTTCTCCTCAAAGTCCTCGTATGTGTTCATATTATGAATCGGCTCCCCATTGATTGATTTTAGCAGTATTTCTTGTGGAAACCCAGGATAATTGCGATCGTTACGAAGGTAGCCGTGAATTACAAAAGTTTTTCTCCCTATGTTTTCGGGGCGATATACCGGGCGGATTCCAGCCCCACCTCGTCTAAGGTTTTTATTTACGAAACAAAGGTCCGATTGCTTGCCCAGGAAAGCATTACCGCAAACTATTATTCCATCAAATGAAGGCAAAAGAGTATCTCCGGAAAGTCCTATTTTTGAAGAAATTGCATATGTATTTGAGTATTCAGCAATATTACCGGTGATATTTACTAGACCGAATGGATTTTCTTCTCCTTCATTCGCATCGGTTAATTCATTGGGGTGTATGTTGTGATGTTCACCACATGAAGTGGTTTGCCACTCATAATATGAAAGAAAATCAAGTTTTACTCCGGAAATATTACTTATAGTATTTAACACAATTTGTGATTCTCGATAGGAAAAGTCTGAAAGTACATCGTTGCCAAACAACCAGCTAAGCCAACCACATACGTCATCATTGATTATTGCGAACTCTCCGTCAGTGAGTTCATATTTGCTTACATAAACAGTGTATTTTACTCCATTATCTTCAATTGGGATAGGACACATATTGTTGAATATATGTTTTATTACAAGCCTCTTATAGGTATCTGTGCCTGCTCGCCAATGAATATTTACTTCTTTTCCATCATTTAGTTTTACTGTTTCGTCAAGATTATAAAACATATACCAAATCCACAAAACTGTTAATGCAACAGACGCAATACCTAATACTACATATCTTGAACTTTTTCTTCGTATTAATAGTGTCAAGCCCCAAATAATACACAAAGACAAAAATGGTAAAGCTATAGAATAACGTACATATTTATTGACACAAGTAAAAGCAAATATGGTTAATCCTATAATAATTATTGTAATTATTGTAGGTATAATATTACTTTTGGAATATGCTAACAAAGGAGATAGCAATATGAAGAGAAAGATAATAAATGATACAGCAAACAACAACTCATACATAAAACTGTCCAAAGGAGAATCTAAATCAAACATTATGTGTTCATTATCTCTATCATATTTTTTCCCATAAGAAGATCTACGAATTATCCATTCGTTTTTATGGTTATGATATTGTTTTGAAAGTTTAAGATGTAGCTCCTCTGGATTATCAAGAATGTATGAATTTGGAAAGTGTACTTCTCTATTAAAACCTACAAAAGAATTGTAATTCAAATAAATAGTATCGGAAGAATTAAAGTGGGTATATCTTGCTAATTGCGGAGTAAAAACACCGTTTATATATTTATGGTATCCAGAAACTATTGAGAAATCCAATGAATAATATGTACCTATATATGTGGAGTCTTTTTCATTACCAATCTTAATTCCTCGAAACACTGACTTATCATCAAATACAATTTTTACACTGTCTTGCGGCATACAATAAGCCGTTATTATTTGGCAAAACAATAATATGATTGACAAGTATCGCTTAATTCTCATTTGTAGATATTTTCAATATATTGGGAAATTAATTCTTTTGTAGATGGACGATCAAAATAAGCTTTTATGTCATTCTCGTTGTGCCACTTTGCATTATCTTCACCGATGGGAACTCCAAGAGAATATCCGCAAAGTATTCCTATTGAACCACCTATAAGCATTGCTGCTTTTGTCTTACCATCTCCAACAACTTTTGTCACTAAAAATAATTTTTCAAATGCAAGAGGTATTGACACGGCTGACAATATGCTCTTCACTGTTATATGATCAAAGAAATTAGACTCTCTAGATGTTATCTTTGAAATTCCTGAGGTGACATCGTAAACAATAGTCATTGTATTTCCTTGATATTGTATGGAGTGTTCGTTCAAGATTATAATTTTTCGTGTTCTAAATGCTTCTTCAATTGCTTCTTCGGCATTTAGGCGGGTTGATGAATATCCGTCATAAAACCCAAAAGTTGCGAAAATGCACATTACGAATAGGCATATAATGGTTGCTGCAAAAATTCCCTTTACAAATCCCTTAAAATCAGTGATTTTTCTATTCTTAGTATTGGTCTCATTGTTTTGTTCATCCTGCTTTGTGATAGAGCTTAATAATTTGTTTAATCCGGCGTCTTCTCCCCGAAAATATTCTACAGCCTCAATACCTGATAGTCCCAATGCAAAATCAAGATTGTATTTAGTATCATCAAGTTTCACAGGAATGATAATTTTCTTGTTGTCTATAGAGTAACTTATTTCTTTTGACACCCACTCAGACTCGTTTGAATTAGCTGAAGAAAGAAAAACTACGATATCTGAATCCAAAATATTTTTTGCCAGCACTCTGGAAAAATATTCACCGGTGTAGTTGGCAGTAACATCCAACCAAACTGTTATTCCGGTACCTCTTAGAGCATTGACTATCTTTGCGACAGAACTGTCATTAATTGGCTTATTCGAACTGTCAAGGTAATCTAGACGAGAGTAACTTATAAATACTTTTGGAGTAACTTTATCCGATGTTTGTGTAGATTCCTCACTCATAACGCATACCTTTTCTATACTTTTTGCAAATTTAGGTAAATTTGTTCAAATAAAAGAAATTTAATAAAAAATGATTATTAAATTTGAATTGTGAATTTTACCCAAGTTTCACATTTCTGAAATTGCAATAACCGTCTGTGGGCTGCGGGTTTTCTTGATTGCCATCGTAGAGGACTGTGGTGCGAGTGATTTTGTCGCCTAAAAGGGATTTGAGGTAACGTAAGTGCTTGAAATAATCCGGGTTAAAAGTCATTCCGGCTTTAATTTCGTAGGCTTCGAGAGAATTGTCCGGCATTAACCTTAAAACATCTACTTCGTGCTGTGATTTATCGCGATAAAAGAAAAGGTTTTCCGGGCAACCTTTGTTTACGCCGTGTTTCAGTATATCGTTCACCACCATATTTTCAAATAAATTTCCTCGCAACGGGTGTACGTCCATTTGTTCTACAGTGTTGATTCCCAGCAGAAAACTTGCCAAACCTGTGTCATAGAAATATAGTTTTGGCGATTTCGTGAGTTGCTTGCCGATGTTGGCGTAGTATGGTTGCAGAGTATAAACCACGTATGATGCAGAAAGTATGCTCAGCCAATTTTTTATGGTGGGAGCACTTACACCAACCTCCACGGATAGCGATGAAGCATTAAATTCTTGTCCTATACGTCCTGCTGCAAGGCGAATAAACATTTGGAATGCTTGTAAATCTTTTAGGTTTATGAGTGAACGGACGTCTCGTTCTATGTATGTGGTGTAATAATTGCTCAGCAGAATTTGTCTGCTTTCCATTCCGTTTGCCCAAATGGCGGGATAGCCTCCGCAAAGTAGCAATTCAGAGGTTTTTACATTCGGATAGACAGTGCGGATTTCTTCCGTGGAGAGCGGCAACAGTGACATTACTGCCGTGCGTCCTGCCATAGACTGCGTGATGCGTTGCATAAGAGAGAAATTATTACTTCCTGTCACTATAAAACGCCTGTCGCCTCCGGAAAAACGGTCCTCATCTACTGCCACTTGCAGGTATGAGAATATTTCCGGGAAATTTTGTGCTTCATCAATAATCACTCCTTCCGGGTATTTGGCTATAAAGGCTTTGGGGTCAAGTCTCACTTCAGCGAGAGTGGAAGCATCTTCCAGGTTTACGTATGGCAAACTTGAAAACATCTTTCTGCAGAGTGTTGTTTTGCCGGATTGACGTGGTCCTGTCAGTGTTATGACGGGTAAATACCGGAATAGTTCATTTATTGACGATGACATCGTCCTGTCTATCAATCTGTTATTCATAGATTGGCTAAATTGAAAGTTATACTTTAGATTTGGCAAAGTTAATATTTTATTTTTAATGATGCAAGAAAAAAGCGAGGGAAATGAGCGGATATTTCGGTTTGTTAATAATAATTGTTATCTTTGCACTACTAATTAAAAATAAACAAACGCACCATGATACAAATTTCAGAACGTATTCAGTCGCTTTCACAGTCACAAACGCTTGCTATGTCTCAAAAAAGCAACGAACTGAAAGCAAAAGGTATTGACGTGATAAATCTCTCTGTGGGTGAACCGGATTTCCCCACACCGGAACATATAAAGGAAGCCGCTAAAAAGGCTATTGACGAAAACTTTACTTTTTACACTCCCGTTCCCGGTTGTCTTTCTCTCCGCAAAGCAATTGCAGAAAAACTGAAACGTGAAAACGGACTGGACTACGCTCCGGAACAGATTGTGGTTTCCGGTGGTGCAAAACAGGCTTTGTGCAATGTGATTCTCTCTATTGTGAATCCGGGTGATGAGGTGGTGATACCAACTCCGGCATGGGTGTCTTACGTGGAAATGGTGAAGCTGGCGGAAGGCAAAAATGTGCTTGTCCCGGCAGACATCAAACAGGATTTCAAGGTTACTCCGGAGCAACTGGAAGCAGCTATCACAGACAAGACACGAGTGGTGCTAATCTGCTCACCGTCAAACCCTACGGGTAGCGTTTACAGCAAGGAAGAACTGCAAGGGCTTGTGAATGTGCTTGCAAAATACCCGGAAATTACCGTTCTTGCAGATGAAATTTATGAGCACATCAATTTTACCGGCTCTTTCACATCACTGGGCAGCTTCAAGGAAATTGCGGACAGAGTGGTGATAATAAACGGTGTTTCAAAGGCTTACGCTATGACAGGTTGGCGTATCGGTTACTGTGCCGCACCCCTGCATATAGCGAAGGCTTGCACAAAACTCCAGGGACAATACACATCTTGCTCTTCATCCGTGGCACAAAAGGCAGCGGAGGCAGCATACACAGGCTCACAGGCATGTGTGGAAGAGATGCGAGTGGCATTTGAGCGTCGCCGCAATCTTGTGGTGTCTTTGGCACGCGAAATTCCGGGCATCAACGTTAATGAGCCGCAGGGAGCATTCTATCTTTTCCCGGAAGTTTCAAGCTATATAGGCAAGAAATACGGTGACAAGGTGATAGAAAATTCCGGTGACTTGGCAATGTTCCTCCTTGAAGTGGGGCATGTAGCCACTGTTGACGGTGCCGCTTTCTGTCTGCCGGGCTATATCCGCCTGAGCTATGCCACCTCCGATGACAATATCCGCGAGGCTATGCGTAGAATTAAGGAGACGCTTGCTCTGCTCAAATAAGAAAAGTTTAATAACTCACAAAAATCGGCTAAATCTATACGACTTAGCCGATTTTTGCATTTAGTTCCGATTTTTTTGTAACTTTGCACTCTGATTATAAACATCGGCTATCAACTATGTTCAAAATAAAACGTCTATACAAGTTTATGCTGCAGAGCTTTCTCCCTCTGTTTGTGATGACGTTTTTTATCTGCCTGTTTATAGTGCTGATGCAATTTCTCTGGAGATACATCGACGACCTGGTGGGTAAAGGCTTGGAGATAAGCGTGATAGGAGAGCTGTTTTTCTACGCAGCCCTCACAATGGTGCCTATGGCTCTCCCGCTTGCAATTTTGCTTGCCTCACTTATGACTTTCGGCAACCTGGGCGAGCGGTTCGAGCTTACTGCAATGAAAGCCTCCGGTGTATCGCTGATACGAGTGATGAAGCCGCTAATAGCGTTTATCGTACTCATTGCTATAGGCGCATTTTTCTTCCAGAACAATGTGATGCCGATAGCACAGTCCAAGATGTACACCCTTCTTCTGTCCATGCGTCAGAAATCACCGGAACTGGAAATCCCGGAAGGCGTTTTTTACGACCAGATTACGGGCTACAACATCTTTGTGGAGCGAAAAGACCGTGAAACCGGTATGCTTTACAACATGATGATTTACGACGTGTCGTACGGCGGCGATACGGACAAACTGCGTATTATCCTTGCAGATTCGGGCAAAATGAGTGTAACTGAAGACAAAACTCACCTTTTCCTGCGTCTTTACAGCGGTGAGCAGTTTGAAAATCTTCGTGACCAGGGGGCCCGCCGTACTGCAAACGTGCCATACCGCCGTGAAAGCTTCTCACTAAAGGAAATTCTCATCGCCTTTGACAACAATTTCAACCGTATGGACGAGGCGGGAATGAGAAATCAGTACGTTGGTAAAAATATTTCGGAACTCAAGCATACTATAGACTCCGTTACGGCACATGTGGATAGTGTGGGCTATCAGTATGGACAGGAACTGCGTGACTATCCGTATTTTGCACTTTCCAAGTATAAGACCAGAATTGTGAACGGTGTTCCGGAAAGAGAACTCAGAAAACCGGTGGCTATGGATAAGCCGCTTGATATAGACTCACTGTTCACCATTTGTACACCTGCCACACAGAAATCCATTCTTTCTCAGGCACTTTCGCATGCACGTCGCCAGCAGCAAGACTATGAGTACCGCAGTTATGTGGTGACCGACGACTATAAGGTGATTCGCAGGCATGGTATTGAAATGCACCGCAAATTCACACTTTCCATTGCCTGCCTGATATTCTTCTTTATTGGTGCTCCGCTGGGTGCGATTATCAAGAAAGGCGGACTTGGAGCGCCGCTCGTCATTTCCGTGCTTCTCTTTATAGTCTATTACATTATAGATAACACCGGCTATAAACTGGCACGCGAAGGTCGCTGGGAAGTGTGGGAAGGTATGTGGCTCAGCACGGTTGTACTCCTTCCTTTGGGTATTTTCCTCACAAAACAAGCGATAAACGACTCTGAAGTATTTAATTTTGAGGGAATTATGACCCGTATGCGACGTGCTATGGGACTTAACGAGGTGCGACACGTGGAAATGAAAGAAATAGTCATGAACGAAGTCAATGCAGACACGGCAAAGGCTAAACTTGACGAACTTACCGCACTCTGCAATATGTATATGCAGAAAAACAAGGCAAAACAAGGCTATATCTCTTTCTGGCTTAACGGCTACGACCGTGATGCACTGGAGGTGCTTGCAGACACCGTAGATGAAACGGTGGAATACCTCTCCAACTCGCAAGACAAACTTGTGATAAACAAACTTTCCGATTATCCCGTTATTAAAAATATATGGATTTATAACCCTACGTCTGACAGAAGAATCGCTATTGCGGCACTCGTTATTTTCCCGGTGGGCTTGCCACTGTGGTGGTTTGGCAGGAAATACCGCACGGAACTTATCGACGAGCTGCGTAAAACAGTGAAAATCAACGGTCAGATTGAAGAAATGATAATAAAAGAATAATACATAATATGGAAACAATACGTCTGGACTCTATTGAATCTGCTATCAGCGATTTCCGCGAAGGCAAAATGGTGATTGTGGTTGATGATGAAAACCGTGAGAATGAAGGTGATATCATTGTGGCTGCAGAAAAAATCACACCGGAGCAAGTGAACTTTATGCTCAAAAATGCTCGCGGTGTACTTTGTGCACCTATCACTATCTCTCGCAGCGAACAGCTCGGACTCAGTCCGCAAGTGAGCATAAACACTTCAGTTCTCGGTACTCCGTTCACAATCACGGTAGATAAACTGGAAGGCTGCTCCACAGGTGTTTCTTCACACGACAGATGTGCCACAATCCGTGCTCTTGCCGACCCGGAATCCAAACCCGAGACCTTTGGCAGACCGGGACACATAAATCCTCTTTACGCACAGGATGCCGGGGTGCTTCGTCGTGCAGGACACACGGAGGCTGCGGTGGATTTGGCACGTCTTGCAGGACTGCAACCGGCAGCGGCACTTATGGAAATTATGAGTGATGACGGCTCTATGGCACGATTGCCGGAACTTCGCCGCCGTGCTGATGAATGGGGCATGAAACTTGTTTCCATTCAGGATCTTATCTCTTATCGCCTCCGCACGGAATCTCTCATTGAAAAAGGCGAAGAAGTGGATATGCCCACGGAATACGGACATTTCCGCCTTATCCCTTTCCGCCAGACAAACAATGGGCTTGAACATATTGCTATTATAAAAGGTGATATTGCGGACGGCAAACCGGTGCTGGTGAGAGTTCACTCCTCATGTGCAACCGGCGACATCTTTGGCAGCAAACGTTGCGACTGCGGTGAACAGCTCCATAAAGCTATGCGAATGATAGAAGCCGAGGGTAGGGGACTTGTGCTTTACCTCAGCCAGGAAGGTCGCGGAATAGGTCTTATGGAAAAAATCCGTGCATACAAGCTCCAGGAAGAAGGGCTGGACACCGTGGAAGCAAACATCCACTTAGGTCACAAGGCAGATGAAAGAGACTATGGAGTGGGTGCACAGATTCTCCGTTCACTTGGTGTGGAAAAAATGAGACTTATGACGAATAACCCCGTAAAACGCATCGGACTTGAGGCTTACGGCATTGAAATCGTGGAAAATGTGCCTATCGAAGTCACTCCAAATGAGTACAACGCCTTTTATATGCACACCAAAAAGGAGCGTATGGGGCACACTCTGGACAATGTGGAGTGAACGCTGAAATTGCAGAATAGCCAAAATAGCAAACTTAGCAAAATAGCTAAAGTAGCTAAATTAGCTAAGATAGCTAAGATAGCTAAGATAGCTAAAATAGCTAAAATAGCTAAGGTAGCTAAAAAGCAAAAAATCAGCTAAGCCTCCGCCAAAATTGGCAAAAATTCCCCGAAATATGGATTTTTTGCTGCAAAGTTGAACTATACTTCCAAAAAAAATGTTAATAAGGAAAAATTTCTTTATTTTGTAATAAAAGTATGAAAAAAGGTTTGTAACTTTGCAGTCGAAAACCAAAATTATGCAGAAATAATTTAATAACACAACTAAATAAAACAAAACAATGAGCAACATCGACTTATCTAAGTACGGCATCACCGGTGCAAAGGTGATTTACAACCCATCATGGGAGCAACTTTTCGAAGATGAAGTAAAACCGGAACTCCAAGGTTACGAAAAAGGTCAGGAAACTGAACTTGGTGCAGTAAACGTAATGACAGGTATTTACACAGGTCGTAGCCCTAAAGACAAATTCTTTGTAAAAGACTCTGTTTCTGAAAACACTATCTGGTGGACTTCCGACGAATACAAAAACGACAACAAACCTATTACTCCTGCTGCTTGGGATTCACTCAAAGCACTTGCTGCAAAAGAGCTTTCTGAAAAAACTCTTTACGTTGTAGATGCTTTCTGCGGAACAAACAAAGATACTCGTCTTGCTGTTCGCTTTATCATGGAAGTGGCTTGGCAGGCTCATTTCGTAACAAACATGTTTGTTCGTCCTACTGCTGAAGACCTCAAAGATTTCCAACCGGACTTCGTTGTTCTCAACGCTTCTAAAGCTAAAGTTGAAAACTGGAAAGAACTCGGCATCAACTCTGAAACTTGCGTTGCATTCAACCTTACTGAACGCATGCAGCTCATCATCAATACTTGGTACGGCGGTGAAATGAAGAAAGGTATGTTCTCTATCATGAACTACTACCTCCCACTCAAGGGTATGGCTTCTATGCACTGCTCTGCTAACACAGACATGGAAGGCGGCAACACTGCTATCTTCTTCGGTCTTTCAGGTACAGGTAAAACTACTCTTTCTACAGACCCGAAACGTCTCCTCATCGGTGACGACGAACACGGCTGGGACGACAATGGCGTCTTCAACTTCGAAGGTGGTTGCTACGCAAAAGTTATCAACCTTGACAAAGAAAGCGAACCTGATATCTACCGTGCTATCCGTCGTAACGCTCTCCTTGAAAACGTTACTGTTGACGCTAACGGCAAAATCGACTTCGCAGACAAGAGCGTAACAGAAAACACTCGTGTTTCTTACCCAATTCAGCACATCGACAAAATCGCTCCGGGTAGCCACGGTCCTGCTGCTAAGAACGTTATCTTCCTTTCTGCAGACGCATTCGGTGTTCTTCCTCCTGTATCTATTCTTTCACCGGAACAGACTAAATACTACTTCCTCTCCGGTTTCACTTCAAAACTCGCAGGTACTGAACGCGGTATCACTGAACCTACTCCTACATTCTCTGCTTGCTTCGGTGCTGCATTCCTTTCATTGCACCCAACAAAATACGCAGAAGAACTCGTTAAGAAAATGCAGGCCAGCGGTGCTAAGGCATACCTCGTAAATACCGGTTGGAACGGTTCAGGCAAACGTATCTCTATCAAAGATACTCGTGGTATTATCGACGCTATCCTCGACGGTTCTATCCTCTCTGCTCCTACAAAAACTATCCCTGTATTCGATTTCGTTGTTCCTACTGCTCTTCCGGGTGTTGACCCGAACATCCTCGACCCACGCGACACTTACACAGACGCTTCTATCTGGGCAGAAAAAGCAGACAAACTCGCTGATATGTTCATCAAGAACTTCGCTAAGTTTGAAGGTAACGAAGCAGGTAAAGCTCTCGTGGCTGCAGGTCCTCACAAATAATATTCTTTCACGAATATATATCCAAGAAGGGTACATCGCTGATGTGCCCTTTTTTGTGCCGTTTAACAATTATTATTTGCAAAAGACAATCAAAATTTCTACTTTTGTAGGATTCTAAGGTAAAAATCACAAGGCGAGCATTAAACAAAAGAAATAGATGAAAAATTTAATATATATTATTGGTTTTATCGCAATTATGCTGGTGGCGGCATGCAGCGGTATTGGTGGAATTCAGGAATATGTGCCGGAGGAAAAACCGGAAGA
Source organism: Muribaculaceae bacterium (assembly GCA_051871275.1). Lineage (GTDB taxonomy): Bacteria > Bacteroidota > Bacteroidia > Bacteroidales > Muribaculaceae > CAJUPY01. The sequence continues at coordinate 21,327 of JBJECR010000083.1, read as the reverse complement.
AAAGGTTGTGGCGGAGTTGCTTAACCCTACGGAAGACTATTACGACGACATTCCCGAATATGCGGAAGATGAAATAGAAGATGCTGAACGTGAACAGGATACTACTGCCGTGGATACCGGTGAAACGGCTGAAGATGAACGCATTATCCCTATTGATTCCATGCCTCCAGGCGGTGAAAAACTGCGTACCAAAAATATCGGTTCGCTTTCACGCACATTTAACGACGTAAACAGTTTTCATCTTGTGGCTGCCAAGCAAAACGGCATTGAACCTATTATGACCATTGCTGACGCTTGGAACCTCAAAACGCCCGTTTTGAGAATAGAATCCACGAATAATTACTTTGTGGAGAAGGCTCGCTATTCACTGCCATACCTTGTGCCGAAGGCTAAAACGCTCCTTGACGATATTGCCAAAAACTGGAAAGATTCACTCAATGCCCGTGGAGGCGGTGACTATAGACTTAAGGTAACAAGCATTTTGCGTACCGGTTCCACAATTTCCAAACTCAAGAGAGTAAACAGGGCTGCCGTGGATTCTTCCGCTCACCGCTACGGCACTACTTTTGACATCAGTTACAGGAAATTTATCTGCGATAACCCCGAGAAACCTCGTTCTGCGGAGGACCTCAAGAATCTGCTTGCGGAAATTCTCTATGATTTGCGTGAAAACGGCAGATGCTACGTCAAATACGAGCATAAACAAGGTTGTTTCCATATCACTGCAAGGTAAAAATATTTAGCCATTCAAAATCATGAGTGATAACACAATAAAAGATACAGACAATCCGGCTCCTGCGAACACGGAAACGCAAGAAAGTCAAGTGATTCCGGAAAATGCTGAAACTCCGGAAACCGCTGAGACTCAATCTTCTCAAAAGCCCGGCAAGCCATGGTACGTCACGGCACTAAAAATTTTGGGCTGGACGCTTGTTGCAATATTGCTGATTTTTATTGTGGTATGCACTCTTATTGTGTGGATTCTCACTCCTGCAAAACTCACACCGATGGTGGAAGAATATGCCACGGATTTCCTTAATGCCGAAGTGAAAATAGACCGTGTGGAACTTTCCTTCTGGAGTACGTTTCCACAAATGACACTTGAGGTGGATAACCTTGACGTGGTGAGCAATGCGTTTGACTCTATAAGTGCCGAGGAGCAACTGTTGCTGCCGGAAGATGCGGAAAAACTTCTTCATTTAGGAGGTTTTCGCGGGAGCATAAATTTGCCTTCACTTTTTGTTGGCAAAATATCGCTCTCCGGTGTCACGTTTGACAGCCCTTCCATAAATCTCGTGAAACTAAACGATAATTTTGCAAATTACGACATCGTGCCGGCATCCGCAGACACCACTCAGACGGAAGAAAGCACCGCACTCGTGATTCCGGACATTGCTATAGACCGTTTTGCGATAATAAACGCAAATCCAATCCGTTACCGCTCTGTAAGCGATTCGCTTGACGTTGCCGTAGATATTAAGACCATTCTTTTTGAAGGCACGGAGGCTCCGCTTTACAAACTCGGCATCAAAGCCAACGGCACTACACCGATTATCCGTGATTTCAACTTGGACAGCATCGCTGTGGCACTCAACGGAAACATAGAATGGAAAAGTGCGGAACCGCTTGCCGTAGCATTTAGAGATTTTACTCTCGGACTGGATTCAATCCGTGCGGATTTCTCCACATCACTCAATTTTGCAGACAGCCTTGTGGTGAAAGATTTCAGTCTTGAATTGCCGGATATTGACGTGAATTATCTGCTACGCCGCTTGCCCGGAGAATATACTGCACTCACAAAAGGACTGGACACTGATATGACCGTGACGGCGACAGCCTCCCTGCAGCAACCATACGTTGTGGCTGATTCTATCGTTGCCCTGCCTTTGATTGCAGGAACGGTTGAAATTCCTGCTTGTCATATCCGTCAGGGTGATTTGCAGTTTAACAAGGTGGAAATTGCCGCAGACTATGCCTTTAACGGTGAAAATATTGATAAAACCACCGTGGAACTGAAAAAACTCGTCATAGACGGTAAGGCTCTTGATGTGAACCTGAAAGGCACTGTCCGCAACCCTGTTTCGGACCCTGCTATAAAAGGAAAACTGAATGCTCGTTTCAGCATAGACGATATGCCGCGAAAAATTTGGCAATCAATTGCCGCACATATCTCCGGAAACATTGAGGCTGATATGACGGTAGATATGCGTATGAGCGACCTGAATCCGAATCATTTCCACCGTCTGAAAATAAATGGTGATGTGGATTTGAATAATTTTAATTTTCTCTCTTCCGACTCTGTGACAAGCATTTATGCAAATAAGTCCTGCCTTAAATTCGGCTCTAACAGAAAAATTCAAAACGATGTTCGCACTGTGGATTCTCTCCTCACCGTGACAGTGGAAATAGACACTGCACACATAGACTATCTCACCACGAAAGTGGATTTGAAAGACTTCAAGTCCGGACTTGGAACACGTGTCACAAGAGAAAAGTTGGATTCCACCACAATCGTGCCTTTTGGCGGCACTCTGGCTTTCAAACGACTGAAAATCTACGACCCTGTGGATTCCATTCGCCTCAGGCTCAAGGATATAAAAACATTTGCATCGCTCAAAAGATTTGAGGGTGACAAACACGCTCCGCAGCTCACACTTGCCATTGACGCCAAGAGCATTTCTGCCGGAATAAAGAGAGAACTCGCCGTGGGACTTAAAGGCGGACACTTTGACATCACCTCAAACCTCCGCAAACGGAAAAATGCCGCTAAAGCACAGGCAGACAGCACAAAAATGCGTAGGGCTCGCAGGCAGGTTGCCGCTGTAGCTGATGAAGATGACATAGACCTCTCCGTGGATTCCGGGCTTAAGGCAATAATAAAAAACTGGGATATAAAAGGCAAACTCACAGCCGAATCCGGCAGATTTTACACCTATGCCGTGCCTGTGAAAAACAGACTGAAAAACATTGATTTGTCGTTTACCCCGGATTCCATCACTCTCCGTGACCTCTATTATCGCATGGGTAACAGTGAGTTTGTGATAAACGGAAACATCGGAAACCTCCGCAGAGTGCTACTGGGCAGAAAGCGAAACAATGCTCTCAAAATTGATTTTGACGTCAATGCAGACACTGTAGATATCAACGAAATAAGCCGTCTTCTCTTCACGGAAACCACCGGTAGCAGTGACGTGGCGGCAGACCTGACAAAATTGGAAAGCGGAGATGCCGGAGATATTGAAATAAGCAAGGAGCAACAGGACACCGCACCGCTCGTAGCCTTTATGGTGCCGGGAAATATAGATGCGGATATTCGCTTGAAAGCCAAAAACGTGATATATACGGACTTGATGCTGAGAGATTTCAGCTGTCAGGCACTTGTGAGAAACAAGGTGGTGAACCTCAGAAATCTTTATGCTCTCACAGATGCCGGTTCGCTGGATTTCTCCGCACTTTACTCCACTATGGACCGCGACAGCATACAGTTTGGTATGGGTATGAAAATTACATCGCTGAAACTGGATCAGCTGAACTCCTTCATTCCGGCAATAGACACACTTATGCCTATGCTGAAAGATTTCAGCGGTATCATAAATGCCGATATTGCCGCTGCTACGCAGATAGACACCGCTATGAACTTTATTATGCCATCGCTCCAGGCGGCAATAAAACTCTCCGGCGACTCACTCGTTCTGCTTGACCCGGACACTTTCAAAATGCTCTCCAAGTGGCTCATTTTCAAAAATAAAAATAGAAATATGATAGACCACCTCAGTGTGGAATTAACTGTTGAGGACAACCAACTCCAAATCTATCCTTTCCTCTTTGATATAGACCGCTACAGACTCGGAGTTATGGGCACAAACGACTTGGCAATGAACTTGAACTATCATATTTCCGTCCTTAAATCACCGTTGCCGTTTAAGTTCGGAATTAACATCAAGGGTAACATAGACGATATGAAAATACGCCTCGGCGGTGCTAAATTTAAGGAAAATGCCACGGCGCAAAAAGTTTCTATCGCCGACACTACTCGCATAAACCTCATCAACGAAATTGAAAATATTTTCCGCCGCTCCGCTCGAACACCTATCCGCCTAAACAGAAAGAAGGTTGACGTGAGTTCACAATTAACTGAAAATGAAACAATTTCTCATTCAGATTCATTGCTGATGATAAAAGAGGGCTACATAGAAAAACCGGACACTGCCACAATCACTGCCACAGATGCAAAATAATTTCCGTGACGAATACTACGACTCAATCCGTTTTGCTCAAAACAAACGCACTTCACCGCGTGACAAATACACGCGTATGGCAAGTGTGCTGTATGCTCTTGCAGATGAATACACAAGCGGTTCCGCTATAGTTTTTGCTAATCTTACTGCGAAAATAGACCATATTCTGCGTTCTTTCAAACCTGAAATACGAGGCTACGACAGGTCCGCTTACGCAAAACTTTCTCGCGACGTGCATCAGTTGCGGTTCAGAATCAGTCACACGGATTCTTACGACGACGAAACTCTCGCAAAGACAGCTCCTTACGATTTGCGTACACTCAGCCTCTGGACGGAACTGCTCACGGGGGTGACAATTCCCCGAGACATCAAGCAACTGCTACCTGTGGGCGATTGCGTAATCACGGACGGCAAGGCTGCTAAGGGCTATCTGCGTGTTATTGCGGACTTTACGGAGAAAAATACACTCTATGCAAGAAATTTGTCAGGCGGTATGGAAAAAGTGGAGATTTCTCTGCTCCACGGCACTGATGCAGACAAAAAAGACTTTACGTACCTCGTCCCGTTCATAAAACAGGGTAGCCAACTGAATATCGTGGCTCCCGTGAAATCTCCCGCCGGACAGTTGCTCCCGGAACTTATCATCTATGAGCCGGACTATCTTATGGACATCACGTCTGTGGCATCTTGCTTTGAAAGTTACGGCACAACGCACTTGAATAATCTCATTTCTCGCTTCAAAAAAGAGGAAGTGACAAAACCAATGTTGCTCGGTAACCTTGCGGGACAAATACTCGATGATACTATTCACAGTGTAGCCCCCTCGCCATACGAAAAGTCCGCACAGGAATTTTTCCGAAATGCTTATGCCAAGATTCTTGCTATCGGTGGTGTTGACCGTCAGTTTCACGAAGATGCTCGCAGTCAGCGGCAAAATATCATATCAGCCATAGACACCCTCTCGGACGAGCAAAAATCTTTTGACAAAAAGAAAACTCTGCTGGAGCCGTCTTTCTTCTGCGAAATGCTCGGGCTGCAAGGACGTATGGACATGCTGCAAAAAGACCTCCGCGTGCTGGTGGAGCAAAAATCCGGGAAAGGCACTTGGGGCAGCGATGACAGAGGCGGTGCTAAATATCACACTAAGCACTATGTGCAAGTATTGCTGTATCAGGCGATTATCCACTATGGCTATGGACTGAACAACGGTGATATAAGTTCATATCTTATGTACTCCAAATACCCGTTGCCGCTTATTCGCACAGGTAATTCTCCCGCAACTCTCCGTGAGGCTATAGAAATCCGAAATCGCATCACTGCACAAGATATTGCTTTTGCAAACTCCGGTTTTGACTCCCTGCTCACTCTTTCTGCAGATGATTTCCTGAAAAATGAAAACAAGCGAGAATACTTTGACAAGTACATTCGTCCCGGTATAGAAAACGTTTTGGACAGCCTCAAGCGGGCGGATTCCACTGCACGGAAATATGCACTCGCCATGCTCAAATTTGTGCAGACGGAGCATTTGAGTGCCAAAACGGGCTTTAATTCTCTCACCACGGATGCCGGTTTTGCCGGGGCGTGGAACACTCCTTACGGTGAAAAAATAGCCTCCGGAAATATTCTTGACGGGCTTACAGTGAAGGAATTTCAAACCGATGCGGATTCCGGTGCTATCACACATGTTGTGATGAATATGCCGGAATACGGCAGTGATTTTTTGCCTAATTTCCGTGAAGGCGACATTGCGGCAATGTACTTTTACCGCAAAAACGAAATCCCGGACATTCGCCGTTCTGCAGTTATCCGTACGGAGGTTTTTCGTATTGCTCCAAGTGAATTAACTCTCAAACTGCGTGCCCCACAGGCAGATAAACTTATCTTTGATAATGGCAAAAATAGCCTTGCCGCTATTGAGCACGACCTTTTTGACTCTTCTTTCAGTTCGCTTTATCGTGGTATTTTCTCGCTTCTGACTGCAGAAAACAGTCGCAGAAAACTGCTTCTGGGACAGAGAAAACCGCAGACCGATGCCACTCTGAAACTGTCCGGCAATTATGGTGCATTTAATCCTCTTGTGGAGCGGGCAAAGCGAGCAAAAGATATGTTTATCGTGATTGGTCCTCCCGGCACGGGCAAAACGTCTCACGCACTGCTGAATATAGTGCTGGAGGAACTGAAAAACCCGAGTGCGAAAATTCTGCTTGCCGCATATACAAACCGTGCCGTTGACGAAATTTGCTCTAAAATAGACGGTGCGGAAATCCCTTTTGTTCGAATAGGCTCGCACCTCGGTTGCAGCCCTGCATGGCGGAAAAATTTGCTCTCGGAGGCTGTGAAGAACTGTCGCCAACTTAATGATATAGAGAACTTTTTGAAGTCGCAGAGAGTTTTTACCGGAACTATTCACGCTATAACCGGTGCACTCTCCATGCTGGAAAAATACGATTTTTCACTGGCTGTTATTGATGAAGCATCGCAGATTCTGGAGCCGCAGATTCTGCCGCTGCTCACAGCCGGAGGCATCGGCGGAAACATCGTGAAAAAATTCATTCTTATAGGTGACCATAAGCAACTGCCGGCTATTGTGCGTCAGCCGCAAAGCCTGTCTTTGGTTTCAGATTCGGAACTGAAAGCCATAAAACTTTTTGATTGCCGCAATTCCTTCTTCCAGCGTATGCTTGCACTTTCCCGAAACGAGGAAACCGGAGAATACGACCCGAACAATGTGTATTATCTCTCCCTCCAGGGGCGTATGCACTGCGAGGTGGCGGAATTTGCCTCGGAAATGTTTTATGGCAGCAATCTTAAGCCCGTGCCGCTGGAACATCAAACACGAGAAATACCGTCTGTCCCTGCATATTCACATATCGGTGAAGCACTTAACAGGCATCGTGTGATTTTTATTGACGTAAAACCGGAGGAACAAGACTTGCTCAAAGCCGACAATGCAAACCGGGCTGAGGCAAAAATAGTGGCAGACACCATAGCGGAGATAATTCGCAGGGAAGGAGATGATTTTGCCCCCGAAACGAGCGTGGGCGTTATTGTGCCGTACCGCAGTCAGATTATGGCAATCCGAAATGCCATTGCAGAAAAAGAGATTAGAAACACGGAGCGAATATCAATAGACACCGTGGAGCGTTTCCAGGGCAGCCAGAGAAAATACGTGATTTATTCCACCACCATAAAGCGGCTTTCACAGCTCTCTTTCCTCACGGCAAACCGCTTTGAGGAAAACGGTAGCGTAATAGACCGCAAACTGAACGTTGCCCTCACTCGTACTCAATCACACATCGTGATTATTGGCAGCAGTTCGCTCCTCTGCCGCGATTTCCTCTATTCAAAACTCTGCGAAAGCGCTTATAAAATATTGCTTTAGGTTTTCCGAAAAACTATTCTATTACAAACTTAAATTTCTTGTAATCGTAAGCGGAACCTATGCTGTTTTCGCCATCAAAGGCAAATGATGCGGCGGAATGATACATGTAAGACGTTTTTGCACAGTAATATTTGAGTATTATCTGTTCATGTTCGTCAAACGAGCCTATAATCTCCATTTGGAACCCTATACTTCCGTCTGTCAGCATTTTGCCTTGAGCCACGCCTCTACATTCATCACCGCAAAAAGCCGCGAGAATATCATTTGAAGATGCGTTTCGCAATACATCCTCATCCGGAATGATGTATGCTTTCATTTTCAAAGGACAGACGCCGGAACAGTCAAATTTCACGAGCAATGGAGCCGTCTGTGAGCCTTCTTCCTTGCCTTTAGCAAATGTAAGAGCAGCCGGTGATTCCACTATCACTCCATAAGTGCTATAATATTTCAAATCTATCGCTTCGCCATCCGTGGTGCCGCTAATTTGCATCTTATATACAGGCTCTGAAACAGACACTTTTTCCGCTATTCCCACGCACTTATCACCACAGAAAGCGGCAAGAATGTCATCATTCTGCGTAAATTCGCCAAGTGGAGACACGAGTTTTAAGTATGCAGTCATTACGCCTTCTGTCACAAAATCAAGTTTTACCGGTTCACTGATGCTACCTATCACATCACCATAAGCATTGATAGTAAAGTTTGTTGTGGAAACATATATTTTCTCGCTTTGAGTGCTGTAATACTTAAACCGGATAATTTCAGCATCATTTTTAGCCAAGAGGTGAAATACGTATGTGTTTTCGCTTTCTATGTGTTTCACGCTTCTACATTCATCGTTTACGAATGCAGCAATTTCATCACCTTCAGCCGGGATAAACGGCAAGACCGGAGTGTTAAGGGCAATGTATGCAGTGGCAATGTAAGGGTAAAGTCCGGAGCGTTCGAAATCCGGAGTTTCAGGGTCTGCCGCCGTGCCATAAACCTTGTTTACTTCATACTTTGTTTCCGATGACTTGTAAAGACGCTTTTGGCTATTGCTATAGTATAAGAAAGACACATCCCTGTTTTCCTCCGCAGCGGCTTTCACCATGAGAAAGTAGAGTTTTACGCCTTCTACCATCACCGGCTCTGCTATTCCTCGACATTCTCCACCTATAAAAGCGGCAACTTTGTCACCGGAATCCGCAAACTCTTCCAAAACGGGAGAAAGACGGATAACACAAGTCATACTCGTGGGATACACGCTCATATCCGGAGGAGTCCAATTCGGCATTTCGTCGTTTCCGGCAAAACTTGCGTTCCAATCCGGATTGTCAACACCTTCTTGTTCTTCCGCTTTCCAGTCCGGTCGTGAAACGAAAGATGACGTATCCACTTTCCAGTCAGGAATCGGATATGTGTTGTTATCCTCTTTATCACTGCTGCATTGAGCGGTTATCAGTCCTGTCAATGCGAGAAAAAATAATTGCAAATATTTCATAATCTTAAATTTTTTCTACTTTTTGACAACTTTGAAAGACTCGGCTTTGCCGTCTGTGATTAAAGTGACTATATAGACACCGTCTGCCGTGCCTGCCGGTACTTTCCATGTGATATCAACAGCTCCACCGTTGTTGCAGTCAAGCCAAGATGCAACACAAACTCCGTTGATGTTTGTAATTCTCACGTCTGTCACAGCGTCTTCAGTCACTATTGCAGAGATGTTTAGTTCCGTGGAGAACGGTGATGGAAATACGCAAACATGGTTCATGTCTGCCATATTTACTACCAGCGGACTCTGTAAATCACCCAGATGCCTGTTTGCTGAGTATTGGATAGCGGATTTAGCGGAAGCAACAGGTTTGCCGTCACGCTTCAGCGTGAAATCTATTTTTTCGCTGTCGTCGCCCGCTATAGTGATAAGGAACAGTTCACCGTAAGATGTCAGTTCTTTCACTTCCGTTTCTCCTCTACATTCACCATTGATAGAGGCTTCAATGCAGTCGCCCGGAAGAACGTCAAGTCCTTCTATGCTGATAACAGCCGTCATATTTGTAGAGTAACGTTTTGAATAAGAATTGATAAAGTTTCCGGAAGAACGAGAGGCATTATCACCTGCGTAAGCCGTTTCCGGGTATTTGAGGTTTACATCACCCTTGGTGTTACGCTGGAGCATATATCCTTTACCCGGCTCCATATATTCCAGTGTCCCAACCCAGCCCAAAGTAGAGGAATACATAGCCATTTGTGTTTGTGACTTAATGATATCGCCATCACCGGCAGCGTATCCGGCAAGTGCTTCTTTCACACTCATTGTGATACTCGGAATATATGAAATATAATTCCAGTGTGGAATATTGTCATCGCCGAGACCTTTGATATTTATAATAACGGAAGATGCTTCAACGGGGGCTCCCGTGATTTCCACTACATTCGGGTTTACACAGTATATTTTGTACATTGTGCCACAGTTCATATAGTAAAGCGTTCCTTCCCAGCCGGTATTGGGGTAGTACGATACAAACTGATTGTCTTCGCTCTTGATGATATCTTCCTTTGTCCAGTTGCCATTATAGAATATATCGGAAACGGTTTTGTCCTTAGTATCAATGTATGTTGAAATCCAACTCCACCCTGATTCAAGATTCAGTGTTTGGATTCTTTCTTTTTTAGCGGTAAAGATAATGGGGGCATCAGGGCTGCCAATCACGGCATCGTTGCAGAAAGTGATTGTTTTGCTCGGTTCTGCCGTATAGACAGTACCTGTGCTTGCGTCATAGAGTTTGAAGCGGGCAGGTGTCTCGTCGGATTCATTGCCATAGATTGTGAGCAGGGTGTAATAAGTATCATTTTCACTGTAATACTTGTTGTTGCAAACACCGGTGCAAGTACCTTTGCTGAAAGATGCGAGGATGTCTTCTTCATCGTTTGAATAGACATCATCTATCATTATTTTGCCGAATACGGACATATTGTACTCAAAATCATGCGGATTGACACTCCAGTCCGGTTTTTCGCCTTCCACTTTTATGTTCAGGGCAAGTGATTCCGTCACATTGTTGTCGTTTCGCATATAAATCACTTCGTCGTAATAGCCGATGTTCAGTTTCGGATTTATGGTGAACACCACGTCTATTCCGGATGCCGGGTCAATAGTGCCGCTTGAAGGACTGACATTCAGCCAAGACGGCATATTTTCTATGGTAAAGTACTGAACGGAACCGCCATTATTGTTTGCACGGACGCTGAATGAGAGTTCTTCGCCGTAAGGCTTGCGGATTTCAAGACTTGTGTCGCTCCATTTGAGCTGATTTCTGTCTATGTATGCCGTCCAGGTGACAGGACTTAAAATTTCATTTCCGTTAAGGTCACGCACGCCGTCAACAGTGAATGTCACGATAGATTTTTCTATTCTCTCGTAGGGCTCGTTCAGGTTTATGATAAGGGCATCGTCGTTTACCACAAAATCGTAAAGCAAATCACTTACGGGTTCTTTTGCCTTTATCGGTGCAGAAACGGCGGTTTCCACAGTTCCGGAGGAAATCACTGCCGTGCACGGTTCACTCAGGTCTGCAACTTGGCAGTCTGCTGTGAATTGGAGTTCCGGTGTGCCTTGCCAGTCCACATAGTGTTCAAAAGGATAGTAAGCAATAAGTCCTTTTTCCGTTCCGTCAAGTTTGTTTGCCATACCGTTTGCGGTGATGCTTTCGTTTCTGTAAAGTTTCCAGAGGCGGAATTCGTCTATTTCTCCTTTGAAGAAGTCCGTATATGTGGTGTCTGCCACAATGTTTTCTCCGGCTTTCTCAAGTTTTTGCGTTACACCCAGATTTACGTATTCCGCTTCAAGTCCGCCAAGGTTCAGAGCATCAAAATAAGTATTCAGAGTGCCGTCAACGAATATTTGTGCACGTCCGCTGTTGCGGTTCACAGCCACAGCGGTGTGGTGCCAGTTGTTGTCCAGATAGTTACCTTTGCAGACTGCCGCATAGCCGTTGTTGCGGAAAGTAAGAAGTCCGTTTTCAAATCCCAGGAAGAAGAGGTTTTCGGAGCCGAGAGCATCTGTTCCGTCGCCTTTGCCGCTTGCAGCAAGGGTTGCGTTAGTGTTTTTTTCATCAGCCTTAAACCACATTTCCAGAGTGTAGTCCATAGTGGAATCAACCACGCTTGCACCCGTTGGCAATTTCACGTATTGTTTCTCTCCGTCAAGTGAAACGGCACGTCCTTCCGGCACTGTCCAGTCACCGCCTTTCATTAGCATATTCACTCCGCGTGCCTTGTCCTGCACCACTGTTCCGCGAGCTTCATTCATCGGGTAGTATGCCAGAAGATTGCTTTCCGCACCGGAGAGCAGAGTGAGGCTGTTTGTTTGCAGACGAGCAAGTGGAACAATCTTGTCCCAGATGCGGGCATTGTGCATTTTTCCTGCAAAACAGCCGCTGCTATCTATGCTTGCACCAAAGGCGTAAGTACCGTTGCCGGAGTATGTTCCAACGTATTTATTACCTATAATTTCAGTGTAATTGTAGTAAGCGGAAACATTTCCGTCAGACGAATAAGTCATCGCCACGTGTGCCCATGTTCCTGCTTCGTACGGAATAGTCTCATTGCTTACAATGCTGTTTCCGTTTGCATTTATTTTGAGGTGATTGTCTGCCGTGATGCAGAGTTCAAGCAAGTCTTTACCGCTACCGTGACTGAACAGTACGGCATCTTGAGGTTTGTCTGCAAGAATCCAGAGTTCGATTGTGAGGTTTTTGCCTTTCCAGCTACGGAAAAGAGATTCCGTCAGGGCATCGTTTTCACCGTCAAGAGTTATGGAAACGGAGTGGTCCGTAACAGCACCGTTTCTTATACCCGTAACCTCAAAATTATTATCTGTCAGCAGTCCTTCCGCTATTGCTTCGTTGAAGTTAAGTCGGATTTCATCGTTCACGGTGAGGATGCCGTTTGCAGGCTGAGCACTGCCGAAAAGTCGCGGGTTATACATATCTTTTACGCCGGAGTGTACCTCGGAATAATTATAGTATTCCACATTGCTTATCATGCTTGTACCCACGGCACGAATATCGTATTTTTGGTCCGGAAGGTCGTCCATAAACCAAAGGTAGGTTATAGTACCTTGGTCGTCGGCACTTATCATTTCCGCGTTCATTCCGTTGTTTTTTGCATCTTCGTATGCCGTTTCATCGGAGTAGTAACTCATCAGTGTAATCCAGTCGTCTTCAGAGCCGGAAGCGGGTTTGTACTGGAGCATTACACGGTGAAAATTCTCATAGTTCACGTCAAAACCGTCAAGGGTTACGGTCATATAGTGCTGCAGCACGTCATCATATTTTTTTGTGGGCAGTTTTGTGTTGTAAGTCCACGTGGCGGTAGGTTTTTTGATGTTTACCGCTGTGGCAGACGGGGTGAAGTGAACGCTGAGTGTAACGGCATCATAGATATCTTCTTGAGCATCAGCAAGGTTACACTGACACTGTGAAGAAAGCCACAGCACCATATTGTCGTAGTTCATCTCCGTGCCTTTACGTACTTCCAGAATCTTTGTGATGGTTTCACCTGCAGGAACAAATACCGTTCTGCCGTCGCCCAGCGGACTGCCGTCGATAAATAATTGTGCACCGTTCGGGTTTGTGGCATCATCAAGCGAGAGGTCATAGTAGAGGTCTTTTTGTGCTTCGGAGTTATTTCTGAGGTAGAGTGTGAATTTTGCAGCCTCACCGGAAGGCACATTGTCTATAAAATTATTTTCCACGGAAAGTTCCGGCACTTCAATTTTTATGGTAGCCGCATCGATATATTTTCCCGTTTCATAATACTTGGTGCGGTAGGCACCTTCGTACGGGCATTTTGTGGCACCGCCTGTTTTCTTGAAAATAAAAGTAGTGAAAGTGCCTTCGTAATCGGATAAATTGTCAATTTCATCATATTTGTGGAATTGGTCGTCACTGTCGTAACCCGTCTCGGTGCAAATGTCCAAGCTTATATAGTCGCTGCCACTTTCTGCGAGTACAAAACCTTGTGCTGTTTTTGCCTCTTCATTTGTGGTGAAAGAGCCGCCGTGTGTGGTGGTTGTATTGTTTCTGAATGTTAAGTTTAAGCCTTTGCCGCCAAAAGATGCAACTCCTCCTTCAAAAACGTTAGCTCCCACTCCTATAGAGAAATTGACATTCTCGGAGCGAGTGAATGAGTAGGCTTGAGTGTATGAAAAGTTGGAGCCTGCTTGGAATGAAACATTGTTTTTAGTTTCAGCGAGTGCTTTTTGTTTTTCATTGTTATATAAGTGTTTTTCCCAGTTTGTAACAGACTGGTTCAAGAACACAATGGTGTCGCTTTTGTTTATGTTGTCCGGGGTATAGATTTTGTAACTCGGTCCGTCAAAGGCGTCTGTGGCTTTACTTCCAAAGATAGAGTCATTATTGCTCTTGCCGTAATTTATGTCGTCAACGGCGAGTTTTGACACATAGACATTGTCTTTTTTGCTGTTTGCAAGCGACTTATAGTATGAATCACTTTCCGTGTTTGGCAAAAGAAGCGAATTTCGTGTAGCAATGAGTTGTGGAATAAGTGTATTTTCTATATGCAGTTGAGTGTAAGCAAAGAGAGTGCTATAATTTTCACTCATACCGATGTCTGTGGATTTTGCTATAAGCAAAGTGTCTATATCTGAATGAATCTCGGAATAAACGGTAAAGTCATTCGAGTCCGCTTCATATACTTTTTTTGAGATTATGCCCACACTTTCCACTGTTCCTAAAGTGATATTTGTGGAAAATCCAACAAATAAGTCTCCATCTGCTCCTACGTATGCTTGGTCGCTGCTTGTTTGAAACTTTGATGTGGTGGTAATAGTTTTTATATCACTATCCGTTCCTCCTATCTTAAAGTCTGCTTTTACGCCTCCACCTGCTTTATCTTCAAGCTCAAAGTATTGTCCGCTTCCGGCACCTGCTCCGAGGTAATAGAATTTTTTGACACCAAATTTAGTTCCAAAATCAAGGTTCGTATTTGTATCGGCAGAACCTGTGTAAGTATTTGTTTTTGTTACGGAAACACCCTTTTCAAGGTAAGAATAACTATTGCTGCCAGGTGGGTCTCGGAGCACAAACAAAATGTCGTCCGGTCCGGCGGTTATAAAATTAGTGCCCAATGTTCTGCTACCGAGTACGATAGCATCAAATTTGCCGTCCCAATCCACGGTTACCGTTTTGCCTTCTGTTTGAGTGGAATAGTTTTCGGCGGAATCAACGTAGGTGTATTGAATGGCAACTTTGCGTGTGGCTGTTGTCATATCCGGCATATTTACCTTAAATGTCCATAGTGCTTCGCCGTTACTGTCTGTGACAAGTGTAGTGTCGCTTTTAAGTGCAAGGTCTGTGCCGGTGAATGTGATAGTTCCTTTTGCGGAAGGAATCATATCAGGTTCAACGTCTGTCACGTCTTTTCCGTTGTAGTCCTTGTATTGATATACTTCACATGTTTTAATCTTATATGTGATTTCATTGTTTTGCTCATAGACAGGCATTCCGAAAGTGTATTTTCCGGTAGTTTTGTCGTAAGAGCAAGCCGTGAAATTGTTTCTTTCGTCAAGGAACTTGACTGTTACTGTGTCTTTGCCAAAGTATTCGTGAAGATTGCCGTTTTCTTTCTCTTGCACTACTATTGAAGGGCTGTAACGCTTTATAAAGAGTGACTTTTTGTTATATACTATGGTGTCTGTCACTTCTTTCAGGCTTCCTTCCGTAGATACGGAGTCCGTGTAGCAGACAATGTCGAAACTCTTGCCGAGGCTTCCTATAAAACTCAGTTCTTCACCGCTGCCGGGGATAGGATTGTCGTCGTGTCCGGGCACGAGAACATCAACACGATACTTTGTAGGAATCACGTCTGCGTAAAATTCGCCGGTTTTGGAGTTCGGGAGAATTGTAATCACGTTTCCTGCATAGTTTACCGTGTTTGCGAGAGTATCTGCGGTGTAAGCGGTTTTGTTGAGTTTATATGTTTCATTGCGTGGTGTGGAAACCATTGTGTATGCTTCGTTTTGGTACGTAAGCACCACTTTTACACTGTCTGCGAGGTTGTTTTTAGAATCCGGGTGACCAATGGCAAGACCTTGCTGAACAGTACCGCCGGCAACTCTTCCCACGAATCTTGCTTTAGTGATGTCTATAAGTTCCAGTCCGGACACCATATCTTGGTAGTTACGGTCTGTGCCGTCGCTGTTCGTGATTTTGCCGTCATTTTTGAATGTATGTCCTTCTCTGACAGCCATCACTTCATGTTGCCCTACCGGAACTTCAATGTCAAACATTCCGGAGGCATCGGTTTTCAGTATATTTCCCTTGCTGTCCATGGCAACAGTGCCGTCAATCTTAAATGAAACGCCTTCCACAGGAATTGTTCCGCCTTCGTATGTCACTTTTCCGGACACGGAGAAAGATGATTTGTCCGTAAAGTTCACTGTGTGGCTTTGGGAGTTTGTGTTCAGCAGCCGCAGGTCGTTTACGGGATTAAACTGATGTATTCCCTTTGTAGGGATTATCATGTATGTTGTGCCGTTTCCTGTGTAAGGCAAGCCTCTCAGGTAGTAAGAGCCATTGTCGTCTGTATAATACTTATATCCGAGTTGAGTGGCATCCGGCACTTCATCTGTGATAACAGCGGAAACGGAAAGCCCGTGATTTTTGTTGTAATCATTTCCTGTGAAAGAAATGTCAAAAAATTCGGAATCTACGGAATAATCAAACGTATAGTAGGCTTTAAGTCCTTCTTCATTTCCCGTAAGGTAACGGTTATAGTTTTTTGCCACATCTTCTTCGCTGCGAACAGTGTTCCAAAGACGCACATCATCTATCACGCCTTTGAAATTACCGCCGATTGTCACACATTCTTCACTTGCAGCAACGAGTTCTGAACGAGGTTCTGCGGCATCACATTTGCCGTTCAGGTATATTTTTATGCTGTCGCCGATGGTGGCTGCCACGTGGAGGAACGGTTTGTCTTTTGTGTAGAAAGAAACGTCTGTTTTGCTCGTTACTTTTTGTGTGCCGTACTCAAGCACCACTTTTCCTCCGGAGTATTTGAGTGAATACATATTCGGTTTGGAGATTATCGTCCCTTCGCTTTCCGGTTTTATCCAGGCTTCCAGTGTTACGTTTTGGGCGGTGTCAAGGAGTGATTTTGTTACTGTTCGCAGATGTGAGTTGCCGTCAAAGCGGTATGCTTTTCCCGGGATTCCGGTGTTGTCTGTGGCTTCAGCACGCACTTCCACGTCCGGCACGGCTTGCCCGTCACTGAATGTCACACGTCCGTAGATTTGTCCTGTAGGAGTGCGAAATCCCACTATCGTGTGCTTGTATTCTATCACTGCGGATGTGTCTGCACATTCGGAGATGGCACCTATCTTGAAGTCATAAACCACTCCGGGAACAGCCTTGTCGTATGTGTATGAATACTGTGTATTGCCGGTGCTTGCTTGCACGGAGGCTATCTGCTTGAAAACGGCATTTGAGTCGTGCTCGCGTGCGGAGATGGAAAAAGATGTGATAGGCAGTCCGTCTGTTTTCCATTCCAAATCCACTCTATCCGAATAGTAACCTTTTGAGGCGGTGAACATCACCACATTTCCTCGCAGCACACTGTAAATGTCGTCTTCGCCCGTTACGGAAATTGCAGGATTTTGGAGCGAATAGGCATCTGCTCCCGGCTGTAGTTTCAGGCTGTACTCATATACGTCGCAGGCTGTGGGCAGTTGCTCGGTGTAGCAGCGAGTGGAGAGACAGGAATCCGGGAGAGTTATAGTGATTTCAGAGTTGCCCTGTGTAATATTTTTTCTTATGAGAATGATTTTTGTGCCTGTAGTCATCACATTGCCGCTATCGTAATTCCATGTTATGATTACTTCGTTGGAACTCGGTTTGTCACTCATTCGAGCAGTAGCGGTTTCAATGTATTTGTGCTTCATGTGAATTTCAGCCGATGCCATTTCATAGTCATTCCAGCCCCAGTATGATTGCGGGTCTGTACGGCGAATGCGGTAGTAAAAAGTTCCGTTTAAGTTTTCATTTCTTGCATCGTCATAAACGGTGACACTTTTGCCGTTGAAATAATCTACGTAACCTATATCTTTTGTGTTTGAGAAGTCGCTGTTGTTGCTGCGTTGAATTTGAAATCTGTCGCCGGAAATATAATGTGTGTCATTAGGTGTGGGAATATCCCATGTTATTGCTATCTTGCCGCTATCTGCTTGCTCCACTTTCAAGTTTTCCGGGTATTGGAGAGCCGGAATTGTGAATGAAGATTCCGTATCAAGGTACTGATAGTCGGAAAGTTTGTGATTATAAGTAAGTGTGAACGTAGATGAACTGTTGCTTCGTTTCCACTGATGTGTGATTAGTGAAACAGCAGAAGAAATGGTAGTGAAACTCTGTGAGATTGGATATATTCGGTATTGGTCGTTAGCCTTTCCTGTGAAAGTGATGTCGTATTGTCCCGGGTATGTTCTTGAGTAGTCGAATTTTACGTCAGGTGCAGTTGGGTAGTCAAAAGTAAAATTGCTTGAAAGCTCTACTACCCTGTCATCATTACCGTTATTTTCGTCTATACCCAAGTGAACATTAAACTTGGATTTGCCTGTGCCGAGGCTTTTAAGGTAAGAAGGTGAAAGATAAATGCGGTAGTATGCGTATGACGTTCCCAAAACAGCGGTATGCGTAGTCTTTGTGTAACTCGTGCTCAGCACCGTGCCGTTTGATTCATCGCTATTTTCATCATCGTTTTGGAAAACCGTTACGCGTACAATTTTGCTGCTTGTGGTGATTTTGGATTCCACCCAGTATGTGCCATTATCTTTGTCTTGAGGAGCACCCGCTTTATTCATAGAATATAGTTCCACCACGTTTTCTCCGTCTATCTGAATCATGGAACTATAGTTGCTGTCGCTCATGGGGAGACCTTCGTCAAGTCCGTTGTCATCGTAAATCGGTACTTTTATGGAAATATATCCGAATGTTTTCAGCCTGTCGCGATAAGATATGTATGAGGATTGGATATCTCCTGCACTGATTGTTTGCATCGGAATGAGCATAAATGCTAAAAACACTAAGTGAAATGCAGCACGGAAAATACGGCTGATGCTGAATTTTTCCTCTTGACTCTGATGAAAACGACTTCTACACGTAATCATAATGTAGTATTTTTAATGTGTATATGATATTTATGCAAAAATCCGCTAAAATATTGCGTATTAACGAATTATGCACTTTTGCCGCAAATTTACAAAAAAATCAATTAAATACAAGAAAATTTGGTGTAAAATCTCTATTAAAATGCTGAAAATCACTGAAAATCACGCATTGAGGGTTACACCGTCAATATCTTCAAGGCGTTTTTTGAGCATTTGCTCATTGTCCAAGCGTGTGGAGAGCGTCATAGAGCAGGAATTGTCAAAAATCTGACTTACTATTTGTGCATCGCAGTTTTTCACAAGTTTCATCACATCGTTCATGGCGAGGTAAGGAAAAGTAAAGGTCACTTCCGCCATTTCGTGGCACTCTATTATCTCTCCTGCCTCAATAGCCTCGCGTGCAGCCTCTTTGTATGCCACAATCAGTCCGGACGTGCCCAGTTTTATGCCGCCGAAGTAGCGAACCACGCATATCACGATGTTTGTAAGTCCAAAGGAATTTATCTGTCCCAGAATGGGGCGACCTGCAGTGCCGGAAGGCTCGCCGTTGTCGTTGCTCATAAACGTTTTCCGCTCAGCACCAATCATATAAGCCCAGCACACATGGCGTGCGTCAAAGTATTCCTTCTGATACTTTGCTATCACTGCCTTTGCCTCCTCCACTGTGGTGACGGGGTGGGCGAAGGAGAGAAATTTGCTCATTTTCTCCTTGTAAATGCCCTCGGCAGGTTTTTTCAGTGTATAAAACGTGTCGCCCATTTGTATTACAAAGGTAATTATATTTTTCGAGCGTCACACAATTTTTTCAAATTATGTTTCCAATTCCGTAAAAAATAGTTACCTTTGCGAGTGATGGAACAATATTTAGTATCAGCCAGAAAATACCGCCCGTCAACGTTTGACACCGTTGTGGGGCAGAAGTCGCTCACTTTGACGCTCAGAAACGCCATTGCCACAGGGCGACTTGCACATGCTTACCTCTTCTGCGGCTCTCGAGGAGTGGGTAAAACGTCGTGTGCCAGAATTTTTGCGAAGACTATAAACTGTCAGCACCCCACTGCCGACGGTAATCCTTGCAACGAGTGCGACTCCTGCAGGGCTTTTAATGAAGGTCGTTCGCTGAACATCGTAGAACTTGACGCCGCCTCAAACAATGGCGTGGAAGATATCCGCTCGCTCTGCGACCAGGTGCTTATCCCGCCCACAAACGGCAAGTACCGCGTTTTTATCATAGACGAGGTCCACATGCTTTCCGTGGCGGCTTTCAACTCTTTCCTCAAAACTCTGGAAGAGCCCCCAAGCTACGTGATTTTCATCCTTGCCACTACGGAAAAGCATAAAATCCTGCCAACAATCCTCTCCCGTTGCCAGATTTACGACTTTAACCGCATCACTATCAAGGATATAATAGACCACCTGGAATATGTGGCTAAAAGCGAGGGCATGACGGCGGAACGCTCCGCTCTGAACGTGATAGCCTCCAAAGCCGACGGTGCTATGCGTGACGCTCTCTCCATTTTTGACCAGGTTGCAGCTTCGTCTCGCGGTAATATCACGTATCAAAGCACTATTGACAACCTGAACGTGCTGGATGCTACATATTACTCCCGACTTGTTGACGCATTTATTGCGGAAGATGTCACAAACGCTCTCCTTATTTATAAAGAGGTTCGTGATAAAGGCTTTGACTCTCATTTCTTCATCACGGGACTCGCACAATACCTCCGAGACCTCCTTGTGTCTCGAACGGAGCAGACACTCGCACTTCTGGACACTGACGACAGCATAAAGCAAACAATGAAGGCACAAGCCGTAAAAGCCGAACCGCGGTTTTTCTACGAGGCTATGAGCCTTTGCAATGATGCCGACCTAAACTACAGAGCAGCCTCGAATAAGATTTTCCTCGTTGAGATTCTGCTCATCAAACTGTGCCAACTGCTAAGCCCCTCCCCCACTTATAGCGGGCAGGGAGAGGGGCAAATAAAGCCCATTCCCCAAATGGCAAAACCGGCTGCAAGCGGCTCTTCCGCTCCGCAGACGCCTTCCGCACCGCAGCAAAAACCTGCGGCTACTCCTGCTCCGGTTCCTGCTGTGACAAACAGACCTGTGGCTCCACCGCCACCTCCGCAAACCGTGAACCGAACTTTCATCACCGGTCCGTCGCTCAGACGTCTCCACGAAAAAGAACAAAAACCTGCGGAAACGGTTCAGCAGGCACAGCAGCGTGTTCGCAAGTCGCAATACACCGCAGAACAGATAAAAGACGCTTGGCTGGAGTTTGCAAACCTCCACCCAACGGAGAAACTCCTCATAAATGCTATGAGAAACTCCATTCCCGCACTCGTGAATGGCGACACATATAAGATTGTAGTGGAAAATCAGGTGCAACACGGAAAAGTGATGGAGTTTCTCCGCGACATCTATGATTTTATCCACCCCAAAATAGACAACGATTATTGGACACTGGAAATTGAGGAAAACCGCGGTGTCAGCTCACCGCACACCTGGAATGAACGTGAAGTTTTCAATTATATCCTCGC
>JBJECR010000082.1:0-11355 GCA_051871275.1 Muribaculaceae bacterium | reverse complement strand
AAATTGTTTTTTCAGACACTTTTATTAATTTTGCATTTGCTGTTGGACTCTACACCGAACTTTAGGGAGCAAATAATCGGAAAATACCGAAGTTTATGGACTTAAAATTTGGAAAATACCGAAGTTTATTTTATCTTTGCCGTGAATATCAATGAGTTATGGAAGCTAAAAGAATTTATAGAATTTTATCAGACCAAAAGGAAGAAATTCAGCAGAAGAATTATTCTTCTCTGTGTACTCGCAAAGAAGAACAACAGTTGTCTCTCAGCACTAATCTTGCACAAATCGTGATAGGCGTGAGAAGAAGCGGAAAATCAACCTTGTGCGAAATGTATCTGGCAAAAGCCGATATAAACTATGCATACGTAAACTTTGACGACGACCGACTTGCAAATATTAAAACAGAAGATATGGACTCTGTTTTAGATACCCTCTATCAACTATATGGTGATTTTGACTACGTATTTTTTGATGAAATTCAAAACGTTAATAATTGGCACTATTTATAAACCGACTCCTTCGCCAAAATAAAAAGATATTCATAACAGGTTCTAATTCAAAACTTTTAAGTAGCGAGCTTACAACCCATCTCACAGGAAGACATAAAAAGATAGAACTCTATCCATTTTCTTTTGCAGAATACTGCGATAGTCTTGGAACTGACCTACATTCATACACCACTAAATGCATTGCTCTAAGAAAAAGAGCTTTACTTGAATACCTAAAAACAGGAGGATTTCCGGAACTTATAAACGAAGAAAACAAAACGGACTATATAGAATCTCTACTTAATTCTATAATTAAAATAGACATTTCAAAACGATTTAGAGTTAGATACGTAGAAACTTTAAAGAGATTGGCTTCCACCTTATGCGACAATTTTTGCCAAGAGTTTGTATCTTCCGAACTATCAAATAAGTTTGGAGTCTCAGACCATACTATAGAAAATTACTATTCATACCTTAAAGAGGCTTTTTTGTTACAGGGAATTAATAAATTTTCCTATAAAAGTATAGAAAGGGTGAGAGGAGAAAAAGTTTATGTTGTGGACCTCGCATTTGTCTCTAATAGACATAACACATTTTCTACAGACAACTTAGGGTGGAGATTGGAAAACACAATATTTATAGAGCTACTCCGTAGAACTCGGAATGTTTACTCCGACGTTTTCTATTTTCGCGAGAAACAGTGGGAAGTAGATTTTATTGTAACAAAAAATGGAAATGTAGAACAACTCATTCAGGTTTCATTTGATATAAGCAACGAAAAAACTCTAAAAAGAGAATTAACAGGACTCCTCAAAGCTGCACGAAAATTCAACTGCAAAAATCTTACCCTTATCAACTTTTTTGATGAAAAAGAGGTCGCTATAGACGGACTGACTGTGAATATTGTGCCTGCTTCAGAATGGCTGTGCGGCAATGCGTAATCCCAACTAAAAATTAAATTTCACCGCTAACGTTGGATTCAAGAAAAATGTTCCTGTAGTGGCTGTGTAAATGAAGTTGTTTGAAATCTCCCACTCTGTTCCGGCAGAAAATTTGCTGCTGAAATTATACCACAACTGTGGCTCCGCAAGAATAACAATCCCCTTTTTCTGACTTCCGTCTGCTTTCCAATCCGGGATAAAACCATTCCAAATATCTATAAAACCACTGAAAGTCACCTTGCCTTTAAGGAAATGCAATCCCCAAACGCCTGTAAGCTGTACACCTTCCACATCACCGTGAAAATCATTGCGGAAACAGTGCTTATACATGAGTTGAACAGAAGCAGTCTTGTCAAAATTACTTGAGTGCCAGTTATATGCCACACCGGCAAGACCCACATGCTGGAAACTGCCGCCAAGATTCAGTCCACCGTCATACTCAATGTGTGCTGCAAACGGTGACTGCTTTTTAAGGTTAAACTCACGCGAAATTTCAGCGTAAGCACAAGTCATATCATCGCTTTTAAGGTCTAAATCCACAAAATAAAACCATGAGCCGTAGTTATCCGGAGAAAACTGCTCGAGAGTGAGCGTCACCTTCTGCCTGTCCGGCTCTGAATGAGGATATAAATTGCGACCCAAATCATAGTGAATTTGCAGATTTTGTGCCGCTAATGTACAGAACGAGAATGCTATAAAGAGGAGTAAAAATACTTTTTTCATTGTTTTGCGAGTCATTAAATGCGTTAAACGGTGTGCAAAGGTACGGAAAAATTTTGTCATAGAGTATTATTTGAGTACTTTTGCATAACAAACAATTGAAATATTTATGGATAAATCTATTAGTATATTAGATTCAGATTATATTTTATGGGTAAAAGAACTCGTAAAACGCTATAGAAGCAGTCAAATCAAAGCTGCAATAAAAGTAAATAAAGAAATGCTTCGCTTTTATTGGGAACTTGGCAAAGATATTGAAGAAAAGCAAATTGATAATAGATACGGCAGTAAATTTTACTCAACACTTAGCCGTGATTTGCAACATGAAATGCCGGAAGTGGAAGGATTATCCGAAACTTCAATCCGATATGCAAAACGTTTCTATACTCTTTACAATCAACAAATTACAATTCTTCCACAAGTTGTGGAAGAATCTGAAAAGAAAAAACTTCCACAAATTGTGGAAAAATTGTATTCAGATTTATTCTCAATTCCTTGGGGACATCATCGTTATATAATTGACAAATGCTCAAACGACCCCGACAAAGCTATATTTTATGTCCGTCAAACATTAGAAAACGGCTGGAGCAGAGATGTGCTACTCAATGTGTTAAATACAAATTTATACGAACGTAATGGAAAAGCCCTGACAAATTTCAAAAAGACACTTCCTGATGTTGATAGTGATTTGGCACAAGAATTAACAAAAGACCCATACAATTTTTCTTTCACAGGTTTAAGAGGAAAATATAATGAACATTTACTAAAAGAGACATTGCTTACAAATATCACAAACTTTCTTTTAGAACTTGGCACCGGTTTCGCTTATGTTGGAAAAGAATATCGCCTGCAAATAGCTGAAAAAGAAAAGTTTATAGACTTGCTATTTTACAATCTGAATCTGTCATGTTATGTTGTAGTAGAAGTAAAAATCGGTGAGTTTGATTTCGCTGATGCAGGTCAGTTAGGAGGTTATGTTGTTGCATGCAATCATCTCCTTAAAAAAGAAGGACGAGATAATCCCACAATAGGATTACTAATTTGCAAGCAGAAAAGTAATACGTTAGCTCAATATGCACTGGAAGCAAGCAGTCAACCTCTTGGAATATCTGAATATGAACTTGAAAAACTCTATCCTGCAAAGATTGAAGGCACAATGCCAACAATAAAAGAAATAGAAGCCAAGTTAGACAGCCAAAAGTAATTCAATTTTATGCGACACTCAAAAAATCGTGCAACAGGCGGAGTACGCCGTGTGGATACTAAATACACCCAGTTTGTGGCAAAAGAAGAAATGCCGCTTATGGATTTTATTATGAAAAGCCTTAACGGTATCAGCAAAACCAAAGCAAAAGGAATACTCACCGGCGGTGGTGTTCTCGTAGAACACGATGTGGTAACCCGGCATGATTTCAACGTAAAACCGGGTATGATTGTAGAAATAAGCAAGCACCCCGGAGGCAGCAGAAAAAGTTTTGACTACACACCGTATTTTGACATAATCTATGAGGATGACGACGTGATTGTGGTAAACAAGGCTGATGAAGTGCTTTCCATGGGTGTAGGCAAAAGCAGCCTGAATATGAAGGACTTGCTGGATCGTTATTTTGTGGATTCACGTCAAAACTGCACAGCACACGTTGTGCACCGCCTTGACGCTCGCACCACAGGACTGATGATGTACGCAAAAAGCACGGAAGTGCAGCAGTTGCTCACGAAAGACTGGAAAAAGACCATTATTGACCGCCGTTACGTAGCCGTGGTGGAAGGTGAAATGAAAGACGAAGAAGGAAGCGTCAAAAGCTGGCTTAAAGACACGGAAAGCCTGAAAATTATCAGTAGCCGCACGGATAACGGCGGAAAATGGGCGTGGACGGACTGGAAGCTGCTCAAAAAGGGCAATGGCTTGTCACTCATTGAATTACACCTCCACACAGGTCGCAAAAACCAAATCCGAGTGCACATGTCCGTGCTCCACCACCCTATCCTCGGTGACTACAAATATGGAGCTAAAATGGACGACATAAATCGTATGTGCCTCCACGCATATAAACTCGCTTTTTACCAGCCTCGCACCGGTGAGCCACTCAGTTTTGAAACTCCATTCCCCGCATATTTCACAAGCTTTTTCAAGTAACAAAATGCAATTTTCAAAAGAAAAATATTGGAAAAACGGGAAAAATAAATTAACTTTGTATCGTAGTATGCCTAAAAGCGAATCCGCTTTTAAGGAATTACTCTAACTTACTGAATATTAACAAAATAAGATATAAAACAAAATGAAATTTAGTGTACAGAGCAAGACCCTCAGTGCTGCCGTTTCCGCAGTGTCCAAGGTTATCAATTCCAAAAACGCAATGGCAGTTTTAAACAATTTCTTGTTTGAACTGAACGAAGGAGTACTCACAGTGACAGGTTCCGACCTTGAAAACACCCTTAAAATAAGTCTTAACGTTGCAGACTCAGACTCTAATATGCGTTTTTGCGTAGATGCACGCAGAATGGTGGATTTGATGAAAGAACTGCCTGACGTGGGTGTAAACTTTGAAATAAACCCGGAAACATACGAAATAAAAATTACTTACACCGGTGGTAACTACGAATTTGTGGGTATCCGCGGCGAAGAATATCCGGAAACAATTTCAAGCGAAGAAAACGAACAAAACCTGCAACTCGAATGTGCCGGTTCTATCGTGCTTTCTGGTATTGACAACACTATTTTTGCAGTTGGCACTGAAGCTGTCCGTCCACAAATGATGGGTATCCTCTGGGATATTCACTACAGCGACATCACATTTGTGGCTTCCGACACTCACAAACTCGTACGCTTTATCAATACAAACTTTGAGCCGGGTATTGAAGGCTCATTTATTCTCCCCGTAAAGCCGGCAAATATTCTCAAAAGCATTCTCGGCAAAGACGATAACCTCAAAATCACTCTCACAAACCAGAATGTGACTTTCTCTAACGGCGAATTCGAACTCTGCAGCAGCTTTATCAAAGGCGAATTCCCGGCTTACAACAAGGTGATTCCCGTTTCTAACCCATACACTTTAACCGTTGACCGTCAGCAACTTCTCAACTCCGTAAAACGTATGGCAATCTTCGGAGACCAGAGCCACAAACTTATGAAATTCCGCATCACACCGGAGCAACTCGTGATTAAAACTCAAGACAAAGGCTTCTGCACACTCGGCGAAGAAACTCTCCGCTGCGACTTCACCGGCACGGAAATGGTGATTGGTTTCTCTGCACAATTCCTCATTGAAATCTTCTCCACTCTCACTACGGAAAACGTTATTATTCAACTTGCCGACCCATCTCGCCCTGGAGTATTCACACCATCGGAAAATCCTGAAAAATGTGACCTTGTGATTCTCCTTATGCCAATGTCCGTAACTGAATTCTAATGGAACTGAACCTGAAGAAACCTATAGTATTTTTTGACCTTGAAACTACGGGAATAAACGTGGTTCGCGACCGTATTGTGGAAATCAGCTACATAAAAGTGATGCCAAACGGCGAAACTAAAGAAAAAACAATACGCGTAAACCCGGAAATGCCAATTCCTGCGGAATCCACTGCAGTGCACGGCATTACTGATGCCGATGTGGCAAACGAACGCACTTTCAAGGAAATTGCAGCACAGCTTGCACAAGAATTTACGGGTTGCGACTTTGCCGGATATAATTCAAACCGCTTTGACATCCCTATGCTTGCGGAAGAATTTGCTCGTGCCGAAGTGGATTTTGACTTCACCAGAGCCAAAATGATTGACGTGCAGAATATTTTCCATAAGAAAGAGCAACGTACACTCGTGGCGGCATACAAATTTTACTGTAATGGCGACTTGGAAAACGCTCACTCTGCAAATGCTGATACGAGAGCCACTTATGAGGTTCTAAAAGCACAATTGGACAAGTACGGCGACTTGCCTAACGATGTGGAAAAACTTGCAGAATACACCACATACGGCAATAATATAGACCTCGCAGGACGACTTATCAAAAACGACAAAGGCGAAGCTGTGGTAAACTTCGGCAAATACAAGGGAATGTTGCTTAAAGAAGTGTTCAAGAAAGACCCCGGCTATTATGGCTGGATTATAGACGGTGATTTCACCGCAGACACTAAAAAGCACTTCACAAGACTGAAATTGGAATTGAAATAAAAAATAATGCTCGGTATGACGTAAGTCACCGGGCATTTCACCAAATATATAAGAAAATGTCGCTTAAAGGAAAACATATTGTTTTGGGTATTTGTGGCGGAATCGCAGCATACAAGTGTGCCACACTTGTACGCTTGCTCGTA
Source organism: Muribaculaceae bacterium (assembly GCA_051871275.1). Taxonomy (GTDB): domain Bacteria; phylum Bacteroidota; class Bacteroidia; order Bacteroidales; family Muribaculaceae; genus CAJUPY01. The sequence continues at coordinate 4,892 of JBJECR010000082.1, read as the reverse complement.
AAAGCCGGTGCGGAAGTACAAGTGATTATGACTCCCTCCGCACGAGAATTTATCACTCCGCTCACATTATCCACACTCTCCGGCAAACCCGTAATCACGGAGTTTTTCACCGCAAACACCGGGCAGTGGAATTCACACGTGGATTTAGGACTCTGGGCTGATGCAATGATTGTAGCACCTGCCACAGCCTCCACCATCGGAAAAATGGCAAACGGAATTGCAGACAATATGCTCGTAACAACGTATCTCTCTGCAAAATCGCAAGTTTTCGTGGCACCGTCTATGGATCTGGACATGATGCGTCACCCTTCCACTGTTCGCAATATCGAGATGCTCAAAAGCTACGGCAATATCATCATTGAACCTGCCGAGGGAGAACTTGCAAGCCACCTTATAGGAAAAGGCAGAATGGAAGAGCCGGAAAATATGGTGAAAGTTCTTGCAGACTTTTTCACGCCAAAAGACCTTGAAGGCAAACATTTCCTTATTACCGCCGGACCTACGCACGAAAAAATAGACCCCGTCCGCTTCATTGGCAATTATTCCACCGGCAAAATGGGCTATGCCATAGCAAACTGTGCTGCATCTCGCGGTGCTAAAGTTACGCTCGTCAGCGGTCCTGTAGATATCCGGGAGGTTCACAAAAACGTAAACGTAATTCACATTGAATCCGCACGCGAAATGCTGGAAAAATGCACGGAATTTTTTCCAACGGCAGACTGCGGAATTATGTGTGCCGCTGTGGCGGACTATGCTCCGGAAACAGTTGCCGACAAAAAAATTAAACGCGAGAAAAGCGAGATTCCACAAATACGCCTCATGAAAAATCCTGACATCGCCGCAACCCTCGGACAAACAAAAAAAGAAGGACAAATACTCGTTGGCTTCGCACTGGAAACAGACAACGAGGAAATAAACGCACTGGAAAAGATGAGTCGCAAAAACCTGGATATGATAGTGCTAAACTCTCTTCGCGACAAAGGTGCAGGCTTCGGTACAGACACAAACAAGGTTACTGTTTTCACACAAAAAAGCTCTCCCGTTTCTTTTCCGCTCAAATCCAAAACGGAAGTGGCTGCAGACATTGTAAACGCTATCATAGACCTCAAAAAATGAGAATTAAGAGCCTGCTGACAAGCATATTATTTTCTCTCTGCTGCTTTGCCGCCTACTCACAGGAGCTTAACTGCAATGTGGAGATAAATTCAGACAAGGTGCAAGCCACAAACAAGAGCGTGTTTGAAACTCTGCAAAATGCTATCACGGAATACCTCAATGAAAATCATTTCACAAATGCTCAGTTTTCCACAAACGAGAGAATAGAGTGCCGAATGTTTTTCACTATTGCGGAATACAGTGCGGAAACAAACACCTTTACGGGCGACTTGCAAGTGCAGTCATCAAGACCGGTGTATAACAGCACTTACACCACCACACTGCTCAATTTCAAAGACACCAAAATAGAATTTACATATCAAGAAAACGAGCCGCTCGTGTTTTCACACACATCTATGGAAAGTCAGCTCACCGCAATCCTAAATTTTTATGCGTACCTGATTATTGCCATAGATTTTGATTCTTTCTCTCCACGTGGCGGACAGGAATATTTCGACCTTTGTGCAAACGTGGTGCAAATGGCACAATCTTCCGGCGAAACAGGTTGGAAAGCCTTTGAGGATACTAAAAATCGCAGTGCGGTGCTGTCCTCATACACAGACCCGAGCACGAATGCCATAAGAGACCTCCTCTACACCTATCACCGCACCGGACTTGACGAAATGGTGCTATCACCGGACAAAGGACGTGCCGCAATAACATCTACTCTGGATATTATCCAAAAGGTGTATCAAGCAAACTCCATGTCGGTGGCACTTTCAATTTTCAAGGACGCTAAACTTGATGAACTCGTAAACATCTACACAAAAGGTACAGCTGACGAAAGAAAAAAAGCCTACGAAATTCTCTCGCCTATTTACCCAACGGAGATGACGCGAATAAATATGATTAAAGACGGACGTAACGAATAAGAGCCGATGCTAAAAAACTTACATATCTCAAATTACGCTCTTATCGACAACATCGATATTTCTTTCACGGAAGGGCTGAACGTGATTACCGGTGAAACAGGTGCCGGAAAATCCATCATTCTCGGTGCTTTATCTCTCATTCTGGGAGGCAGGGCTGACACGAAAGTGCTCCGTAACGAAGACAAAAAATCTATTGTGGAAGCGGAATTTAACGTAGCAAAATATTCCGCTATCAGCAATCTTCTCTCTGAAAATGAACTTGACGATAACGGAGAAACACTCACTCTGCGCCGCGAAATCACTCCACAAGGACGTTCTCGTGCTTTTGTCAATGACACACCCGTAACTCTTGACGTGCTGAAAGAAATAGCACTGCAACTCGTTGACATTCATTCCCAACATCAAAACCTGCTCCTTGCTTCAAGCGAATATCAGCTGCAAATAATTGACGCACTGGCAGGAAATGCGGCAGACCTTGATGAATACGCCAAACTATATGGTGAATATCGCAAAGGCATGAAGCAATACGTTGCACTCAAAAAGCAAATTGAGGCTTCTCGCGCAAATCAGGAGTTTATGCGTTTTCAGCTCCAAAAAATAGACGATGCTCACCTCTATCCGCAGATGCAGGAAGAACTGGAGCGTGAACGCGAAATCCTTGCCAACATGACGGACATCAAATTCAACCTCGGCAAGGCTGTTTCCATTCTCGCTGATTCTCCCACTGCCATTCTCACGCAAATCAAGGAGGCTATCCAAGCCGCAAGAGCGTTAGATGACGTTTTTAATGACTCACAAAACATCAGCAACCGCCTGGAGGAAACAAAAATAGAACTTCAAGACATTGCGGAAACATACCGTAACTACGATAACAATCTCAATGCCGACCCTGAGAACCTGGAAAATATTGAAAATCGCCTTGCAGAACTTTACGACCTTTACCGCCGACATTCCGTGGAATCCGTGGAGCAACTTATGGCTATCGCAGACGAATATCGCCGAAAACTCTCGGAAGTTGACAATGCTGACACACTCGTTAAAGACTTGCAACACAAGATAATAAAGGCTAAAACCGCTGCACTCAAAGTGGCGGAACGTATTTCAGAAGCTCGCAAACGCCGGGCGGAGATTTTTGCAGAGGAACTCCGCGAAAAGGCTGTTCCATTGGGTATGAAAAACCTTAACGTAAAAATAAATGTGGAGCAAACGGAATTGAGTGCAACAGGAATTGATGCTATAGAATTTCTTTTTGCTTTTAACAAAAACCAAACACCATTGCCAATACGCAACTCCGCTTCCGGTGGTGAAATATCACGCATCATGCTGTCCATCAAAGCAATAGTGGCAGACAAGATGCAGCTGCCCTCAATAATCTTTGATGAAGTCGATACCGGTGTTTCAGGTGAAATCGCACACCGTATGGGACTGCTTATGAAGCAGATTTCAAACACAATCCAGGTTATCGCCATCACTCACTTGCCACAAGTGGCTGCAAAAGGCTATTCACACTACAAAGTCTATAAACAAGACTCTGAAACAGCCACAAACACCTGCATTACAAGGCTTGACGAGAAGCAAAGAATAGACGAAATCGCACTCATGCTAAGCGGTTCAAGCATCGATACAGCTGCAAGAAACAACGCCATTTCACTCCTTAACAACAAATTTTGATTTTTCACTTTATTACACATGCAACCAGACGAATACATCTTCGGTATTAGAGCCGTAATAGAAGCTATCCAAGCAGGCAAAGATATAGACAAAATACTGATAAAGAAAGACTTATCCGGTGACCTTGCAGCAGAACTTTTCGCTCTCGTAAGAGAATATGGGATAGTTACTCGCAGAGTGCCCGTAGAGAAAATAAACAAGATTACACGCAAAAATCACCAGGGTGTATTAGCCATTTTGTCTGCCGTTACATATCACAAACTTGAAAACGTGATTCCGGACCTCTACGAGCAGGGAAAACTGCCATTTATAGTAGTGCTGGACGGCATCACAGACGTCAGAAACTTCGGTGCCATAGCACGCACTTGCGAGTGTGCCGGAGTGAATGCAATTGTCATTCCGGAGCAAGGCAGTGTAAGCGTAAACGGCGATGCAATAAAAACGTCTGCCGGAGCTTTACACCACATTCCGGTATGCCGTGAGAAAAACATTTATTCTGCAGTTAAATTCCTTAAAGACAACGGATTGCAGGTAGTTGCAGCAAACGAAAAAACGTCTATGCTTTACACCAAAGCTGACTTCACAAGCCCTGTTGCACTCGTAATGGGTGCAGAAGACACCGGCATTTCGCCCGACGTTCTCCGCCAGTGCGACACCCTTGTGGCAATCCCGGAATACGGACACATCAGTTCCCTCAACGTTTCCGTAGCAGCCGCAATCATGATTTATGAAGTGGTAAGACAAAGAAACGCCCTCTAAACTTTGAAACAAGCTCTTAAACTCATTGGATTCCTAAATTGAATCGCTGATATTTTTCCTGAGTTTATTCCTCAATCACCCAGTCTTCAATGGTGTGAGTTTCGGAATTGAAGTTGATACCGACTTTGATGATAGGCAGTCCTGTGAGGGCAAAGCGGGAGGGATAATTCTTTAGATTTATCTGATTCATAGCCGCTTCCGCTGATTTATTCAGTTTGAGTTCGAAGAGATAAAGTGCCTTGCCGGAGTTCATCACCATATCTACCCTGCCTTTTGGCGTACGCACCTCCACATCTACGTATCTGCCTAACAACGAGAAGATTACGTAAAGCATCTGCTGATAGTGCCCTTCATAATTAGTATTGTCACACTGCGGAATAGTGAGCAGATATTCTTGAAGGAGTCGGAGCATTTCGTTAAGGTCGTCATTGAGAA
>JBJECR010000081.1:0-11529 GCA_051871275.1 Muribaculaceae bacterium | reverse complement strand
AGGTCGCCGCCCCCTTCAGAAGAAAGCCTCACGGACACAATCCGTGGGGCTTTTTCTTTTTTGGGAGAATGGGAGAACCGGGAAGCCTGAGCGGACCGGGAATGATGGGAAACCCGGGAAGCTCGGGAGGATTGGGAATGATGGGAAGCCCGGGAATGATGGGAAACCCGGGAAGCCTGAGAGGACCGGGAAGCAAAGCTAATTAGGCTAATCAGTCTTCAATTCCGAGCCCAAATAGTGCAAAATCGTATTTTATCGGGTCTTCAGGGTCAAATTTGCGGAGGTAATCAGTGATTTCTTCCGCAGAACGGCGGTCGTTGGCATTGCGAGAGAGGATGCCGAGTTTGCGAGATGTGTCTGCTACATGTACATCAAGCGGAATAAATAGTTGTGAGGGCTTTATGACATTCCAAACGCCTAAATCTACAATACCATCGTTGCGAACAAGCCACCGGAGAGCCATGTTTATTCGTTTGAGCGGAGTGTTTTTCAGGTTACCGGGCAGACATCTTATGCTTTGAAATTTTCCGACATTTGCATCAGCAAATAGGGCAGACATTTCTGCTGTCAGTTTCCATGCAGGGTATGTGTCTGTATTTGCACCTGTTTTGAGGGCAAAATCTTCCAGTGTGCCATATTTTTTGTAGAGTTCACGGAATCCGTAGAGAAAATATTTCAGGTCACGTCCAAAGAAGGTGCGGTGAATGTTTTGGTCTGCGCTTATAGTATCTATATCACCGTTTAAGATAAAGCGATATGGTTCATTTTCAAGTATTTCCAGCAGTCGGTTTGCATTGCGGAGAATCATTTGCCGTTTACCCCAGGAGATAGTAGCCACGAGGAAAGAAACTATTTCTATATCTTTTTTGTCTGTGAATCGGTGCGGAAACTGCACGGGGTCTGCCGGGATAAAATCCAGCACGTTTATGCGTGCAACAGCTTCATCAAGTATGTCTTTGAGTGCCATATTTATGTGATTTATGGGGCAAAGTTAATAAAAAATGGATTCTGATAAGTAAAATTCCATTATAAATTACTAACTTTGCGACAAACAAACGCAAACCCTAAATCTCAACAAAATACACTCATAACTATGAACGTCGTTGATCGCTTTTTACAATACGTGAAGTTTGACACTCAGAGTGATGAACTTACAAATCTTACCCCTTCCACTCCGGGTCAGATGATTTTTGCACAGCATTTGGAGAAAGAATTGCAGTCTATGGGACTGAGCAACATTTCCCTTGATGAAAACGGCTACCTTATGGCTACTCTTCCGGGAAATGTTGAAGTCAAAGTGCCTACTGTGGGCTTTATCGCACACCTTGACACGTCGCCGGATATGTCCGGACACCACGTTTCGCCCAGAATCGTGGAAAACTATGATGGCAACGACATTATTCTTAATGAGGAAAAAGGAATAGTCCTTTCACCGGCGGAATTTCCGGAATTGCTCAAATATAAGGGTCAAAACTTGATTGTGACAGACGGAAACACCCTGCTCGGTGCTGATGACAAAGCCGGAATAGCGGAAATTATCTCTGCTGTGGCTTATCTCCAGGAACATCCGGAAATCAAGCACGGCGACATCCGAATTGCATTTAATCCTGATGAAGAAATAGGACAGGGTGCACATAAATTTGATGTGCAGCGTTTCGGTGCCGACTGGGCTTACACTATGGACGGCGGCGAAATCGGCGAACTGGAATATGAAAACTTTAATGCTGCCGTAGCAAAGGTGACTTTTGCCGGCAGAAACGTGCATCCGGGCTATGCAAAGCATAAAATGATAAATTCTCTGAGAATTGCAAACCAGTTCGCAATCATGCTTCCACGCTGGGAAACACCGGAACATACAGAGGGTTACGAAGGATTCTATCATCTCATCGGTATTGAAGGTTCTGTGGAAAATACGGTGCTTACGTATATTGTCCGCGACCATGACCGTGACCGCTTTGAACGCCGCAAGAAAGAACTGGAACACTTGGCAAGAAAAATAAACAAGGAATTTCCAAACTGTGCCACTATAGAGATTAAGGACCAGTATTACAATATGCGTGAAAAAATCGAGCCTGTGATGCATATTATTGATATTGCTCAGCAGGCTATGCGTAATGCTGATGTCACTCCGGTGGTTGTGCCTATCCGTGGCGGTACAGACGGTGCACAGCTCTCATTCAAGGGGCTCCCGTGCCCGAATATCTTTGCCGGTGGACTGAATTTCCATGGCAGATACGAGTTTGTGCCTATTCCAAGCATGGAAAAGGCGATGAACGTGATAGTGGAAATCGCACGCCTTGTGGCAAGCAAATAAACGCATTTTTAGCTCGAAAAGAGGAAAAGGAACGTGAATACGCTCGTGGTGATTACGGGAGCTACAGGCTCCGGAAAGACATCTTTAGCGATAGAGGTGGCAAAGGCGAGCGGAGCGGAGATAATTTCTGCGGATTCGCGTCAGTTTTTCCGTGAAATACCTATTGGCACTGCTGCACCAACCCCGGAGGAACTTGCGGCAGTGCCTCACTTTTTTGTTGGCACTCACAGTCTCACGGACTATTACAGTGCGGCGGATTTTGAGGCAGACGTGCTGCGGCTACTTGAGGAAAAGTGGAAAACGCACAGCACTATGGTGATGGTCGGCGGCTCTATGATGTACGTAGATGCGGTGGTGAACGGTATTGATGATTTGCCCACGATTTCCGAAGAAAACCGCCGCAGGGCGATGATGGTTTATGAGGAAGGCGGACTGCAGCAATTGCGATTGGACTTGCTGGAAATGGATCCGGACTATTACAAAATAGTGGATTTGAACAATCATAAGCGGCTCATTCACGCATTGGAGATAATGTATGAGTCCGGCAAAAAATACTCCGAATTACGCACTGGAGAAAGGCGACAACGAGATTTCCGCATACTGAAATATGCTATTGATTTGCCTCGTGAGGTGCTTTTCAGCCGCATAAATGCTCGCACGGAGCAGATGATGGCTTCAGGCTTTCTGCAGGAGGCGGAAAGGGTCTATCCGCTGCGACATTTGAACTCGCTGAACACTGTTGGCTACAAGGAACTGTTTGCCTATATTGACGGAAAAATGGACTATGACACCGCTGTGGCTCGCATTGCCAAAAATACGCGTGTATATGCAAAAAAACAGCTCACTTGGCTGAAGAAAGACGACAGCGTGAAGTTTCTGCAGCCGGAAACTGCTCTGATGACAATTTTGAAGGATTTGGGAGAATAGCAGAAATAGCTACTTTGGCAAGGATAGCAAAGATAGCTGATTTCGCTTGCTGCTAATGATATTCCCTGCGACCGGCATCAATGCGGAGAAGAATGAAAAGGAGAATTGTGAAGCCCAGGAGTGATGAGCCGCCGTAGCTGAAAAATGGCAGCGGAATACCAATCACGGGGCATAAGCCTATCACCATGCCGATGTTTATGCAGAAGTGCAGGATAAAATAAGATGCCACACAGTAGGCATAGACTCGCCCGAATGTTGACGGTTGCCGCTCCGCTATGCTCAAAATGCGGAGTATGAGAATGAGGAAAAGCGAAAGCACGGTGACGGTGCCCACAAAGCCCTGTTCCTCGCCGATAGTGCAGAAAATAAAGTCCGTATGTTGCTCCGGCACGTATTTCAGCTTTGTTTGCGTGCCTTTGAGGTAGCCTTTGCCCCAGAATCCGCCTGAACCGATGGCGATTTTGGACTGATTCACGTTGTAGCCTGCCGCACGGAGGTCTTCCTCAATGCCCAGTGCCACTTTCACACGCAGCTGTTGGTGTGGCTGAAGGACGGAAGTGAATACGTAATTCACGGAGAAGAGGAAAGTTACGGAAAGGACAATGGTGAAAACCGTTACGATGAGCGATTGTATGCGTGTTTTGAGCAATTCAAAGAGCACATAGAGCAGAGCGATGGCAATGGTGGAGAGGAAATAGACCGTGCCGGGGATGGCAATGTCCAAAGCGGAGAGAATAGCGGCGATTATTCCGCAGATAATGAAGCCGAGAGCCACATTTCGTGCCGCAAGGTCTCGTTTGGAATAAACTGCCAGCATGAATACCAGCAGCACTTGAATCATCACAAAAATCACAAATTCTCCCACCGGGATTCCCAACACAATAGTTTCCGTGTATTTCACCGTTACCACGAAAATCACCACTGCAAAAATAGCGGCAAACAGTACCAGTCCGCTCATGCCTTCCCTGTAAAGCACCAGGAAAAGCGACATGAAAACGAGTGCTGAGCCTGTTTCGTTTTGTGCCAGGATTATTATCATTGGCAGGAACATGATTAGCAGTGCTCGCAGATAGTTTGAAAAACGTGCATTGAGCACGAAATTATATTCGCTGAAGAGTTTTGCGAGTGCCAGAGCGGTGGCAAACTTGGCAAATTCCGCCGGCTGAAGGCTTATAGGTCCGAGAACAAGCCAGGAGTGGGAGCCTTTGATGTCCGGGGCTATGAAAACCGTCATAAGCAAGATGAACAGCAGCAGCACATACAGCGGGTAGGCGTAAGTTTCATATATTCGTCTATCCACGAGCAGAATCACCAGTGAAATTACGGCTGAAATGCCAATCCACATTATTTGCTTGCCGGAAAACTCCGAGAAGGCGAATATTCCCGCATTGTCGTAGTCGTAGCCGGCGGCATAGATGCTGAACACCCCTGCAATGACAAGGATGGCATAAATGATGATGGTGAACAGGTCAACATCATGGAAAACGGACCGTCTGTTAGTGTTTCTTAACTCCACTGTAAATTATTGTATTTGCATTGAGCATATTTTGCTCTATGTATTTTCTTGAAGGGGATATAGAATCGTTTAGATATTTTTCAATCACGAGAGAGCCTATGGGCACGCCGTAAGTGGCACCGAAACCGGCATTTTCCACATATACGCATACTGCGATTTTCGGGTCGTGGTACGGTGCAAAGCCTATGAATGCGGAGTGGTCACGTCCGTGCGGGTTCTGAGCGGTGCCCGTTTTTCCGCACACTTCAATTCCGGGCAGATTAGCCATGCGGCAAGTACCTCCGGTGACAGCCATACGCATACCTTCCGCCACGTCGTCAAAGTATTTGGCATCGATAGTGGGGTAGCGTGGTGTGCGGTATTCTTCCGCAATCACGGTGTCTTGTATTTCTTTCACTACGTGGGGAGTGATGAACCATCCGCGGTTTGCTATTGTGGCACAGAGGTTTGCTATTTGCAGCGGTGTGGCAAGGATTTCGCCCTGACCGATAGCCACGGAGATGATAGTGTTTGCACTCCAGCGACCTTCGCCGTAAATTTTGTTGTAAAACTTTGCGTTAGGAATAAAACCGCGACTTTCGCCAGGCAAATCCACGCCCAAACGGTAGCCGTAGCCGAGTGAAACGAGGTGATTTTTCCACACTTCAAAGGCTTCCGCAGATGTGCCGTACTTTGAGCGGCGGTCTATCATAGCCTTGAAACCCCAGCAGAAAAAGGCGTTGCAGGACGTTTGCAGAGCCGGTTTGAGGTTCAGAGGAGAGCCGTGAGCGTGACAGCCCACGCGGAGTCCGCCGGAAATAAAGCCTTTGTAGCAGGGGTATGTTGTGGAGAGGTTTATGATGCCTTCTTCCAGCAAAATCAGTCCCTGTGAGGGCTTGAACGTAGAGCCGGGAGGGTATGCCGCCATGAGAGCACGGTCAAAGAGCGGTTTATATTTGTCGTTCAGCAGGTTGCGGTAACTTTCACCACGCTGACGTCCCACCAGGAGCGTAGGGTCGTAAGTAGGGGAGGAAACGAGTGCGAGAATTTCGCCCGTTTTAGGTTCGATAGCCACCACGGCACCGATTTTGTTCACCATAAGGCTTTCCGCATACTGTTGCAGCTCCAGGTCTATGCTGAGTTTGAGGTTTTTTCCGGAGATGGGGGCAATATCGTGAGCGCCGTTCAGGTATCGTCCTTGGATTCGTCCCAGGGCATCACGGAGGAGGATTTCCACGCCTTTCACACCGCGGAGGTATTCATCGCAGCTTTTTTCCACGCCAAGGTCGCCGATATAGTCGCCACGCTGATAGTAAGGGTCGCGTTCAATATCTTTTGGCGACACTTCCCTGATATTTCCCAGCACATTAGCGGCAGTGGAGTGGTTGTACTGTCGGAGAATACGTTTTTGAATGAAAAGTCCGGGGTAACGGTAGAGTTTTTCTTGCAGTTTGCCGTAGTCCTGAGCGGAGAGGTGAGTGATAAGTCGTTGCGGAGTGTAAGAGGAGTAGCCGGGAGTGTGCCTCATGTCGTAAAAACGTTTACGGAGTTGCTCCACGGTGATGTTCAGAGTGTTGCAGAAGTCCAACGTGTCGAAATTTTCCACGTCACGCGGAATCATCATCACGTCGTAAGCCGGCTGGTTATATACTATCAGTTCTCCGTTACGGTCGTAGATAAGTCCGCGGGAGGGATAGACCACTTTATTCAGGAAAGCATTATTGTCTGCATACACTTTGTACTTGTCATCGCCCAGTTGGAGTCCGGCAAGCCTGATTACGTAGATTATGAAAATGACTATAATAAACCCGCCGATGACGTATTTTCTTTTTTCTAATTTATAGTCTTTTCTCACGGCGTTTGTAGATTAGGCTGTCAATGGCAAGGATTATGACAAAAGAAAGGAGTGTGCTGCAGCAGATGCGTAGCAATAGTTGCAGAGGGCGGAAGAAAGTGAATGCTTCCACTATGAAAAACACGGTGCAATACACGGCTATGAAAGTGAGCAGATATTTCATGAATATTCCGCTGCCGAGTGAGCGGATAGAGGGTTCGGGATCCGTGAGGTCTTCTTCACGAGGGAAGTATAGGCGGAGAATAGGAAGTCTGAGAGCTGCGGCAATAGTGCAGGAGAGGGAGTTCATACCCTGAGTGTCCGAGCAGACGTCTATGCTCAGACCCAGGAGGAAAGCCAGTGTCAGGGAGAGGTTTGTGCCTGTTGTCACCGGCAAGCGTATGAGCCAGTAAATAAACACAATAGGCACAGCTACGCCCCATAGTGCCAGGTGGTTGAATACAACCACTTGCAGCACTACCATTATCACGTATAATATTGCAAAGTCTATTATCGTTCGCAGCATGGCTTTCTTTTTTTTGCTTCTTTTTTTTCTTTTAGCTAAGATAGCTAAGATAGCTATTTTAGCTAAATCAGCTTTTTTGTTATTCTTCTTTGTGCAAGTCGGAGGCTTCCACTTCTTTTATTTCGTCTATTCTCTTGTTTTCAATTATTCTCACGGTGGAGAGCTGTGAGAAGTCTGTGAGGAGTTTAATCCTGAGTGTGAAGAAGTTATCATCGTCCGCAGTGGCGGATTTCATTACTATTCCCACGGGGATACCTTCCGGAAACATGGAGGAGTAGCCGCTGGTGATGATGGTGTCGCCTTCCTCATACACGGTGTGCTTGGGCAATTCTTCCAGCAGAGCCTCATCGGATTTTTTGCCGTCCCAAACGAGTGAACCGAACACCTCGCTGCCCTTGAGTTTGCAGGAAATACGCAGATCCGGATTCAGAAGCGAGATGATGCGACTGTAATGCTCGCCCACAACGTTCACCACGCCCACAACTCCCGTCTGGTCCACCACGCCCATTTCCGGTCGCAAGCCGTCTGCAGAGCCTTTTTCTATGGTGATATAGTTGTAAGGCTTGCTGATACTGTTGTTTATCACGTGAGCTATTATGAAACCATACTGGCGGAGCGGTTCCACGGTCTGCACGGAATCCGCATAGTCACGCAGTTTGTATGCCGCAACCTGGTTTCTGAGTGCTATCACTTCCGTTTCCAGTTCCGCATTTTGCAGTTGCAGGTCTTCGTTGATGCCGCGGAGGTTGAAGTAAGAAGTGACGTTGTTTGCCACGCCATAGACAGATGATGACACACTGTTTGCAGACGTGAGGATGACGTGATGCTGGAAGGGGTTATTGTTAAACAGGAGTATGCACGACAACACCACATAGAAGGTGAACACCAACCATGAGCTGAAACGGACAATAAAACTTATCAGGTCGTGCATATCTGCTCTGCTTGCCGGGAAAATTATGCGGTAAAACGCACTTTCTCAGGCTCTTATCTGATGAGGAATGAGAAATTCTCTATATTTTTCAGTGCCACACCGGTACCTTTTGCCACAGCGAGCAGAGGGTCTTCCGCAATATGGAAACTGATGCCGATTTTGTCTGTCAGACGTTTGTCCAGACCGCGAATCATGGCGCCACCGCCGGCGAGCCAGATACCGTTGCGAACGATGTCGGCGTAGAGTTCCGGTGGAGTTTGTTCCAAAGCGGCGAGTACGGCTGCTTCGATTTTGGAGATTGTTTTCTCTATACAGTGAGAAATTTCCTGGTAAGAAACGGGAATTTCCATCGGGAGGGCAGTCATTTGGTTAGGACCGTGCACGATATAGTCCTCCGGTGGGTTTTCGAGTTCCGTGAGGGCGGAGCCGACGTTTATTTTGATGAGTTCGGCAGTGCGGACACCCACTTTCACGTTGTGAGCACGACGCATGTGTCCCTGGATATCTTCCGTAAGGTCGTCACCTGCCACGCGGATACTCATATTTGTCACGATACCACCCAGTGAGATAACGGCGATTTCCGTAGTACCGCCACCTATATCCACAATCATGTTGCCTTCCGGGGCTTGCACGTCAAGTCCGATACCAATAGCGGCAGCCATCGGTTCATAGAGCATATAGACGTCACGTCCGTTTGCATGTTCTGCGGAGTCTCGCACGGCACGGCGTTCCACTTCGGAAGCACCGGAAGGAATACCGATTACCATACGGAGAGAAGGTGAAAACCAGGCATTTTTGGAACTTGCTTTTTTCACGAGACCGCGAATCATGAGTTCTGCGGCGTTGAAGTCTGCAATCACGCCTTCACGCAGAGGGCGGACGGTGCGGATGTATTCGTTTTCCTTACCTTCCATCTGCTGTGCTTCCTTACCCACAGCGATGAGTTTGTCTGTACGTTTGTCCAGAGCCACGATAGAAGGCTCGTTTATCACAATTTTATCGTTGTGAATGATTATTGTGTTTGCCGTTCCGAGGTCCACGGCAATTTCTTTTGTCAGTGAGAATAGTCTCATAGTGTTTTGTTTGTGTATTGTCTATGTTTATTTTGCTTGATAGTCTTAGTGTTTGAAGTGGCGGAAGCCTGTCATCACCATAGCAATGTTGTGAGCATTGCAGTAGTCGATAGTTTCTTGGTCGCGAACGGAACCGCCGGGCTGGATTACGGCTGTTACGCCTGCTTTGTCTGCTATTTCCACGCAGTCGGCAAAGGGGAAGAAGGCGTCGGAAGCCATCACGGCTCCTTTGAGGTCAAAGCCGAAAGATTCAGCCTTTGCGATAGCCTGTTTGAGGGCATCTACGCGTGAAGTCTGCCCCACGCCGCTGGCAAGGAGTTGACGGTTTTTAGCGAGTACGATAGCGTTGCTCTTGGAGTGTTTGACGATTTTGTTTGCAAAGAGCAAGTCGTCTATTTGGCAAGCCTCCACGGCACGGTTTGTCACCTGCTTGAGGTCGTCCGGCGTTTCTGTTTTGAGGTCTGCATCTTGCACGAGTACGCCGTTCAGCACGGAGCGGAAACGCTGCTGAGGAGCGGCATTTTCTTTCATCAGGAGCACTATGCGGTTTTTCTTTGTGAAGAGCACTTGCAGTGCTTCTTCGCTATAGCCCGGAGCGATAATCACTTCAAAGAAAATCTTGTTTATTTCCTCTGCCGTAGCCTTGTCGATATTGCGGTTTGCCACGAGAACGCCGCCGAAAGCGGAAACGGGGTCACCGGCGAGGGCATCAATCCAGGCGGTGTGAATAGTGTCGCGGGAAGCCACGCCGCAAGCGTTGTTATGTTTGAGAATGGCAAAAGTAGGCTGCTCGAAGTCTGCAATCAGAGCCACGGCAGCGTCAATGTCCAGGAGATTGTTGTATGAAATCTCTTTGCCGTGGAGCTGCTCGAACATAGCGGAGAAATCGCCGTAGAAGCTACCTTTCTGGTGAGGATTTTCGCCGTAGCGGAGCGGCATTTCGCCATACACGGTGCTACGGAAGGCATTTTTCTCTTTTCCGCAGTCTGTGCCGCAGAAATAGTTGAAGATAGCAGTGTCGTAAGAGGAAGAAACGGCAAAAGCTTCGCGGGCAAACCAGCGGCGTTGGTCGATAGTGGTCGTTGCACCGGAAGATTTGAGGATTTCACGCAGTGCATCGTATTGGTTTTTGGAAGCCACGATAGCCACATCGTTGAAATTCTTGGCAGCGGCACGGATAAGTGAGATGCCGCCGATATCTATTTTTTCAATAATGTCTTCTTCAGAGGCTCCGGAAGCCACAGTTTCGGAGAAAGGGTAGAGATCCACAATCACGAGGTCTATTTCCGGAATTCCGTAAGCAAACGTTTGTTGGCGGTCGCTCTTGTTATCGCGGCGGTTGAGGATACCGCCAAAAATCTTAGGGTGTAAGGTTTTCACTCTGCCACCGAGGATAGAGGGATAACCTGTAAGGTCTTCCACCGCTTCGCAGGAGTAACCCAGACTTTCAATAAAAGTGCGGGTACCGCCGGTAGAGATAAATTTCACGTCTTGCTCAGCGAGCAGTTTGATGATTTCATCAAGTCCGTCTTTATGGAAGACGGAGATAAGAGCTGTTTTAATTTGCTTGGACTGTGACATTGGAAATGAATTTTTAGAGTGCAAAGTTACAAATTTTATAGCACTCATAAAATATGCGTAGCATTATTTTTAATGCATAATGCGTAATTCATAATGCATAATGAACTTGCGGAGTTTAATGTAATGCATAATGCATAATTCATAATGCATAATAAATTAGTCCAATTAGTCTAATTTTCATCTCGGCGTCAGCCGAGCCCACCCGAGTGCTCTTGATTCTTGACTGCCATCCTCGGCGTCAGCCGAGCTCTTTCCGAGTGCTCCGAGTACTCCGAGCACTCAGATTGCTTCTGCGGAGTGCCCCGGGGGAAACGCCAAGGTGTAGTGCCGCGGTATGCTGCGGCATCCCAAGCGAACTTGCGGAGAGAACCGGAAAGCCATATCGTGTCGGAGATACGATATGGCTACACGCCCTGGAGGGGCGTGGTTGTGGTAAACCCTGCGTTCAGCCTCGGAGAGGCTTAACGTAGGGACAGAGAAGCACTCTCCCCTAAATCGAACCCTGGAGGGGTTCGGTTGTGGTAACAGATTTGTTTGGCAAGTTCATTATCACAAGCAAACCGGGATAACGCCAAGATGCAAGCTCGGTGGAGCTTGCGGCAATCTGTTAACCCACAGGTAGCGTCAGTGGTGAAGCCGATTCCGCTACCCGGGGATGTGACTGAAACACAGGTCAAAATGAGCTAAGTCGTATAGATTTTGCTCATTTTGCAGATATGCTAAGTCGTATAGACTTTGCTACCTTATTGATGCAAAAATTGGCAAGGTCATATACGACCTAGCCAATTTTTGGGAGGGGTGATGTTTTGCTATCCCACAGGTAGCGTCAGTGGCGAAGCCGATTCCGC
>JBJECR010000080.1:0-2627 GCA_051871275.1 Muribaculaceae bacterium | reverse complement strand
CCAACCCCCTGACCCCCAACAAAAACTCACCCCGCCAGGGTGAAAGTTGGGCTAATAGTCTTCCACTTCCTATAGCTAATAATGAATAACCGGCAAAGTCAGCGTATATTTGTATTGTGTATAGAATTGACGTAAACAATAATGTTGTTCCGTTATGTTCGGGTATATGAGAATATACCGCATCTACATAAATACCTAAGCGGTCTGCCAAACAGTATTTCATTACCCCCCCCATAGGGCTAATTTACAGGCACTTACAGCTTTGCTATAATCAAAGATTCTCTTTTGCTGGTATTGTGGCAACTGTTTTTCAGCTCTGCTTATAGGTCCACTGAGAATGCTTGGAAAAAACATTACGTATGCTAAATATGCAATTATGTCTTTAGTGGGAGAGATTTTTCGCATATAAATGTCTATACTATAACTCAGAGCCGTAAAAGTGTAGAAACTTATACCAACCGGCAATATTATTTTTAGTGTTGAAATACTCAAATCTGCTCCAAATAGATTACAAGCATCTTTAAGCGATGTTATAAAAAAATTATAATACTTAAAAAAGAATAAAATTCCAATATTTAGTGTGATGCTCCCTATTAATATGAACTTTTTAGTCTTATTATTGTTTGTCTGGGGTATTAAAAAGCCTGCAAAATATGTCGAAGAAGCAGTTAATAAAAGCAATCCTAAAAAACGCCAATCCCACCAGCCATAAAATATGAGACTTGCTAATACAATTAAAATATTTTGAAGACTTTTACTCCTATTGCATAATGTCCAATATAAGATAAATACAATAGGGAAGAATATTAAATATTCAAGAGATTGAAATGTCATTATTGTAATTATTTAAAATTTATAATTAGATATATTTATAAAATTCAGTTTACTTTCCATTCTCCTCCAAACCTGGAACTTCCTATGCGTGATATTTTTCCCAATTGCTTTAACTTCTTTATGTGGTATGCAACCCCATCTTCCGTTATACCGCACACAAACGCAATCTCTTTTGTTGTAATTTTGGGATTGTTAATAATCATCTTGAGAATAGTTTCCGTAGTTCTCGTAGTAATTCCTGCAGTAGTTTCCGTAGTTTCCGTAGTAATTCCTGCAGTAGTTTCCGTAGTTTCCGTAGTGATTCCTGTGGTAGTTTCCGTAGTTTCCGTAGTGATTCCTGTGGTAGTTTCCGTAGTTTCCGTAGCTTGTTTGGATTTATTATCAATTATCAAGCAAGTTTCAATTCTATTTGGGTTACTTTTTTCCACAATAGAAGGAATGCTCCAACCATTATCTTTCCAACCTTTAGCTATAACATCAGCACCTGTTCCGCCTTTTTCTCCAACACCCAAAAATACAAACATCTTTTGAATAATAGGATTTCGACATACACTATGTCCACCTTCATAGTATTCTTCCATACTAATAAGCATATTGCCGGGATTTGACATGACAATTTTGTCAAAGTACTTATCAATCACTATATTTCCTTTTACAGTATAAGCTGCATGAATAAGGCTATTGGCAAAAGCTTCGCGAAGAGCAACATGTGCTGAAGTTGTACTGTTTCTTATTTGGTTTTTGTCAAGACTGAAAGGTATAGGTAATGACTGTTGCAGTAATGGAAGGACTCGAGTGTAAAATTGATATAAATTTGCTTCCCATGTTCCATCAGGAAATATTCTGTTTGTCCATCGAATATTATTGTCATCGCTCAAATGCTCCCTATAATCTGGAAAGAACTCTTGACAACATTCAGGGTCTGTAATGCTATTAGTCTTTCCGAACATTAATAACCCTGCAACTGTGAAACCTTCAGTTGATGTTGCACGGTCTTTGCGGTACGCACCTATGTTTTCCAAAAACTCTTTGTCTTCTATTTCTGTCCAAGGGTGATTTTCGTGTCTCCTATCGTATGACCGTCTGTATTGATGCAATGTTGAAAGGTCTATATCATCAAAAGAGTATCCTCGCAATATCCTTGAATCAGCGGACGCTCTCATATTGTTTGCATCAGAATACATTTGCTTTATCTCATCATCAGAGCAAAGATAATCGCCTTCATCTCTTCTTTTATATGTGTTTCCAAAAGGCGTCAAAGTGAGATGTACGGGGCGGAGGTTATATGGTGCACGAGGTATATGGAAAACCAACAATCTTTGTCCTCCTTCAGTTTCAAATTCCTCTACGTCACTTTCAACCAATAAAGGAATATTTACACACGATTTATTATGAGCACAATCCCAAAACTCCTTTTTGTATTTAGCAATATGTTCTACCGACAATCCATCTGGTATAAAATTGTGTTCTTTTTCTTTCACGCCAAGTACTATAGTGCCCCCATTTGTATTGGCAAAAGCTGAAAATGTCCGCCAAAATTCAGTTTTCGGAAAGCCTCCTGCAGCGGATTTATACTCCACTTCTGAATTTTCATTCAGTTTTAGTCTCAGGCGAATTTGTTCTACAATCTTCATTTTCTCAATAATGACTTTGGAGAAGAATAGTTGAAGTTTTCTAAATTTTCGTAAAGTTATCTGTTTTTTTTCAAATAGCAAAATAAAAGTGTATTAGAATTTGCACTGTAGAGTCAAGTGGCAAGTGCAAAATTAGTAAATTCTTTTGAAGAACTCAAT
>JBJECR010000079.1:0-11856 GCA_051871275.1 Muribaculaceae bacterium | reverse complement strand
ATGTGACATATAAAGAAAGGATGTACCAAATAACTTAATTTTGATACACCCTCATTCCCAATTCCTCCCATTCTTCCCAATCCTCTCATTCTTCCCATCACTCCCATTCCTTCCCATTCTTCCCAATCCTCTCATTCCTTTAATATTTTTTTATGAAACCTGTGCAGAAATCCCGCACACCCGCTACGCTATATTTGACCCCAAAACGCAAATGAGCACCAAATAGTGCTTAAAAACATATTTTTCCGCACCCCAATATGCAGAAAAAGTATTATATTTGCAGTTAATACAGAAACACCGCCTTAATCGGCTAAAAAACATTTGCCTACTTAAATGGACACAAATATAATAGACATAAGAGAAGACGATATCCGTCATCGCTCACCCGAATTGCTCGCAACGCTGCTCAAAGACCACACAATGAGCCGCGTTAAAGGAAAAGACTGGAATATTTTCTGGGCTACCTCCGATTATGAGCAATTAGGTGACGGCTTTCGCTATAATGACCAAATTTTGCCCGAAAATATTACCGGGAAATATGGCAATGTCGTTCAACCTCGCACTTGTAAAGACCGACAGACACAGATTTCTCGCTCTCGTGACAAGGCAGAGGTGTTCACTCCATCATGGATTTGTAACGCTCAAAACAATCTTATCGACGGTGCTTGGTTTGAGCGTGAGGGAGTATTTAATACTGAAAACGACGACAAAACGTGGACTGTAAACACTGAACGTATCACGTTCCCCGAGGGAAAGACATGGAAAGATTATGTTTGTGAAAATCGCCTTGAAATAACCTGTGGTGAGGCTCCATATCTCGCTTCTCGATATGACACTGTTACAGGAGAGTTCATTCCTATTGAACGGCGTATCGGTTTGCTGGACCGCAAACTTCGTGTGGTAAACGAGAATTGTGACACCACCACCGAATGGCTTGAAGCCGCAAAAGACGCATATAAAAGCACTTTCGGCTACGAATGGCAGGGCGACAGCCTGCTTATTGCTCGTGAAACGCTTCTTTATACTTTTATAGAATACTATAGAAATAAATTTGGGAATGAGCCTCCTGAAGATTCTATAGAATACGTTGCCTACATCATTTCGTGGAACCTATGGCAAATGGACGGACAGAAAGCCGTTGTACCTAATTCCTGCACTATGCAGAAAAAACAAAAGAAAAACCTAACACCATCGCTTTTTGGTGATGATACGGAAGAAGAATGTGAAATGGAAGAGTGTCCGGGGTGTAAGAAAAAATATAAAGATATCATAAAATCAATAAAAATGCACAACGGAATCTATTGCGAGCTTATGAATTGGCATGATAATACCACTTTCACGTTTGTTTCACTAATTCAAGATAAATAGCATGACGGAAAGAATTGATACACGAGCACTTAACTCTATAGTAGTTGGCAGAGTAGAACCACATATCTATGCTTTCACTACCGGCACTATTCCTAACTATCTCAAAGTTGGGGACACATACCGACCTGTAAAAGTCAGAATTGAAGAATGGAAAAAATATTTCTCCAACTTATGCCACATTTATACCGAATCTGCACTTGTGAACGACCACACTATTTTCCGTGACCACTCTGTTCATAATTTCTTGATTAATGAAAAACACAGGGCAAGACTTCAACCAACTGACATAGATTCAAGCATCTATTATTCTAATGAATTTTTTAAAGACGCTACAACAGATGATATCAACGATGCGATCGCTGACATTAAAGAATGTGCTACAACAAATGGAAACAAGTATCAATTATATTCAACAGAAATGCTACCAATTACACACACATACACACGCGGTGAATCATTTACTCCGCGAAAAAATCAAGAAATAGTAATAAATAACTTCAAAAAAGTTTACAAAAAACGCAAAAATCTTTTGATGTATGCTGTGATGCGATTTGGCAAATCTTTCACATCACTCTGCTGTGCAAAGGAAATGGGTGCAGATTTTGTACTTGTTGTTTCAGCAAAAGCAGACGTTAAGGAAGAATGGAAAAAGACGGTTGAAAGCATAGGCAACTTTGAAGGTTACTATTTTTATGATAAAACAGCCTTGGACAGTGACATTTCCCTGAAAAATGAAGTAAAACAAGGCAAAAAAGTAGTGCTATTTCTCACTTTGCAAGATTTGCAAGGAGAGAAAATAAAAGAGCGTCATAAAGAAGTTTTTTGCATTAAGTGGGATTTGCTCCTTGTTGATGAGACTCACTTTGGGGCAAGAGCAGAGCAATATGGTAAAATTCTATTGTCTGAAAAAGATAGCAAAGGAAACCGCAGAGAACTCAAGGCACAGTTAAAAGACACTATCACACTTGATGAGGTTGACGCAGCTACAAAAGAACTTAAGCGAGACGTAACAATACACCTTTCAGGCACTCCATACCGCATTTTGATGGGCAGTGAATTTGAAAAAGAGGATATTATTGCTTTTGTTCAATACACCGATATTGCAGATGCTCAAGATGAATGGATTGAAAATAACAACAAGCTGAGAGAAGAAAATCAAAAAGAAGATTGGGAAAATCCCTATTTCGGATTTCCACAAATGTTACGCTTTGCATTTAATCCGAATGAGTCTTCTTTAAAGAAAATTGAAGAACTGAAGCAAGCCGGAGCCGCAAGTTCCTTTTCAGAAATCTTCCGACCTAAAAGTACAGATGATATAAAAGAGAATGGTTTTATTTATGAAGACATTGTGCTTGATTTTCTGAGAGTTATAGACGGAACAAAAGAAGATTCAAACGTATTTGCTTTTTTAGACAACGAACTCATAAAAAAAAGGCAAGTTATGCCGACATATAGTGTTTGTTCTTCCTTACATTGCGTCTTGTGATGCTATGGAAAATTTAATTCTCAAGCACAAAGACTCTTTCAATAATCTTGGAGAGTACGAAATATTAAACATTTCCGGTTTTGACAGAAAAAATTTCAAAAAAGCGGAAGACATAAAAAACAAAATTTCAAAATGCGAAGCTGAGGGTAGAAAAACTATTACACTCACTGTTAATCGTATGCTTACAGGTAGCACAGTCCCGGAATGGGATACTATGCTGTTTCTTAAATCTTCATCATCACCCGAGGAATACGACCAAGCCGCTTTCCGTCTCCAAAACCCATTTATTGTAGATTATTATTTTTCTAAGGAAAAGATAATAAGACTGAACAAAAAGCCACAAACAATTCTTGTGGATTTTGAACCGGAAAGAATGTTCCGTTTACAAGAACGAAAAAGCCAAATTTTCAATTTCAACTCAGACAAAAACGGAAATTCAAAGCTTGCGGAAAGAATTAAAAAGGAACTTAAAATTTCACCTATCATTACGTTAGACTGCAACAAACTGCGGCAAGTACAAGCATCTGATATTATTGATGCCGTACGAAGATATGCAGAAACTCGCAGTGTTCTGGAAGAAGCACAAGAAATACCTGTGGATTTAACTCTTTTAGACAATCCGGAAATAAAGAAAATTATACAAGACCTAAACCCCATTGACTCCAATAAGGGTATAAAAATCCCTGTCAACAAGCCTGTTGAAGGAACTGATGGAGATAACTTAAATCCTGAAAACAAAGGAGACAAACAAGGAGGTGACAATAACGGCAATGCTGGAAACAAAGAAAAAAACGATGACACACTTGCAAAGAAATTTGCTGCATACTATTCGTTGATTCTATTTTTTGCTTTTATCACAGACAATAAGGTTTCAAGCCTTGAAGATATTATCAAAGTTATTGATGCCAATGCAAATAACAAGAGAATTAAGGAACACCTCGGTCTGAATAAAGATATTTTAATTCTCTTCCAGAAAAAACTAAATGGTTTCGCTTTAAGCAAGCTTGACTACAAAATTCATAACACAAACTCTTTGAATAGTGATGAAAACAAAGAGCCTATGAAAAGAGTGGAAGTGGCTTTAACCAAGTTTTCTCGCATGTCTGAATCCGAGATTGTCACTCCCGCAAAGGTTGCAGACGATGTTGTAGCAATACTGCCGGACGATGTCGCAAATGGAGGTAATATTTTGGATATAGCTTCCAAGCAAGGCGAATTTACGGCTGCCTTAATTCGCAGATTCGGTATTGACATTGGTAAAAACATTTATTCCGTATGCACTTCCGGACTTGCATACGAATTTACAAGAAAGGTTTATAAACTCCTTTCTTTACCAACAAACCATATTTACGACTCTTTCACAAGCTACGACTTAATAAAACAAACTAAAAAGTCCACTAAAAATAAAGTTGAATTTGATATTGAAAAAATAAACAAGATGCTAAATAATATAAAATTTAAAGCAGTGGTTGGAAATCCTCCTTACCAGGTCAATGACGGAAGTGGAGCTTCAGATGATGCTGCAAATCCGGTATATCAACATTTTGTAAACATTTCTTCCATAATTAATCCATTATACTTTTCTCTAATTATGCCATCTAAATGGATGATTGGTGGTAAAGTTGTTTTGAAGCCATTCCGTAAAGAAATGATGAATGACACACACATATCAAAATTTTATGATATGGAAGATTCGGCTTATTGTTTCAGGAATCAGCATATTGATGGTGGAATATGCTATTTCTTATGGAACAAAAAACATTGTGGAGAACTTATGTATAATTATCGTCCTGCTAATTCTGACCCTTTCACATCATATCGCCTATTGAATGATGGTATTTCGGATATTATTATTCGTGATTCTCGCAGACAATCGATAATCGAAAAAGTAACTAATAACATAAAATTGTTAAAAGAGATTATTAGTCTTACCCAGCCTTACGGTATTAGAAAAGACTTATTTAACTCTCCAGAAAGATATCCAACTGCGAATCTTCAATTTTCCCCTTTCCCAGGTTGTACAAAAGTCTATGGCGTAAAGGGTATTAAAGGTGGAGCACGAAGAACTATAGGTTTTGTTAATCCGTCCGTCATTACAAAAAACCAACAATGGATTGACGCATACAAATTATTCTTTACTACAAGCTATTCTACTAATGCAATAAATCCACCTGAGGCAATAATTGGAGAAAGAAATTCTGCTTGTACAGAAACCTTCCTAAACATTGGTCCTTTTAAAACAGAAACAGAACAAGCTAATTGCAAAAAGTATTTTGATACTAACTTCTTCAAAATTTTACTTTTCTTTGGAAGAGGCACAATGCAAGTTTCGCAAGAAGTATTTCGTTTTGTCCCACTCCAAGACTTTACGGAAAATTCCGATATAGATTGGAGCAAAAGCGTAGCGGAAATAGACGCTCAGCTCTATAAAAAATATAATTTATCAGAAGACGAAATATCATTTATAGAATCAATGATAAAACCGATGTAAAAAAACGCATCACGGAAGACAACAAAAAGTGGCAGCATTTCACAGATGGCTGGTGGATATACACAAATCTTTCCAATGAAAGAAAAATCGAGCATATCAAAAATATCGGCGAAATGCTGGGCATCCCTCTTGAAATCGTTTTAGATGAAAGCAAAAAGCAGCCACACAATCCCCAAAATAGCAATAAGCCCAATTAAACGAATTAGACTGCTATTATAACATCAAGCAAAATAAAAGAAATAGTCATAAATTCCTAATTCTCAGTATTTTTAAATACATGGCACTATGGTTACACCTCCATTCATAATCACCTCTGAAGCAATCAACAAGATAGCCGAGATATCAGCACTATTGGAGCGACATAACATCACTCTTGAGGGTGACGAGTACAGTTTGCGGCTTAGAAAAGCTAATCGCATACGCACAATTCACTCATCACTTGCTATTGAAGGAAACACTCTCAGCGAAAATGAAGTAAGCGACATTATCAATGGCAGAGAAGTGATTGCCCCATTACGCCAGATACAAGAAGTGAAAAATGCCATACGTGTTTATGATATCTATTCACAGTTAAATCCATTTTCCGAAAAGGATTTGCTAAAGGCTCACAGTATAATGATGGAAGCCCTGGCAGACGATGCCGGGCGATACCGCAGTGGCGGCGTCGGCGTGTTCGGCGAATCAGGACTTGTTCACATGGCACCGCCGCCACAACGTGTTCCTGAACTGATGGGGAATCTTTTCGCTTGGCTCATAAATTCAAAAGACCACTTGCTGATTCGTTCATGCGTATTCCACTACGAATTTGAATTTATACATCCGTTCTCCGATGGTAACGGACGTACCGGACGACTTTGGCAATCGCTCATTCTTGGTCGTCTGAATCCTCTCTTTGAGCATCTTCCGGTGGAGAATATGGTGTTTGCCAATCAGCAAGAGTATTATAATGCTATTGCAGCATCCACCGCAAAGGGGCAATCAGGCCCATTTATCAGTTTTATGCTCAGCGAAATATTAAAAGCATTGCAGAAACACATCAAAGAAGAAGTACCCAATAAAGTACCCAATAAAGTACCCAATAAATCCGAACAAAAAATACTGCAACTGCTATCCAAAAATCCTCAGATTACACGAAAAGAACTTGCAGAAAAAATAGGAATTTCGGAGGATGGAATAAAGAAAAACATCGCTCAGATGAAAGCCGCCGGCTGGATAGAACGTAAAGGCAGCAACAAAACCGGATATTGGGTGATTAAAATGAGCTTGTAGTGACCCGGCATTTATTTTAATGCATAATGCATAATGTAGTGCTGCGGCATTTATTTTAATGCATAATGCTTAATGCTTAATTCATAATGAGCTTGCAGTGCTGAATCATCCCAAACAAACATGCAAAATTGGACTAATTAGACTAATTTCTCACAGCCGCAGCATCCCAAACGAACCGGTGGAGTGAACCGGAAGCCCAATCGTGTCGGAGATACGATTGGGCTACACGCCCTGGAGGGGCGTGGTTGTGGTAAACCCTGCGTTCAGCCTCGTGAGAGGCTTAACGTAGGGATAGAAAGACTCACATCCTTATATCGAGCCTTGGAGAGGCTCGGTTGTGGTAACGGATTTGTCAAGCAAACAGGGATTACACCAAGATGCAAGCTTGGAGAGCTTGCGGCACTTGGTTACCCCACCTTGCCGCTTGCGGCTAGGTGGGGAAGTGACTGATATACAAGCCAAAATGAGCTAAGTCGCATAGACTTTGCAGCATCACCCTGCCACAATCCGGCATCACCCGGAAACCTTATCCTCAAAAAAATGTGTGTTTTACTCCAAACTATCCTCAAAAAAATGTAATTTTCTATTGATTATATCCTCAAAAAAATGTAATTTTGCAAAAAATTAAATACTTGCAATAAGCATGAAACGACAGATTTACAACGACTTAAAGCTCTGGAAAGAAAGCAAAGACAGAAAGCCACTAATCCTATTAGGAGCAAGACAGGTTGGAAAAACCTGGATTATGCAGCATTTTGGCAAATCCGAATACCTAAACGTGGCATACATAAACTGCGATGATGAAAGCCGAGCAAAAGACCTGTTTGTGCCGGATTACGACATAAACCGCATAATGCTTTCTATCCAAGCCATAACAGGAGTAAAAGTCGTTCCGGGCAAAACGCTTGTGATATTTGATGAAATACAAGAATTGGAAAGAGGACTTCACTCATTGAAATATTTTTATGAAAAAGCACCGGAATACCACATAATGGTAGCAGGTTCGCTGCTTGGAATCACACTCGGCAAAGGACAGTCTTTTCCCGTGGGAAAAGTTGATATGCTGAATATGTATCCCTTAAACTTCACGGAATTTCTGGAAGCGATGGGAGAAACACATCTTTTGTCGCTCCTATCGTCAAAAGAATGGAGAGTAATAGATTTCATGAAAGACAAATATGAAAACCTGTTACGTCAATATTACTACGTTGGAGGAATGCCGAGAGTAGTAGCCAAATATGTAGCCAACCGTGATTTGCCGGAAGTGAGAAAAGAGCAAAATGCTATTATTGACGCTTATCGCCGGGATATCTCAAAGCATACCACAGACAGAGAATCAATGAGAATAGCACAAGTGCTGGATTCATTGCCATCACAACTCGCCCGAGAAAATAAGAAATTTATTTATGGTGCAGTAAAAAAAGGAGCAAGAGCATCAGACTTTGAGTTAGCTATTCAGTGGCTCGTGGATGCAGGACTGATAATCCGCGTACACCGCATTAGCGAAGCTCGTTTACCCCTAAAATTTTATCAGCAATTGGATTCCTTCAAATTGTTTCTTTTGGATTGCGGACTTCTTTCTTGCATGACAGATACTCCGGCAGACAAAATGCTCCTGGATAATAATGTCTTTACTGAATTCAAAGGTGCTTTTGCCGAGCAATTTGTGGCACAAGAATTAACGTCATACAACGTCAAACCTTACTATTGGAGTAACGACCGAACTCCTGCTGAAATAGACTTTGTGATTCAGCACAATTCCAAAGTCACTCCAATAGAAGTTAAAGCATCCACAAACGTCCGCTCAAAATCACTGGCACAATTCATCAAAGATAACGACAGCCTGAAGGGACTCCGCCTTTCTCTGTGCTCATATATAGACCAATCGTGGCTTGAAAATGTTCCCCTCTATGCCTTGAGTAGCTGGCTTGAGAAATATCCCAAAGATGTATCTATTATGATTGATTAAAGTAACTCTGAAGCCAATAAACCTAACAAATCTGTTAATGTCCTTTCAAAACCACGTGTTTCGTCTGTACATCCACTAATCGCATGAGCTAATTCATGAAGAAAAATTCCTAAAAATTTATTTTTATCATTTAAACTGCTTCTTAAAATAATAATTGAACCCTCACTTGATTTCCATATACCTTCACAAGCATAAAAATCTGTGGTATCTGATTGCATAGTTTCAGAAATCAACACAGACCTTATATGAGATGGCTTACCACCTATTAAATCAAAGATTTTGTAAATCAAATCATAATTCTCCTTTTCAATTTTTGAACAAGTAGATATATCAACAAACTTATATTCAAAATTCTCAGACCTATCTTGAACAAATTTCGTAAAAGTTGTAATCTTTTCATCGTCAGGAGAGGATGCATTGTTTTCTTCTAATTTTTGTCTTAAAATATTTGGAATTACAACTATTTCTCTATTAGATGAAGCTTCATTTACTAAATCAATATTATTCTTTATATCATCTGTTGTTACATATACCACATTGCTATTTTGAGCACAAATTTTTGCAGCATGAGATTGTACATCAATCCATTTCAATTCATCATGATTTAACCCACTTGAAAAAGATTTCAAATCTTCACTTAAAGCGTCCCCTACTTCCCTGCTTTGACAATTAAGCAATATCCTTCGAACGGCAGGAGCATAAGCAGACCTTCCTACGTTACTCCTTTCTCTATTTAAGAATTTCTTTAATATTGAGTCAACAACAGTGATATTGTAACTAAAAAGAAAATTTTGTTCTTGGGCTACTAACACTCCATTTATAAATATTTGACCACTTTCATCAGATTCAACTACTTCACCAAATTTTGTTGCTTCTATAATATCGTGACTAGAAAATCTCAAAAATAACCTTTTTGCTTCATAAATTTCTTTATCATCTATATTTGAGAGCCTGAATTCTGTACCCTTAATATCATCATGCGTAGGAGAACTAATAATTGCATAAAGCGTAGTCAAATCATCAAATCCGTGTTTCTTTAATCTATTAATACTGACATCCCCAAATTTGGAAAAAATCTTCACTCTAACTCCATTTCTGTCAAATGTTGCTAGAGCATCTTTCAATCCAATTCCAAACTTTCCAATCAGTCCAATTGAATTTAATTTCTCTGAATTTTCTTTTTGTACTAAATGTTCATATTTTAGACCCCTTCCAAAATCACGAATAACCCATTCATCACCTTCCTTATATATCCGGATATTTTGAGTACCAGTTATTCTTTGCTCATCTAACGCATTAGCAATTATTTCCCTAACAGCATGCCTACACTCCCAATTCTCAAGAATTCTATCAATATTTAAATCAAATTGTTTCATCATTTCTAATTATTACATTCTATCTTGATGATCACTAATATATCTATATTCAACCCCTGTATCTTCACGAAAAACTGACAACTGCTTTATTGTTCCATTATCAGGCCAACATTCTAACTCAAAACGATAGTCCGGATCAATCCCTTGATAAAAAAGTTTAAATCCGACTTGCTTTACTAGTTTTGCTTTTATTGCCGTTAATGTTGGGAATATAGATATTTCTACGTTTTCACCAGTGAAATCATAGTCAAATATGGCTGTTCTTGTAACAACATCATCAGCAATTATTATTCCATTTTCAATTCTTTGTTGCTGTTTAAAACAATGTACAATTCTTTGCATATCTTCTATTATTGTTGAAAATATTGAATAAAACAATCTTTAAAAACTTTCTCTAATGAAACATCTGTATTTTGAACACATTTACAATAACTTATACTAAACAAAGCAATAAACCAAGAAACACCATCTTTATCATATTCACTCCACCCGCTTTGATTGACATAGTGTCTTACCCATTCATTTATAGTATAAATAGCACTATCATAATCCAAAGAAGCGAAACCCCTCTGTCTCATTTCAAGAGCTGTTGTATCAAGATTGTTCATCAAAGATTCTCCTTGCATCTTAACTGCAAACGATGACGATTTATAATACACGTCTGCTTCGTTCTCTATATCAAAATTCATATTTATTTATATTAAATCAAAGTGAACTGCAAAACCATCTTTATGTATACTAGCAAAAGATATTGTATCGCCGAAAAGTTGTGACAAGGCAGGATTAATACAACATACCCGAATTTGAGTGTTATCGAAACCAATTGCAGAGTACACTACACTCAAATTATCTTCTTCAATCTTTGTCAATCGCATATTTAAAACGAGTGTTTCGCTACGATAAATTGAAAGAGATGTTTCGGTTCTTTGTATTTCACAGTTATTTAAATTTTCATATAGTCTGCACAATTGACTTTCTGATGAATAAAAGCCTAAATTGGTTTTCCGATAATATAATCTCTTCATACCTAAATTAATTATTCACCCAATACTCTTTTGCTTCTGATATTGTCATTATGGGAAAGCCAGCAAGAGAAGATGTCATTTGCCATAATTTTAATTCTGAAGCATCAATTTCTCCGTCGCAAGTCATTATTGACGCAAGAAAACCACACACGAATTT
Organism: Muribaculaceae bacterium; assembly: GCA_051871275.1. Classification (GTDB taxonomy): domain Bacteria; phylum Bacteroidota; class Bacteroidia; order Bacteroidales; family Muribaculaceae; genus CAJUPY01. The sequence continues at coordinate 715 of JBJECR010000079.1, read as the reverse complement.
TTTTTGATTTTCATCAAGTGAAGATAACGTAGCTAACATTGTTGATGGTGTCATGGCATCAGCTAATGCGTTTAAAAAAGCAAAATGGTTTTGATCAACTCCAAATTCTGTCATACCAATTGTCACTACTGTAAGCTCAGAATCTTCTATTTTTCCATCTGCGTACGCCATACACAAGCCTATCTTAAGAATTGCCGATAATTGTAAGTTATTAAATTGCATAATAATAATTTTAAAAAGTTTTTATTATGCAAATATCGGAAAAATAAATAAAAAACACCCCCCTCCTGTTAAAATTTGTTAACAACATCATGATTTGTTCATCATCCACCTACAACTCTATATGTTAAGAGCATAGAAGAGACTGACACCAATCCAACTAACTTAATGAATGGCTTTATACTGAATAAAATTATCTAATTTATAGGCAACACAAAACGCTTATCTTCATCAAAACTCCACTGAACTTGGTAGGTTTGTCCGGAAAGCTGGTCAAGCATAATGAAATTATACATATTTTGAGTAGGCTGAAGAATAAAGCGTCCCGGGATTTCATTTTCTGCACGGGATACATCGGAAAGGACATATTCAAATCGCTTGTTATCGCCTTCAACAGAAAATTGCACAATACTGATTTTTCCCGTGCGAGTATCAAGTTTAAGAGCCTGTTTCATAATAAATGTTAAAAGCAGAGGTTGCATAGTTTGAGGCGAGT
>JBJECR010000078.1:0-2674 GCA_051871275.1 Muribaculaceae bacterium | reverse complement strand
CCAACCCCCTGACCCCCAACAAAAACTCACCCCGCCAGGGTGAAAGTTGGGTTAAATTTTCCCAAAACTGCAAACTTTTGGCAAAAAAGTCCAAAAAAGCAGGTTGTAAATAAACCTTTATCACTATTTTTGCTCTTATAAGAAAACGAGAAAGAAAAAACATTGTTTCACACTAAAAACCTCTTGAATATGAAACGACTTATTTACATCCTGACAATTATCCTTATCTGCGGAACCGTTACTATACCTGAAATTTCCGCTTCAGAAAGAGGTAGAAGTGAACAGAGTTCTCGCTCCGGACGTGGTGGCAGAACAAGCAGTTCAAACCGTTCTTCTTCCAGCCGTCAGAGCAGTAGCCGCAGCAGTAGGGAAAACAGAGGTGGCAGCAGTAGCAGCAACCGCACAAACCGCCCGAGTAGCGGCAAAGATAATGGCTCATACCGTCCCGGCAATTCCGGCAATAGCGGAAACCACTCCGGTAGCTATAACCCCGGTAGCGGCAGAGACAACCGCCCCGGCTCCGGCAAAGACAATGGTTCATATCGCCCCGGCAATTCCGGCAATAGCGGTAACCACTCCGGTAGCTATAACCCCGGCAGCAGCAGAGATAATCGCCCCGGCACCGGCAAAGACAACGGATCTTATCGCCCCGGCAATAGCGGTAACCACGATAATCACGGAAACCATAGCCACGGAGGCAGCGGCTATCGTCCAAGACCTGAATACAACGGACATCACTACGGACACATCTCTCGTCCGCCACATCGTCCATACCGTCCGGCTCCTATAGTGTATCACCGTCCCACACCTCCCGTGTATTATCACCCTCACTGCCACATCACACCTCTCCAGGCACTTATAGGCGTGACACTCGGAGTAGCATTTGACGCTTCCGTAAACGTTTTCCTGGGCAGAAACTACTATGTTGACGGCTACGACAACGACTACCTCTATATGCGTGACCTTTATGCTTACAACTATAGTTGGCCTGACGTAATGCTGTACTATTCAAACGGTTACCTCGCTTCTTCACAGTTCCGCTATTCCACTTCTTACTATGATTGCGGTCGCTACAACAGTATCTACAATCAGCTCTACGCTTCATACGGAGCACCTGCAATCCTCCAGAACATAAGCGGTGGCAGACGAGTAACCTGGTGGGGCTACGACAACAATTATATCACACTGGAATTCCTCTCTGAATACACCACAGGCTACGGCACAAGGTACTATACAAACCTCATTATAGGTAGATAACCTTTTTCCATACAAATAACGCAAAAAAGCGAGCGTCGGCAATCCGGCACTCGCTTTTTTGCTATTTGTAGCTTTTATCCGAGAGCTTGTTTAAGAGCCTGTTTTATAAAGAAAGTTAAAAAAAATGCGATGGTTTGGTATTGTTTATGTTTATTATATTTGTCATTTTCTATTTTGTACTTTTATTTTTTTAACATTTCTTTTGAAACAGGCTCTAATATCGTCAAAGAGGTCCTCAACATCCTCAAGACCAACGGAAAGGCGGATTGTAGTGTCCAAAATATCCATTGCGGCACGCTGCTCAGCTGTGAACGGTCCGAAAATAGTGGAAGCCGGGTGGATAGCAAGCGTCTTGTTGTCAAAGAGGTTTGTGGCACGCTTGATAAGTTTCAGATTGTTCAGGAAATCAAAGCAAGCCTGCTCATTTTCAAGGTCTATCGTTATCATGGCACCTGCGGTTTTGCCATACTGTGCAGCAGCGATAGCGTGGAACGGATGGTCCTCGAAACCAACGTAGTTTACTTTCTTTATATCCTTGAGAGTGCGGAGTTTATGTGCCAGTTCCATAGTGTTTGCCGCCTGCATGGTGTAGCGAGCATTGAGGTTCTCAAGACCGAGAGTTTGCATATAAGCCACGTGGGGAGTCATGTACGCACCCAGGTTCATAAGCACCTCGCGACGCATCGTCTCATTGAAACCTGCCACCGTGCCATAGTCTATGATAAGTCCGCCGATTGTTGTAGCACCGCCGGAAATGTATTTTGTGCTGGAAATAATCTCAATATCCACTCCCAGGCTGTGAGAGTCAAATTCCGTGAAAGGAATAGCAGTGGTATCCGCCACAAGAGGCGCACCGTGGCTGTGTGCAATTTCCGCAAGCATGCGTGCATCTGCCACCTCCAGCTGAGGATTTGTCATAATTTCAAAGAAAAGGCAGCAAGTATTGTCATCAACTGCCGCTTTCACTTCCTCCGGATTGATAAGATCCACGGCGCGACATTCCACGCCAAAGCGAGTTAAAGTCTTGGAAATCAGTGCAAATGTGTTGCCAAAGAGGTGACGTGAAGTGACAATGTTTTTACCTGTAGCGGCAAGGCTGATAAGAGTGTTGCTGATAGCCGCCATACCGGAGTTTACGGCAATCACATCGCGTGCCCCTGTGAGGAGTTTCACCCTGTCCTCAAAGTTAATAACCGTAGGGTTCGTCACGCGGGAATAGTCCGGCTCGTTTATTCTGCCGCAAAAAGCATCTGCCATAACGGTAGCATTGTCAAACTCGTATGCATCCGTGTGATAAACCGGCATTGCTATAGCACCGTAAGCATCACGGTGAGGAAAAGGTGTTTGTATTGCTAATGTTCTCTTTTTCATTCGAAAATATTTAAATTGTGAAGTGCTGATTTCCAACACTTCGTGT
>JBJECR010000077.1:0-12006 GCA_051871275.1 Muribaculaceae bacterium | reverse complement strand
CAAAAAATTTTTAATAACGATATATTTTCCAATCCCGAAAATAATTCATAACTTTGCAGTGAAATGGTGCCTGCAAGCCGTTCGATAGAGAATTCGGTGAGGCTCAAATGGGAATCAGGTGAAAATCCTAGACAGTCCCGCTGCTGTAAGTTTCAGTAAAACCGTTGTGGCAATAAGTCACTGGGAAATCCACAAACCCGGGAAGGCGTCACAGCAATAGAAACAAGTCAGAATACCTGCCATTTCAGTGTTATCTGCCTATGCTTGCGCGGACGAGTTAGGATAATAACTTTGGTGTCGGAGTGGACTTTGTACGGCATTTGGAATTATTATTTTGAATCTATTTTGTGCATTTAGGCTCATAACGCTTGAAAATACGGATAAAAGCGGTTTGGGCTTATCTCTTTTTTTATTGGGGGATATCAGCGTAGCCTGTTTGCCGGGAAATTAAATACTTGTATTATTTAATTTATATGGTAGCCGCAGGAAGAGTTCACGCTGTGCTTTTCCTGTGAGTTGCCGGGAAATAGAAAGTTTTTTTAATAGTTATGTTTTCATTGAAATCATTTTTCAAGTCTGCCCTTGTTTTGGCAGTAGCCTTTGGCTTTACGTCATGTTCTGATGACGATGATGAAATCCTTGTCCCTTTCGAGAATGTAGCAGTAACAATGGATTCCGCTACATCTGCATGGAGCGCTGTGTATGACAACGATGCTCCGCTGTCTTATTCAGGCTTTAAATTTACTCACTCTGCTTCCGTAACGGAATGGGCGGGTGTGAAATACTATTCATGGAACGGTTTCTGTCCGTCTTTGTCTTCCGACGTTCAAGATAGAACGGAGGTAGGTGACTGGGTTGACCATCAGTGGGGTGCTATCACAGGAAAAGGTGTTAAAGAGGGTCGCCCGTACATGCTTGCAATGTGGGACGCTTGGGGAGAAATGAGCCTTGAACAGCCGGCTGCACCTGTACTTGAAATATCATATACTCTTGGCAACAAAGTGTTTACACCGCAATCTGTGGCTGTGACAAACTCAACTTGGGTTTACTACGCACTTAAAAATGGTAGCTATCCTGCAAAAGCTTTTGGCGAAAACGACTATTTGTATCTTTACATCAATGGTGTAAGAGGCGGTGCTAAGACAGGTACTGTAAAAGTTGAACTCGCAAAGGGAACAGACTTCCTGAACTATTGGAAAAAGGTGGATTTGACTTCTTTAGGTGAAGTAAGTTCAATTTATTTCCAGCTTGAATCTTCTGATGAAGATCCGAACTACGGAATGAACACACCGGCATATTTCTGCCTTGATGATTTCCGTGTTGTAGTAGAATAATAGACTATAATTTTCTGCTCTGATATATATCTAAATAGGAGGCGGACTGACAATAACAAGTTAGTCGCCTCCTTAACTTTTATTCCTCAAATCATCCCTTCAAATGTAATAATTTCATGAAATAATTACATGCCACTGTCATTATTTCATGAAATAATGACATTAGGAATGAAACTAAATTGCAGTTAAATCGCTATTTTTCAGCTTTTTATTTGCATTTTTAGAAAAATTGCACTAAATTTGCATGGAAAATGTAAGAATCAAACAGAAAAGGTATGTATAAGCGCAGAATAAATATTATTGACGAATACGGCGATAGTGTTTTTTTGTGGGGTGCCAGACAAACAGGAAAAACAACTTGGCTCCTTGAAACATTTCCCAATACGAGGTATTATGATCTTCTCAGACCATCTGAATATGAGAGACTGCTCAAAAAACCGGAATTATTATCCGAAGAGTTGGAACTGTTCGGTGAGGGAGATACTGTCATAATAGATGAAATACAAAAACTGCCGCAACTATTAGATGAGGTACACTACCTGATTCAAAGAAAAGGGATAAGGTTTATTCTAAGCGGCTCCAGTGCAAGAAAACTTAAAAGGCTTGGCACAAACCTTTTAGGTGGTAGAGCTGTGATAGAACAGATGTATCCCCTTGTGAGTTCGGAAATACCGGATTTTAACCTTATCAGAGCCGTAAACAATGGTATGATTCCCCGCCACTATATGGTGGAAAAACCGGAAAACAGACTTCGCGGGTACATCGGAGCATACTTGGATGAAGAAATTCGTGCAGAAGCACTCGCAAGAAACATATCCACATTTAGAAATTTCCTGGAAGTGGCGGCTAAAACAAGTGGTGAAATTCTCGTCTATAAAAACATTGCACAAGACTGTGGAATTGACCATCGCACTGTAAAGGAATATTTCAATATTTTGGAAGAAACCCTTATCGGATATATAATCCCGGCATTCACTGCATCAAATAAAAGAAAAGCGGTGACATCATCAAAATTTTATCTGTTTGACGTTGGAGTGGCAAATTTTCTCTGCCAAAAAAGAAATTTAGTACCGGGAACGGAAGATTTCGGACATTCATTCGAGCATTTTATTATCCAAGAAATAATAGCATATCTGGGTTACTCGCATTCACCGGAAAAGCTCTATTTTTGGCGTACAAGTTCCGGCTATGAAGTAGATGCCATAATTGGTCATGGTAGAGTGGCAATAGAAATTAAATCATCGGAAGAAGTGAAATCGCGTCACACTAAAGGGCTGAAGGCTTTTTCTGAAGATTTTCCGGATGCGAAACTCTATGTTGTATCGCTTGATAAGTACCGTAGAGTGATGAACGGAGTTGAAGTAGTTCCTGCTACCGAGTTTCTCTCAGACCTTTGGAATGGAAAAATATGATGTCTTTGCCGCCAAATCAAGCCTATTTCTTTCAGTTTTCACGGTTTTTTCCTAAATTTGCATCTTGAATTAAACAGACGATACACTTTGAGAAATTCTCAACAATATATTACACTGCTTATATTGCTTTGCATCAGTGTTTTAGCGTTTGCGTCTCACGGAAACGCCGATGATGGTGACGATGGCGAATACAGCCTCGCCACACTCACGGACTCTGTGAACATTGCAGCTGCGGACACTAATGCAATTATTGCTGATGATTCCACATCTATTGCTACTCCGGATTCCGCACAAAATCTGCACAGGTCAGACAGCATCAGAACAGCATCTTTAGACAGTCTCCCGGTTGACACCGTGAAGCCCAAATCACGCATCAGAAGGGAAAAAGTGGATATAGACAACGTTATTACTATCAACTCTTCCGATTCGCTTATCCTCATCGGTCGCAACAAAGCATATATGTATGGCAACGGAAAGGTTACCTACGATGACCTGAAGCTGGAAGCAGCTCAGATTGAGGTGGATATGAAAGATAAAACTGTCTATGCTTTCGGAAGACCGGACTCCGTGGGTGAATTGCAAGGTACACCGATTTTTGAACAAGGAGGCTCTGCCTACGAAACAAAAACTATGAGCTACAACTTCAAGACGGAACGTGCATTCATTACAGACGTGATAACTCAGCAGGGCGAAGGCTATCTCACCGGTGGCTATACGAAAAAAACAGCCGATGACTATTACTATATGAAGAACGGCCGTTATACCACTTGCGACCATCACGAAAATCCTCACTTTTACTTCCAACTTACAACGGCAAAAGTGAAACCTAAAAGCAATGTGGTGACCGGTCCGGCATACCTCGTGCTTGCAGGCTTGCCGCTGCCTATTGCTGTGCCATTCGGCTATTTCCCTTTCTCCGAGAAATATTCCTCAGGTGTTATTGTACCAACATTCGGCGATGACTATAACCGCGGTTTCTACCTCCGTGACGGTGGTTACTATTTCGCTATCAGCGACTACATGGATTTGGCTCTAACCGGCGAAATTTACACCAAAGGTTCCTGGGGACTGAAAGCTACTTCCAGTTACGCCAAAAGATATAAATATTCCGGCAATTTCGACATCTCTTTCCTCACCACAATCATGGGTGACAAAGGGCAACCGGACTATTCCAAGCAGAAAAACTTCCAGGTGTTATGGTCTCATACTCAGGATTCTAAAGCGAATCCGAATATGACACTCTCCGCCAGCGTGAACTATATGACAAGCGGATACTCCCGAAACGACCTTAACAGCTACTACAACAGCTCTTTCACGGAAAGCACAAAGAGCAGTACCATCAACCTTACGTACCGCTTCCCTCGCTCCAAATGGTCGCTTTCCACAAATATGAACATTTCTCAGCGTACTCAGGACTCTACGCTCACAGTTTCGTTTCCTAACGTGACTCTCACTATGTCGCAGACCTATCCGTTTAAGCGGAAAAAAGCTGTAGGCGATGAAAAATGGTACGAAAAAATCCGCCTTTCTTATTCCGGACAACTCCAAAACTCTCTCACCGCAAAGCAAGACGAATTTTTCCAAAAGAGCCTTGTGAAAGACTGGAGAAATGCCATGAAACATAGCATTCCAATCTCCGCTACGTTTAACGTGTTTAAGTACATAAATGTGACACCGTCCATATCTCTCACAGACAGGATGTACACTCGCAAGGTGCGTCGCTCCTGGGATCCGAATGCTTCCGCTGAGGTGTGTGATACGAACTACAGTTTTTACAACGTTTGGGACTTTAATGCGGCAATCTCCTTTGATACAAAGATTTACGGTTTCTTCAAACCTTTGGCATTCCTGGGTGATAAAGTGAAAATGATTCGTCACGTAATCACGCCTACTGTTTCTTTTAGCGGTTCTCCGGACTTCAGTTCCTCATTTTTCGGCTACTATGGGCAGTATAACTACGTTGATGCCAACGGCAAGCCGCAAATAAAGAAATATTCATACTTCCCGAACTCGCTCTACGGTGTGCCGGGAGAGGGAAAAACGGGTATGGTATCCGTTTCCATTGCAAACAATGTGGAAATGAAAGTGAAGTCGGAAAACGACTCTATCGGCGAAAAGAAAGTGTCGCTGATAGAAAATTTTACGGTGTCACAAAGCTACAACTTCGCCGCAGACTCCCTGAACTGGAGTAATATCAACACCTCGCTTCTCCTCCGCCTTACCAAGAGTTTTAACCTTAACCTCTCTGCCACTTGGGACGTTTATACATACCAGCTAAACGAGTATGGTAACCCCGTTCGCGTAAACATTCCTCGTTGGAAATGCGGTAAAGGTATAGGAAGACTTTCCAGCACGGGAACGTCGTTCTCTTACACGTTTAACAACGATACTTTCAAGAAGAAAGGCGATAAAGACAAGGATAAGGACAAAGATAAAGACAAAAATAAGAATAAAGACAGTAACTCCTCCCCATTTGGCGAGGGTGAATCCGGTGTAAATCGTCCCGGAAGCAAGAAAGAAGACGATGGCTTGGAAATGGGAGAAGACGGCTATATGAAGTGGACCGTGCCTTGGAGTCTTTCCGTAAACTATTCTATCAACTACAGTTACGGCGAATTTGACAAGCAAAAACTTGAATATAAGGGTAAGATTACTCAAAACTTGAGTTTCTCGGGAAACATTCGCCCAACGAAAAATTGGAATTTCGGTTTTACTGCAAGTTATAACTTTGACACTCATAAACTTGCATATATGAACTGCAACATTTCCCGTGACTTGCACTGCTTCTCTATGCGAGCAAGTTTCGTGCCTGTAGGTCCTTACAAATCATACAATTTCAGCATCGCAGTCAAATCTTCCCTCCTCAGCGACCTCAAGTACGACAAGCGTTCTTCCACTTCAAACGGAATTACCTGGTATTAAGACGTTTATAAGTGGCTTGGTTTAATACTATGTCACAAATCAGGGGCAACATTGTGTGTTTTCTGTTACAAATCAGGGGCAATATTGTGTGTTTTTTGTCGCAAAGCAGGGGCAATATTGCATAATTGTGAGAGTGACAACTGTTGTAGAAGACACAAAACGATGGTCTATATCTTGAGGTGCGTATAAAAAACAGCCACATTGAGTTTGAGTTCAATGTGGCTATTTTATATGGTTTGACGGCGTTGCCGCTGTGTTATCTTAATTTGAGAACCTGTCCCGGACGGATTTTAGTAGTGGTTTTAATTCCGTTCAGTTTGCAAATTCTTTTCACGGAAACACCTGTGCGGGAAGCAATGCGGCTGAGGCTGTCGCCCTTGCGTACGGTGTAAGTTCCGGAAGATTTGCCGGAACTTTTACCCGTGTATTTGCCTGCATTAGGATTATTTTTAGCATATTCCTGCTGGTACTGACGAGCGTATGCCGTGTTGGCAGCCGGGTCAAAGTTACGAGCATATTGATACGTATCTTTGTCAAAAGTATATGTATCCGTGTGAACCGTTTGGTTCGGGAAGTCGAAGATTGCCATCGGGTTTATAGGATAACCCATATAGCGTGTTTCAAAGTGGAGGTGAGGACCTGTGCTACGTCCTGTGTTGCCACCAAGAGCAATCGGGTCGCCTGCTTTGACGTACTGGTTTTCTTCCACGAGGAACTCTGAAAGGTGGCCATACACCGTTTCAAGCTCATTTGTATGGCGGATAATCACGTAATATCCGTAGCCGCGGCGTTCATAGTTTGTCAGACGCACTTTTCCGTCAAAAGCCGCACGGATAGTGTCGCCGATGTGCACTTTGAGGTCAACACCTTTGTGCATACGGCGGAAACGGCGACGATAGCCATATTGGGATGTAAGGTATCCCGGACATGGCATTGAAAAGTTGCTCACGTCTATAACTTTAGTCTGCGGAACGTCAATACCGGAGTAGGGGTTTACGAGTTTGCTGTTCCAACCTTCGGTATAGATATCTATTTCCGGTTCTTCTTCCTCTTTGAACAGGTTATCAAGGAATTCCTGTGTGTTCTCTACCTTAACCTGGTTTGTGATGTTTTCCTGCGATGCAATAAGGTCGTTGTGCGTAGCGGTATGAGCATCAGGCAGACGATAAGTCTGTGCGGATGCGGCTACGGAAGTTCCTGCAAGAATCGCAAACAAGGATAATGTTTTAATTTCTCTTAAAATCAACATTTTACTGCGTATATTTTTAGTCTTGTTCGCCCGGCGCGTAAATATATTTGAGGGCAAACGGAGTGTAATCAAAAATTTCTTCCGGCTTGAAGAAACGGTTTGTTTCAATGATACCGTTTTCTTCTGAGTCTGAAGCGTGAATGATATTTTCCTGTGAACTCATACCGAAATCACCGCGGATAGTACCGGGAGCTGCATTTCTGGCATTTGTGGCTCCCACCATACCGCGAATAACAGCGATAGCGTCACGACCTTTAAGGCACATAACAATCACGGGTGATGCCATCATAGAATTCAGCAGTGAAGGGAAGAATGGTTTATCGGTAAGATGAGCATAGTGTTCGCGGAGAAGTTCTTCGTTCATCTTCATCATTTTCAGTCCGGCAATAATCAAACCTTTTTGCTGAAAACGGTCTATTATTTTACCTATCAAACCACGCTCCACTCCGGAGGGCTTTATGATGATTAGTGATTGTTGCATAACGTGTTTTTTTATCGGTTTTCTAAAAAATCTATCAAATATACGAGTTTTTTCCGAGAAAAGTTACATTTGCAATCTCAATTTTTCTTAATTTGATTTCACAAATAGTAAAAACACCTCTGCAATAATCTGCTAATCAACATATTACACAAAAACATGTTTTACAACATATTTTTAGGAACTATTAACAAAGTCCATAAAAAAATAAGAGCCTGACCGGAATTGTCAGGCTCTTATAGTTTATTTTGTCTGTGTGTTATTTTAACTTTTTGTTTAATTCCGCTATGCGAGCTTCTTGCTCCGGAGTAAGTTCGGAATAAGATAGTGCTGTTTGGAGAGCTTCACCGACAGCTGCAAGTTGGAGAGCTTCTTTCACGTCAGGATTGTCAAAATCCATATTTTTTGAAGCTTCTTCACATTTGTCTTTGAGTCCTGTCATGCGGTCAATAGCCGCTTCGTAGAGATCCAATACTTTGTCAATGTTTTCAGAGTTGATTGTGCCATCGTCATTTATTAGTTCTTCAGCTTCATCTACTATTTGTTCAGCAGATTTTGTGCAAGAAACGAGCGTCATACATGCAAATGCTACAAGTGTCACTAAAAATGTTTTAAAAATCTTTTTCATATTATTTACGTTTTATGTTATGATAGTTGAAATGCAAAATATCTTGATTTTGCAAAGGTACTCATAGTATTTTAATTTTCAAGTTGTCTTTTATTGTCTTTCAAGCCTGTGGTTGCAACAACAAGCATATCAACAGGTATATCATGGCTTGAAGATTCAATTTCTTCCACTATCTGAAAATCATAGCAAATGCCTATTTTTATGACGTTTAAGTCCGTAAGGAAGCGGTCGTAAAATCCTTTGCCGCGACCGACTCTGTTTCCGTGGCGGTCAAAGGCTACGGCGGGAACTATCACTAAATCAAGCAAATGTGGATTTAGTATGTCTCCTTTTTGCGGTTCGGAAATGGAGAAAGAACCTGAAGCGAGTGAATCCGCAGAATAAGGCAAAATTTCCATATCTTCTCCTGCCACTCGCGGTAAATATATGCTTTTTGTCTTGCTCCACCGTGCTGCCATTTCGTGTGTCGGCAATTCATCGGGTAGGGAATAGTATAGGAGAACCTTTTCTGCTTTTGCAAACTCTTTAAGGCTTTCAATTTGCTCAATAACAGACTGTTCCGCAAAACTTTTCTGCGAATCCGTGAGTAGCTTTTTCAGCTCTCTCATTCGTTTGCGGATAGATGCCTTGTCTTCCGGCATAGCTATAATTATTTTTCTGCACCAATCGGGAAATCCGCATTTCCTGCTTCAATCTCCTTAACGGCACGCAGAATGGCGGTATCGTCCTTATTTATAATCTCGAAATAAGCCTGCATACTCTTCACATCGCGTGCAATAAGTCCCTTAATCTGACTTAGGATAAGTTTCTGAGACAGACGGATATAGTACCATCGTGGAGCAATGCCGTTTTGGCGAGCGTAGTTTGCGAAAGAGCGTATCAGCAATTCGTCATTCGGCAGGAGCGAGAGCGGGTCATCGAGCGTTTTCAGCTGGTCGCGATTCAAGTCGCAATATTCAAATGCAAATTTCTGGATAAGTCCCGCATTTGCCACGCTGAGATAGTATGTAGTGATGCCGGTAGTGTCAAAAGGTACGAAGATATCCGGGTTTATACCACCGCCGCCATATACTTTTCTGCCGTATTTTGTGGAATATTCATCTTCCGTGTTCAGTTTCACGGAATCAGCATCAAAGGCTTCACCATGATTATATCGCTCTACGATATCATTTTCATACCCTGCAGCGTCTGTGTAATCTTTCTGGATACATCTGCCGGAAGGTGTGTAATAGCGAGCAATCGTAAGGCGGATGGCACTGCTGTCCGGGAGATCTGCCTGACGCTGAATCAAGCCTTTACCAAAGGAGCGACGACCGATAATCAGTCCGCGGTCGTTGTCTTGTATTGCTCCTGCAAATATTTCGCTGGAACTTGCGGAGTATTCGTCAATCAGCACCACGAGTTTCGAACCCTTAAAACTGCCGGAACCATCAGCAAAATAAGCCTTATCGTTTTTGCCGTCACGTCCTTTCTGAGCCACAATCAGTTCTCCTGCCTGGAGAAACTCATTTGCCATAAGCACAGCCATTTCCATATATCCTCCCACGTTTCCGCGGAGGTCTATTATATATGAGTCCGCACCTTGAGAGCCGAGTGTGAGAAGAGATGTGAAAAATTCATCGTATGTGGTTCTGCCAAAACGTTTTACGCGTATATAACCCGTATGGTCGTTAAACATATATGAAGCATCAATCATAGGCACCGGGATTGCACCGCGAGTAACCTCAAAAGAGAGTGTTTTTACGGAATTGCTACGTTTAATTCCGAGCGTAACCTTTGTCCCTGCATCACCCTTGAGAAGTTTCATAACCCTCTCATTTGTAATACCTATACCGGCAACGTTTTCTCCGTCAACTGTCACTATACGGTCACCTGCAAGGATTCCCACTTTTTCCGATGGACCTCCGGAAATGGCTTCAATAATGGTGATAGTGTCGTTTTGAATCATAAATTGAACGCCTATGCCGCTGAAAGAGCCTTCAAGTTCGTCGTTTACGCCCTGCAATTCGCTTTTAGGGATATAGACGGAGTGGGGGTCCAGATTAGCGAGCATACTCGGCAGTGAAATGTCAACGAGTGAATCCAAATCCACATGCTCAACGTACTCATTATCAATAAGATTAAGTATAGCACCAAGTTTTTGATTTGCAGAACTTAAACCTCGGTTACGGTTCATAGATGTTCCGAGCCATATACCTCCGGCAAAAGCGAGTGCAATCACGAGTGGAATAAGTGCCCGGTAAATATTGTTTTTATTGTCCATTATTGCTCAAAAAAGTCTTATATATTGTTTTCAATATTTTCAATGTGTACACATTCAACGCCTGCTCGCTCCAGAAGTTCGATTCCATCGCAAATGCGGTAAAGTTCATTAAATACCACACGGCGTATTCCTGCTTGGATAATCAGTTTCGCACACTCCATACACGGTGAAGCGGTGACATATAGAGTGGCACCGTCGCTGGAATTATTGCTGCGAGCTACTTTGGTGATAGCATTTGCTTCCGCATGAAGAACGTATGGTTTTGTAACTCCGGAATCATCTTCGCAGACGTTTTCAAAACCTGAAGGCGTGCCATTGTAGCCATCGGAGATAATCATTCCGTCTTTAACGATAATTGCACCCACCTTACGCCTCACACAATATGAATTTTCGGACCATATTCGAGCCATTCTCAAATATCTTCTGTCCAGCAACACTTGTTTCTGATTTTGCTCCATGTTTGCATAAAATTTTGTCAAAGTTACAAATTTATAGTCAAATAGCCCCATTGATAAGCAAAAAAAATGTTAACTTTGCAAATTATAAAATAATTCTATGAAAAAGGTTAAAAATAATTCTATGAAACAGGTTCTAAAAAACACTATAATATTATGTGCATTTGCCGTAGCGGCATTTTCCGCTTCAGCACAGGTGCAACAGGGCATCACTAAAGCTCGCGGGCGACTTGATGCCTCAGGAAATCTTATCACGGGTGAAAGACTGAACGGCGTAATCATTGAGACAGACCGCGGTAAAGTGCAAAGTTCCGGTAACGGTGAATTTTCAATTAAAGTTCCGGAAGGCAAATTCACTCTTAAGAGTGTGCGGCTGCACGAATACGTATTAAACGACGCCGAACAGCTGAAAAGACACAGCTATTCGCCTAACCCTCTGACAATAGTGCTTGTAAAGCCGGAAGAGTATGAATCAGACAAAGTGAACGCAAGCCGTAAGCTCGTGAAAACTCTCAGAAAAACACTCCGTGAACGTGAACAAGAAATTTCCGAGCTTTACAAGCAACAAAAAATTTCGCAAAAAGAACGCTCGGATATGATGCAGAAACTCTACGAAGATGAACAGAAAAATCAAAATCTCGTGGAGAAAATGGCGGAAAGATACGCAAGAACGGACTTTGACCAACTTGACGAATTTCGTCGCCAAGTGACACAGTACATTATTGACGGTGAACTCGCAAAAGCGGATTCCATGTTGAACTCTAAAGGCAGCCTGGAGGAAAGGAAAAAGGAAATAGAACGCAGGCGAAAGATAAACGAGGTGCGTGAAAAAGAAATGCAACAGGAGCAGTTGGAATTTGAACACAGCAAGGCTTATCTGGCAAGCAATATAGAAGAATTTGCTCGTGACTGCTACGACAAATACGACATTTTTACCTCGCAAAATCAAAACGATTCCGCCGCATACTACCTCAAACAGCGTGCCGACATTGATTCCACAAATGTTGCTTGGCAAGTGGATTTTGCTACGTTTACAGAGGAAAATACGCAAAATTTCAAACTTGCACTGGAATACTATGAGCGTGCTTTGCGTCACTGTGATGAAAACGAGCAAACAGGTGCCATAAATTTCCGCATTGCTGCCCTCCGCCGCAAAATTGCAGAAGAATAGTGTGATTCTTTTCACCATCTGTTTTTTTTACGCGATACTGGTAACTATTCAGCTATCGGGTGGACGCAATGAAGCGGGTGTTCTATTTTCACAC